>NZ_AKJK01000043.1 GCF_000282375.1 Pseudomonas sp. GM50
TCGCGGGCAACACAAGACTCGGGCCTTAGAACACCGAGGCGTAATCGCCCAGTTCGACCTGTACCGATTTGATGCGTGTGAAGTTGTTCAGCGAGCTGATGCCGTTCTCACGCCCCACACCCGACTGCTTGTAGCCGCCGACCGGCATCTTGGCGTCGGACTCGCCCCAGGCGTTGATCCAGCAGATACCGGCTTCCAGTTGATGGATCACACGGTGAGCGCGATTCAGGTCTTTGGTGACGACGCCAGCGGCCAGGCCGAACTCGGTGTCGTTGGCGCGACGGATCACTTCTTCTTCGGTTTCGTAGCTCAGGATGCTCATCACCGGGCCGAAGATTTCTTCGCGAACGATGGTCATCTCGTCGGTGCAGTCGGTGAACACGGTCGGTGCCACGAACGCGCCTTTGGCGAATTCGCCGTCGGTCAGACGATCGCCGCCGCACAGCAGGCGGGCGCCTTCTTCCTTACCTTTGGCGATGTAACCCAGCACGCTTTCCATGTGGGCGAAGCTGACCAGCGGGCCGAAGTTGGTGTTCTCGTCTTGCGGGTTGCCGACGCGAATGCGGGCAACGCGCTCAACGATCTTGGCTTCGAACGCGGCTTTCAGGTGGCTCGGTACGAACACGCGAGTGCCGTTGGTGCAGACCTGACCGGAGCTGTAGAAGTTGGCCATCATCGCGGTGTCGGCGGCGCGATCGAGGTCGGCGTCGTCGAAAATGATCAGCGGGGATTTGCCGCCCAGTTCCATGGTCACGTCTTTGAGCGACGAGGCGGAAGCGCTGGCCATGACCTTCTTGCCGGTGTCGGTGCCGCCGGTGAAGGAGATTTTTTCGATGCGCGGATGCTCGGTCAGCCAGGTACCGACTTCACGGCCGCTGCCGGTCAGTACGTTGAACACGCCGGCTGGCAGGCCTGCTTCGGTGTAGATCTCGGCCAGTTTCAGCGTGGTCAGGGAGGTGACTTCGCTTGGCTTGAAGATCATTGCGTTACCGGCTGCCAGGGCCGGTGCGGATTTCCACAAAGCGATCTGGATCGGGTAGTTCCACGCGCCGATACCGGCCACGACACCCAGCGGCTCGCGACGGGTGTAGACGAAAGACGTGGTGCGCAGCGGAATCTGTTCGCCTTCGATGGCCGGCACCAGGCCTGCGTAGTACTCCAGCACGTCAGCGCCGGTAACGATGTCGACGTAACGGGTTTCGGAGTACGCCTTGCCGGTGTCCAGGGTTTCCAGGGCGGCCAGTTCATCGTTGCGCTCGCGCAGGATGTCGACGGCACGACGCAGGATGCGCGAACGCTCCATGGCAGTCATTGCAGCCCAGATTTTCTGGCCCTTTTCGGCGCTGACCACAGCGCGCTCAACGTCTGACTGGGTCGCACGTTGTACGGTTGCGAGGACTTCACCGTTAGCCGGGTTGATGGCTTCGAAAGTGGCGTCGCTGCTGGCGTCACTGTAGCCGCCATCGATGTAGAGTTTTTGCAGTTCGAAACGGGCCATAAAGTCCTCGCAAGTGCATAAGTTAGTTGGCGTTAACCACCGGGCGTGCCGTAAAGCCTTGGCAACGCTGGTCAGTGGCGGTTCAGGTGCTGAGCGGTTCTGTGTGCTCTAACTCACCTGCTTGGCCAGTTGGAAATCCATGTATTCGTAAGCGATCTGGTGCGCCTGCCCGGTGTCGAAAGCATCTCCCGACAGCGCGCCGCGCAACCACAAACCATCAATGAGGGCTGCCAGGCCGCGGGCGGCGCTGCGCGCTTGATCAAGCGGCAACACACGGCGGAACTGGCAGCACAGGTTGGAATACAGACGGTGATCGTTGATCCGCTGCAACCTGTGCAATGACGGGTGATGCATGCTGGTGGCCCAGAAGGCCAGCCAGGTTTTCATTGCCGGGCCATTGACTTGGCTGGCGTCGAAGTTGCCTTCGATAATCACCTGAAGGTGAGCCCGTGGGCTGGTGTCCTCCAGCGCCTGACGGCGCGCGGTGACGTTCTCGCTGAGGACACTCATCAGATACTGCGCCGTGGCGGCGATCAGGCCGTTCTTGTCCTGAAAGTAGTGACTGATGATGCCATTCGAGACACCGGCCAAACGGGCGATCAGCGCAATGCTGGCGTCCCCCATGCCGACCTGATCGACGGCCTGTAGCGTGGCTTCGATCAATTGCTGGCGGCGGATGGGTTGCATACCGACCTTGGGCATCTTGCACATCTCCTTAGGCCTTCCCGTAGACGAATAACGGCTACCGGGTTGAGGGCCAGTCTATTTTGTTTTGATTGAACGTTCAATCAACAAAGAATAAGATCTGCGACAAATCGTCGCTGCTTACAGATTTTTCCTACGTGTAAATGGCGATAACCCGACATCCAAAAATGCTCGAAACCTATACGCACAGGCGTTCCAAGGGTTTCGGGCTTTTTTCGGGGTGTCTTTATATCACCCGCCGGTCGGCTGCCAACTAACCGATTGGTCGGGTAACGCGTTGCCTTGTGTTCTTCTCTCGCACTGCCTGGAGCATCTGTGCCATGAGTTCTGCCTCTCTAATAAAGACCCCACCCGAGAAGGTGACGGTCAACGGTTGGGTGTTCTACACCTCTACCGCGTTGATTCTGCTGTTGACCGCCATTCTGATCATCGCCCCGCAAGAGGCCGGCAGAATGCTCGGCATTGCCCAGGCGTGGTTGTCCCGCAGCTTCGGCTGGTATTACATGGTGGTGATCGCCGCCTACCTGGTTTTTGTGGTTGGCCTGGCGTTTTCGTCCTACGGCAAACTCAAACTGGGCAGCAAGGACGATACTCCTGACTTCAGCTACGGCGCCTGGGCGGGGATGCTGTTCTCGTCGGGCATCGGCATTTCCTTGCTGTACTTCGGTGCATCCGAGCCGCTGGACCACTATTTCAATCCGCCGGAAGGCGTGGCCGGCAGCAACCTTGCGGCCCGTCAGGCGGTGCAACTGACATTCCTGCATTGGGGCCTGCATGGCTGGGCGATCTACGCACTGGTCGGCCTGGCCGTGGCGTACTTTGCCTACCGTCATAACCAGCCGCTGGCGTTGCGGTCGGCGCTGTATCCGCTGGTCGGCGAGCGTTGGGTCAAAGGCGCGGCCGGTCATGCGGTGGACGGCTTCGGCATGTTCGTGACCCTGCTGGGGCTGGTGACGAACCTGGGGATCGGTTCGCTGCAAGTGTCGTCGGGGCTGGAAAACCTGTTCGGCATGGAGCACAGCAACACCAACCTGCTGATCGTGATCATTGTGATGAGCACCGTGGCGACCATCGCCGCTGTGTCTGGCGTGGAAAACGGTATTCGCCGCCTGTCCAACTTGAACATCGTGTTGTTCAGCGGCCTGCTGATTTTCGTGCTGCTGTTCGGCCCGACCCTGCACCTGCTTAACGGCTTTGTGCAGAACATCGGCGACTACTTGAACGGCGTGGTGCTGAAGACCTTCGACCTCTACGTGTACGAAGGCGACAGTGAGAAGTCTGACCGCTGGTTGGGCCTGTGGACTCTGTTCTACTGGGCCTGGTGGATTTCCTGGGCCCCATTTGTCGGCATGTTCATCGCGCGTATTTCCCGTGGTCGCACGGTGCGTGAGTTGGTGGCCGGCGTGTTGCTGATTCCGCTGGGCTTCACCCTGGCATGGCTGTCGATCTTCGGTAACTCGGCCCTGGACCTGGTGATGAACCATGGGGCGGTGGAACTCGGGAAGACGGCGCTGGAACAGCCGTCGATGGCGATCTACCAGTTGCTTGAGCATTATCCAGCGTCGAAGATCGTGATCGGCGTGTCGATTTTTGTCGGCTTCGTGCTGTTCCTGACCCCGGCGGATTCCGGCGCGGTGATGATGGCCAACCTTTCCTGCAAGGGCGGCAATGTTGACGAAGATGCGCCGCACTGGCTGCGGATTTTCTGGTCGGCAGTGATCACTCTGGTGACCATCGGTCTGTTGTTCGCCGGTAACTTCGAAGCCATGCAAACCATGGTGGTGCTGGCCGGTCTGCCGTTCTCCGTAGTGCTGGTGTTCTTCATGTTTGGCTTGCACAAGGCCATGCGCCAGGACGTGCAAATCGAACAGGAGCAAGCGGAACTGGCAGCGCGTGGTCGTCGTGGTTTCAGCGAGCGTCTGACCCAGCTGGACCTGCAACCGAACCAATCGATCGTTCAGCGTTTCATGGACAAGCAAGTCAGCCCGGCGCTGGAAGACGCCGCTGTGCAATTGCGTGCTCAGGGCCTGGATGTGCAGACGTTGCTGGGCAAGTCGAAACGCTGCATGGGCGTGCGGATCGAGATGGAAGAGGGCAACCCTTTTGTCTACGAAGTGAGCCTGGACGGTTATCTGGCGGCGGCGAGCGACACGGTGTCTGCTGAAAGCGCTGATGAACCGCGCGCACGTTACTACCGCGCCGAGGTGTACCTGCACAACGGCAGCCAGGATTACGACTTGATGGGCTTCACGCAGGATCAGATCACTCGTGACGTGCTCGATCAGTTTGAAAGCCATCGGCAGTTGCTTGGCCGGGTTTATAGCTAATAGGTGAGTGGCGCGGTGTTCCAGTGATACCGCGTCGTATTCTTCGCGGGCAAGCCTCGCTCCTACAGGTATTCGGTTGATCACCTATTTATGATTCAACCCCTAACCTGTGGGAGCGGGCTTGCTCGCGAAGGGGTCATCAGCCGCAAAACTGCATGACCCGATATCCCGCAAACAAAAACGCCGCGATCTCTCGCGGCGTTTTTGTGTCTGTTGCTTCTTACCCCAGGTTCTTGCCGAGTAGCGCGTGATACAACTCGCTGTCGCCAAGGATCCCGACAACCTTGTTGTTGTCGTGCAACACCAGCTTGTTGCCGGTCTGGTAACGAATCTGCAGCGCATCGCGCATGCCGATGTTGGAGTCCACCAGTGTTGGCCGACGCCCCAAACCTTCAACCGCTTGCCCTGGTATCCAGTTCTGCAGGTCCAGGCTCGAGCCGTTCTGGCGTGCGCCTTTGATGGTGTTGCCCTCTGCCAGGTCCAGCCACGAATCGCCGCCCGGATCCAGGCACACCGAACCGTTGATGCGTTTGCAGTTGTCCAGGGTGCGCATCAGGCTGCGACCACACAATACGTTCAGCGGGTTGGTGTGGGCGACGAAGGTACGCACGTAATCATCCGCAGGGTTGAGGACGATTTCTTCCGGTTTGCTGTACTGGATGATCCGGCCGTCCTTCATGATCGCAATACGGCTGCCGAGCTTCAGGGCTTCATCGAGGTCGTGACTCACGAAAACGATGGTCTTGCTCAGTTTGCGTTGCAGCTCCAGCAGTTCGTCTTGCAGACCTTGGCGAATCAGCGGGTCGAGGGCCGAGAACGGTTCGTCCATCAGCAGAATGTCGGCGTCCATCGCCAGTGCTCGGGCCAGACCGACACGCTGTTGCATGCCACCGGAGAGCTCATTGGGTTTCTTGTTGCGCCACTGGGTCAGGCCCACCAGCTCAAGCTTCTCGTCCACCAGTTTGCGGCGTTCCTTCTCGGGGCGACCCTGCATTTCCAGACCGAAGCTGATGTTCTCGCGCACCGTCAGCCAAGGCATCAGGGCGAACTTCTGGAACACCATCGCGATGCGCTTGGTGCGCATCATTTTCAGTTCCGCCGGCGTACACGAGGCGATGTCGATCTGCTTGCCTTCGTGCTCGACGAACAACTTGCCACGGCTGACGGTGTTGAGGCCGTTGATGCAACGCAGCAGGCTGGATTTACCGGAGCCGGACAGACCCATCAGTACGCAGATTTCACCTTTTTCGATGTCCAGGCTGGCCTTTTCGACACCGACGATTTGCCCGGTCTTTTTCAGAATCTCGTTGCGGGTCATGCCCTGGTCGAGGAGTTTGAGGGCCGCGCGCGGGTCTTTGGAGAAGATCACGTCCACGTCTTCGAAGCGAATAATGCTCATGCGTCACCCCCTACTTTAGCGTCGGGTTGTTTGCAGATACGGTCGAGCATGATCGCCAGCAGTACGATCGCCAGGCCTGCTTCGAAGCCCAGGGCGATATCAGCAGTGTTCAGTGCGTTGACCACGGGTTTGCCCAGGCCATCGGCGCCCACCAGTGCCGCAATCACCACCATCGACAACGACAGCATGATGCACTGGGTGATACCGGCCGCGATGCTTGGCATGGCGTGGGGCAGTTCAATTCGCGAGAGCAGTTGACGGCGCGAGCAGCCAAAGGCCTTGCCGGCGTCCATCAGTTCGTCTGGAACATCGCGGATACCCAGGTAGGTCAGGCGGATGGGCGCGGCAATCGCGAACACCACCGTCGAGATCAGACCCGGGACCACACCCAGACCGAAGAGGGTCAGGGTAGGAATGAGGTACACGAAGGTCGGCACGGTCTGCATCAGATCGAGCACCGGCCGCATCACTGTGTAGAACATCGGTTTGTGCGCGGCGACGATGCCCAACGGCACGCCGATCAGCACGCACACCAGGGTGGCGAACAACACCTGGGCGAGGGTTTCCATGGTTTCCTGCCAGTACCCCAGATTGAGGATCAGCAGAAAGGAGGCGATGACGAAAACGGTCAGGCCCCATTTGCGTTGGATGAAGTGTGCCAGTAGCGCGATGAGGCCGATCAATGCCAGCGGGTTGAACCAGGTCAGCGCAAAAGTCACGCCGTGGATCATCGTTTCCAGTGACACGGCGATTGCGTCGAAGGTGCTGGCGCCGTTTTGCGTCAACCATTCAACGAAGCCCGCGATGTACTGGCCTAAAGGTATTTTCTGATCAATCAGCATGGTAGTGAACGTCCGCATGCAAGGGAATAAACAGCCCGGGCGAGCGAACTCGCCCGGCGTAAGCATTACTGCGCAAGCTTGGCTTTCACGGCCTCCAGGCCAGGTTTACCGTCAATGGTGGTCACGCCAGCAAGCCAGGTATCGAGCACCTGTGGATTCTTCTTCAGCCAGGCCTTGGCGGCCGCGTCAGGTTTCATTTTGTCGTCCAGGACGTTGCCCATCAGCGTGCTTTCCATGTCGAGGGTAAACACCAGGTTTTTCAGCAACTGACCAACGTTGTTGCATTCCTGTGCGTAACCCTTGCGGGTGTTGGTGTAGATGGTCGCCTGGCCGAAGTTCGGGCCGAAGTATTCGTCGCCGCCAGTCAGGTACTTCATCTTGAAACGCGTGTTCATCGGGTGCGGTTCCCAGCCCAGGAACACCACGGCGGTGTTGCGGCGCTGGGCGCGATCGACTTGCGAGAGCATGCCTGCCTCGCTGGACTCGACCACCTTGAAGCCGGCGTCTTTCAGGCCGAAGGCGTTCTTGTCGATCATGCTCTGGATCAGGCGGTTGCCGTCGTTACCCGGTTCGATGCCATAGATCTTGCCGTCGAGTTCTTTCTTGAACTTGGCGATGTCGGCGAAATCTTTCAGACCTTTGTTATACAACTCTTCGGGGACGGCGAGTGTGTATTTTGCGTTTTCCAGATTAGCGCGCAGGGTGTCCACGGTGCCGGCATCGCGGTAGGCCTTGATGTCGTTTTCCATGGTCGGCATCCAGTTGCCGAGGAACACGTCCATGTTCTTGCCGTCGGCCAGGGACTTGTAGGTCACTGGCACGGAAATCATCGTGGTCTTGGTCTTGTAGCCCAGGGCATCGAGAACGACGCTGGTAGTGGCGGTAGTGACGGTAATGTCCGTCCAGCCGACATCGGAGAAGTTTACGGTGCTGCATTGGGCCGGTTCTGCGGCTTGAGCCAGAAACGGCAGACTCAGCATGGCGGCCAACAACAACGACGGGGAACCTTTCATAAGGGGCGACTCCTTGGTGTTTTTTTTGGCAGTGTTCCGACTGGACCACCGCACTTATCTGTTGCGGTTGGATGGCGTTTTGGAGACAGCTCTACCACGGCGCCTTGCAATCGAGTCGATACGATCATGTACCAGTGAAAATCTGACGCCTACAGGGTGCGTCGTAACCAGTACAGGGATGGTCGCATCCAGTGTCGGTAACGTCGTTTACAGCTTTTTTCAGCCCGTTTTGCCCCTCTGATCCGCAAGAAAACGGCGAAAACACAGCGTAAGCGGCCTGCGGCGCTAGCGAGCATGAGTGCGTCGGTGTGAGACGTTGAACGACATGACAAAAGCCTGATGATGCGGCCATCTCGGCGGATTGCAGCTTGAGCGTAGCAGCTCCGTCACTGGGCGCTTTTGCGCCTGGAGCAGGCACATCCAGGAGTTCAGCAGTAATGGCTATCAGCGTTTTCGACTTGTTCAAAATCGGCATCGGCCCTTCCAGTTCGCACACCGTGGGGCCTATGCGCGCCGCGGCGCTGTTCGTGCAGAATTTGCGCGAGCGGGGGCTTCTGGAGCAGGTGTGTCGCGTCGAAGTTCAGCTTTATGGATCGCTTTCGGCCACCGGCATCGGTCACGGTAGCGACAACGCGGTGATCATGGGGTTGATGGGCGAATGGCCGGACGCAATTGATCCGTCGCAAATCGGCATCCGCATCGAGACCCTGCGTGAAACCGGCACGCTATTGCTCGACAGTCGTTTGTCGGTCCCGTTCATCTGGGCCCGGGACATGCGCCTGATCGACGAGAACCTGCCGTTCCATCCCAACGCCATGACCCTGGTTGCCGAAGGCGATCACGGCGAGTTGCATCGCGACACCTACTATTCCATCGGCGGCGGTTTTGTCGTCGATGAGGCCCAGGCTTCCAGCGGCGTGGTGGATCTGGATCGCACCGTGCTGCCTTACGACTTCTCCAGTGCCGTCGAGCTGCTCAGTCTCTGCAAGCAGCACAACCTGCGCGTTGCAGAGCTGATGATGGCCAACGAGAAAGTCTGGCGCAGCGAAGAGGAAATTCGCGCCGGCCTGATGAAACTCTGGCGCGCGATGCAAGATTGCGTGGAGCAAGGCCTCAAGCACGAAGGCATCCTGCCTGGCGGCCTGAATGTGCGTCGTCGCGCAGCCAAACTGCACCGTAGCCTGCAGGAGTTGAACAAGCCCAACGTGATCGGCTCGACCTTGAGCGCCATGGAGTGGGTCAACCTGTTCGCCCTGGCGGTCAACGAAGAAAACGCTGCTGGCGGGCGCATGGTTACGGCGCCGACCAACGGCGCGGCGGGAATCATTCCGGCGGTGCTGCACTACTTCATGAAGTTCAGCGAGGCAGTGACCGACGCCAACGTGGTCGACTACTTCCTCAGTGCCGCAGCGGTGGGGATTCTGTGCAAGAAGAACGCCTCGATTTCCGGTGCCGAGGTCGGGTGCCAGGGGGAAGTCGGTTCGGCCTGCGCCATGGCGGCGGCCGGGTTGGCGGAGATTCTCGGTGCCACACCGGAGCAACTGTGCAACGCGGCGGAAATCGGCCTGGAACATAACTTGGGCCTGACCTGCGACCCGGTGGGCGGGCTGGTGCAAGTGCCGTGCATCGAGCGCAATGCGATTGCCGCGGTGAAAGCGATCAACGCAGCGCAGATGGCGCTGCGCGGCGACGGTCAGCACTTTATCTCGCTGGACCGGGTGATCCGCACCATGCGTGATACCGGTGCCGACATGCACGACAAATATAAAGAGACATCGCGCGGTGGGTTAGCGGTTAGCGCGGTTGAGTGTTGAGACCGGGTTGACCTGTGGCGAGGGGGCTTGCCCCCGTTCGGCTGCGCAGCAGTCGTAAAGATTTCAGGGCCGCTGCGCGACCCAACGGGGGCAAGCCCCCTCGCCACAGAGATCCCATTAGCTTCAGACCAGTCAAAACTGCGCGGCAAGTGAACACCCGCACCAAAACGCGCCACCTTTTGGCGCGTCGCTTACAGATAAGCGCCTCACCCAAGGTCAGGGATCCAAACCAGCCTTGACCGTCCGTCACCCGTGCTTGCGGTGACACTCTCCCGGAGAGGGTCGCAGCCCTGTTCCCACAAGTGCTACCGATTTGCTCACACGCAACGGGGCAGAGGGGCTGCGGCCCTTGATGGCACTTATAACCTCCCGTCTCTGCATGTCATATTTAGACACATCGCGACGTCGTTTTCAGGAGTTATTGAACGCGCATTCAATTTTAGGCATGGCAATTGCTCTGTCATTACAAAGCCCGTCTCCCACGCGAGAACGATGGCAATAAAAAGAGCCTCCGCCTGAGGCCATCACCCGCTTTGTGTGAGGAGATACCGCGATGACGACGTTCAACTCCGGGGCCCAACCCCAGAACCGTGCGCCTCAATCCATCGGCTTTTTGCTGCTGGACAATTTCACGCTTATTTCTCTGGCCTCCGCAGTAGAACCTCTGCGCATGGCCAACCAATTGTCCGGCCGCGAGCTGTATCGCTGGACCACACTCACCGTCGATGGCGGTCAGGTCTGGGCCAGTGACGGTCTGCAGATCACCCCCGACGCCTCCATGCACAAAGCGCCTCCCCTGGACACCATCATCGTCTGCGGCGGTATCGGCATTCAGCGTACCGTGACCCGCGAGCACGTGTCGTGGCTGCAAAGCCAGGCGCGTCAGTCCCGTCGTCTCGGCGCGGTCTGCACCGGTAGCTGGGCTCTGGCGTGCGCCGGCCTGCTGGACGGTTTCGATTGCAGCGTGCACTGGGAATGCCTGGCGTCGATGCAGGAAGCTTTCCCGCGGGTAGCCATGAGCACCCGACTGTTCACCCTCGACCGTAACCGTTTCACCAGCTCCGGCGGCACCGCGCCGCTGGACATGATGCTGCACCTGATCAGCCGCGATCACGGTCGTGAACTGTCGGCCGCGATCTCGGAAATGTTCGTCTACGAGCGCATCCGCAACGAGCAGGATCACCAGCGCGTGCCGCTCAAGCACATGCTCGGCACCAACCAGCCGAAGTTGCAGGAAATCGTCGCGCTGATGGAAGCCAACCTCGAAGAACCGATCGACCTCGACGAATTGGCGGTATACGTCGCCGTTTCGCGTCGTCAGCTGGAGCGGTTGTTCCAGAAATACCTGCACTGCTCGCCGTCGCGTTACTACCTGAAACTGCGCCTGATCCGCGCTCGGCAACTGCTCAAGCAAACGCCGATGTCGATCATCGAAGTGGCGTCGGTATGTGGGTTCGTGTCTACGCCGCACTTCTCCAAGTGCTACCGCGAATACTTCGGCATTCCGCCGCGCGACGAGCGCGTGGGTTCCAACACCACACAACAAGTGGCGATGATGCCGCTGCCGCAAGCACTGGTGCTGTCGCCATTGTCCGGGCCGCTGTCGGCGTTGAGTCAGGCGCGCAATGAGTCGACTTTCGCGAGCGTAAGGCTCTAGACCGCGCGGGCTTCATTCGCGGGCAAGCCTCGCTCCTACAGGATTGATGTCGATCGCGATTGTTCGATACGACGCCAAACCTGTAGGAGCGAGGCTTGCCCGCGAAGGCAATCTATCAGGCGCTACGGCTCTGCTGATACTCCGCCAGCGCCGGCAGCAATTGTTTGTCGATCGCCTGGCGCACGGCCGGCAGGATGGTCGCGCTGCTGGTGTACATCTGCTTGACCATGGTGCGCAGTGTCATCGCCCGCTCATCGTTCAAGCCTCGCACCGCACACTCGCAAGCCTGTTCGGCCGTGGAGCCGCTCGGTACTTGAAAGCCCAACGATTTCAGCTGGCCCAACAGGTCTTCCTGGTCAATCAAATCGGCGTGCATCATGACGCAATCCTTCTTCAGGGAACGGTGTCGTGGCTCGATTCTGGTAGGGGCTGTGGATGGCGGCAAGGACGATTTGTCGCAATGGCCGCAATACCTATGAACAGGTCGTTTTCGGCTAACTTGCCATGCATGGGAATGGGCACACTGGATTCAGCTGGCTTCACGAAGGTTTGGTCACCCTCGCGCAACAGCTCCTCAACAGTACCCTCCTCAGCTCCGATCCTGTCACGGCTTGATCGGGGTTTTTTTTGCCTGTGAATCAGTGATGAAAGTGTTGATTGGGCTGACGCTTTCGCGGGCAAGCCTCGCTCCTACAGAGTTTTGCGTGATTCCTGTAGGAGCGAGGCTTGCCCGCGAAGAACGATGACGCGGTTTATCTTTGCAACACCAAAATCCGCGACAGCAATTCATCCCGATCAACATAGCAGCCCTGGAAATGCCGGGCGCCGGTAGCGGGGTCGAAAGCGTTGCGGGCGTGGAGGGTGCGACGGTTGTCGAAGCACCACAGCTCACCGGGTTTGAGCCGCGCCACCACCCGGAAACGCGCCTCGCGGGTCATCGCAATGAAGCGACGGTAAGCGCGATACAGCTTGGGCATCTGCTCGACTGAAGCATCGAACGGCCCACGCAGAAAGTTCGCCATGCGGATTTCCGACACCTGCCCGAAAGCATCCAGGGCGATGATCGGCGCCAGACAGCGGTAGTCGCTGTGGCGGTCCTTGTTGCGGAACTCCACGGGAATTTCACACAAGGCTTGAAACGCCTCGGGATCTTCCTGGCGCAAGGCTTGGGCGATGGCAAAACCGTCGACGAAAATGCTCTCGCCACCGTCGGCGTCATTGACCAGGCAATGCAG
Source organism: Pseudomonas sp. GM50 (assembly GCF_000282375.1). GTDB lineage: Bacteria > Pseudomonadota > Gammaproteobacteria > Pseudomonadales > Pseudomonadaceae > Aquipseudomonas. The sequence goes on from NZ_AKJK01000043.1 coordinate 12,491, forward strand.
AAATTGCAGCCCCGGTTGCAACTCCCGGGTCGGCAGATCGCTGTGCAGCGGCAGGTTGAAGGCGGTGTAGGCATTGCTGTCGGCGTCGGCCTTGGATTGCACGTTGAACAGCACACCGAAATTGCTCTCGCGAATGAACGAAATCCGTTGGGCGATCAGCTTCAGCGAGCCCGGCTCAGTCGGTACGCCGCGAACCTGAGTCAGGCCGATGTCGCGCACGGCCAGCAGCCATTGCAGCAAGGCATCGTTGTCGTCCATCAACGCCTGATAGTCGAACACCGGCAACTTCAGCTGGCTGTCCCACAGCTTGCTTTTCGGTTTGGCGGCCCGGCGTTCGGCGCGGGTTTCGTCGTCATAGGCGTGGGCTCGCAGCCAGCCCGGGTCGAAGCGGCTGAGGTGGCCGTCCTGCCAATCGACACACAAGCAACCATCGGTATCGATTCGAGCGCTGGTGGGGATCAGATTTTCCGCGACATCGACGATTTCCAGCACTTGCTCGCGGGTCACCGTGTAGACGCACTGCGGGCACGGGCAGTTATCCCGTAGCCATTGATGATGAAAAGGGCTGACCCGACCGTCCGCCCACTGCACTTGAATTCGGTCCGCCAGGGTGTGCACGGCGGTCAACGCGCTGATCAACGGGTAGGTGCGGAAATCGGCAAAAGCGGCGGCGGTGTTCATGACGAGCTCCTTGTTATTTTTCGGGGGGTAAAGCAATCACTCGGCCGATCCAGGTGGGGGCGGGCAGGTCGGCTTGCTCGGCGACAATGGCTTGCAGCTTGCTCAAGGTTTCTTCGCTGAACGGTGCGGATCGCGGCCCGGCAAGGTCGACGTGCAGCAGCATTTGTTCATTGCCCGCCAGCTCCTTGTCACCGCCCACCAGATGCAGGCTGTGGTAGAGGTGCAGGCGCTTGCGGTCATGGCCGATGATCTGGGTATGCACCTCGACGTCGGCATCGAGCTTCACTTCGTGCAGGTAGTTGAGGTGCAGCTCGAGGGTGAACAGCGAATTGCCGCTGGCTTCGCGGTTGTTGCTGTCCATGCCCAGCCGATCCATCAGCGCGTCGGTGGCGTAGCTGAAAATCAGCAGATAGAAGGCATCGCGCAGGTGGCCGTTGTAGTCGACCCAATCGGGGATGATTTTGGTTTGGTAGGTGGTGAGGGTGGGCATGATGTCACATCCGAAATGGTTGAGGCCTGTAGGAGCGAGGCTTGCCCGCGAAGAACGATTACACGGTGCATCAGGTAGACCGAGTTATCGTTCTTCGCGGGCAAGCCTCGCTCCTACAGGGGGGCGTTTAGTCTGCGAACGCCATTCCATGCTTCTCTTTGGTGGTTTTCACCGCCTCCAGTACCGCCAGCAAGCAATCATCACGATAGCGCTCCAGCGCCGAGATGCTGTGCTTGCCCAACTGCTCGCTGGTGCCATCCACCACATCATCAATCAATTTGTCGGTCAGCTCCGGTGCCGGCAGATAGGTCCAGGGCAACTGCAACGCCGGCCCGAACTGCGCCATGAAGTGCCGCATGCCCGCGTCGCCGCCCGCCAGGGTGTAAGTCAGGAAAGTACCCATGAACGACCAGCGCAGGCCTGCGCCAAAACGAATCGCATCGTCGATTTCACCGGTGGTCGCCACACCGTCGTTAACCAGGTGCAGCGCCTCACGCCACAGCGCTTCGAGCAAACGGTCGGCGATAAAACCGGGTACTTCCTTGCGCACATGCAGCGGGCGCATCCCTAAGGATTCGTAAACTTTCATTGCCGCTTGCACCGCTTCCGGCGCGGTATTTTTGCCACCGACCACTTCCACCAACGGCAGCAGGTAAACCGGGTTGAACGGATGCCCGACCACGCAGCGTTCCGGGTGGGTCGAGCTCTCGTAGAACTCGCTTGGCAACAGCCCCGAAGTACTGGAGCCGATCAAGGCATTGGGCTTGGCCGCTGCGCTGATTTTGCTGTGCAGTTCCAGTTTCAGATCCAGTCGTTCTGGAGCACTTTCCTGAATGAAATCCGCATCGCGAACGCATTCTTCGATGGTTGCGACAAAGCGCAGCCGATCCTGCGACGCGCCGGGTGCCAGGCCTTGCTTCTCCAGCGCGCCCCAGGCGTTGGCGACACGTTTGCGCAGGGCCGCTTCGGCACCGGGCGCCGGATCCCAGGCCACTACGTCGAGGCCGTGGGCAAGGGCGCGGGACACCCAACCGCTGCCGATGACACCGCTGCCCAGGGCTGCGAAGGTTTTGATATCAGTGATAAAGCTCATGGCGATGTCCTAAAGAATTTTGGTAAGCCCTGTAGGAGCGAGGCTTGCCCGCGAAGAGGCCGGTACATCCAACGCATCTCTGGCGGCAGGAAAACCGCCTTCGCGGGCAAGCCTCGCTCCTACAGGGTTTTGTGTGTGGGGGTTAACCGCGCTTGGTCAGGCCCATTTTTGCCCGGCCTTCAGCCGGCGTCAGAACGCGGGCGCCGAGGCGGCTGAGGATTTCGCTGGCGCGTTCGACCAGTTGGCCATTGGTCGCCAATACGCCCTTGTCCAGCCACAGGTTGTCTTCCAGACCGACCCGCACGTTGCCGCCGAGCAGCACCGCTTGCGCCGCCATCGGCATTTGCATGCGACCGATGCCAAACCCGGCCCAGACCGCGTCGGCCGGTAGGTTGTCGACCATGGCTTTCATGGTGGTGGTGTCGGCCGGCGCGCCCCACGGGATGCCCAGGCACAGCTGGAACAACGGGTTATCCAGCAGGCCTTCCTTGATCATCTGTTTGGCGAACCACAGGTGACCGGTGTCGAAGATTTCCAGCTCGGCCTTCACCCCCAGCTCTTGAATGCGTTTGGCGCCAGCACGCAGCTGCGCCGGTGTGGACACATAAATGGTGTCGCCGTCGCCGAAGTTCAGGGTGCCGCAATCCAGGGTGCAGATTTCCGGCAGCAGTTCTTCGACGTGGGCGAGACGGGTCAACGGGCCGACCAGGTCAGTGTTCGGGCCGAACTCCATCGGGTTCTCGCCCGCGCCGATTTCCAGGTCGCCGCCCATGCCGGCGGTGAGGTTGACGATGATGTCGACGTCGGCCTCGCGGATACGCTCCATCACTTCGCGGTACAGCGCCACGTCACGGCTGAACTTGCCGGTTTGCGGGTCGCGAACGTGGCAGTGAACCACGGTAGCGCCGGCCTTGGCGGCTTCCACGGCGGCCGCGGCGATTTGTTTTGGGGTGACCGGCACGTGTGGGCTTCTGGCGGTCGTGTCGCCAGCACCGGTGAGTGCGCAGGTGATGATGACGTCGTGGTTCATGAGGCAGGTTCCTTACAGGCGTGATTTTTGGGTGTGGCACAGGGCGTGACGATTCCGTTCGCAGCCCGCGTCGGGCTGCGAATCGGCGTTCAATCGGTTTATTTACTGGTCAGTTTCAGGTTTTCAGCCGCCGGTTTGCCATCGAAGGTGGTCACGCCTTCGAGCCAGCGTTGCTTGTCTTGCGGGTGATCCTTGAGCCATTGCTTCGCCGATTCGAAAGCGTCTTTGTGATCCAGCAGCGGCTGCATCATCCGGCTCTCGTCTTCGGCGGTGTAGGTCAGGTTGCTCAGCAAACGACCAATGTTCGGGCATTGTTCGGCGTATTTCGGCGCGGTGACTGTCCAGACGGTGGCCATGCCTTCGTTCGGGCCGAGGGCGTCTTCGCTGCCGGTGAGGTAGGTCATTTGCACGTTGACGTTCATCGGGTGCGGGGCCCAACCGAAGAACACCACGGCTTCCTTGCGCCGCACGGCGCGATCCACCGCGGCCAGCATGCCGGCCTCGCTGGACTCGACCAGCTGGAACTTGCCCAGGCCAAATTGATTCTTGGTGATCATCGCCTTGATCTGGGTGTTGGCGCCCGAGCCAGGCTCGATGCCGTAAATCTTGCCACCCAGTTCTTTTTCGAACTTGGCGATGTCGGCGAAGGTTTTCAGGCCTTTGTCGGCGAGGTAAGTCGGCACGGCGAGGGTGGCGCGAGCATCCTTGAGGCTTGGCGCTTCAAGCACTTTGACCTGCTTGGCATCGACAAACGGCGTGATGGTCTGGGTCATCAGCGGGTTCCAGTAACCGAGGAACACGTCCAGTCGCTGGTCGCGAATGCCGGCGAAGATGATTTGCTGGGAGGCGCTGGTCTGTTTGGTGTTGTAGCCGAGGCCGTCGAGCAACACCTGGGTCATGGCGCTGGTGGCGATCACGTCGGTCCAGTTCACTACGCCCATGCGCACGTTCTGGCACGACGCGGGTTCGGCCGCCATGACGCTGGCGCTCAAGAAAGCGGTACCGCTGAGTGCAAGAACACAGCTGCTGATCAGTCGTTTCATGTCGGGTTCCTCGGCAGGTCGTTATTGTGGGTTCCGGTGTCTGATGCGCCGGTGATGCCAAGTTACGCAGCAAAGCCCCCGTGAAAACGCACTGCGGCGACCAGCTCTTGCACTGCAGCGACCTGAGCCCTTGAATGCTCGTTGCAAGTGGCGTATCAACGTCCACACGCTAACGCCCTCTCGTTACCTGGCCTCTTTTTACCTGCTAAGCGAGTGCGCTCCATGTCCCAGGATTTCTACTTCTTGTTGATGCCGGGTTTTTCGGCGATCGGTTTTATCTCGGCGATCGAGCCGTTGCGGGTCGCCAATCGCTTTCGCGGCGAGCTGTACCGCTGGCATGTGTTGAGCGCCGATGGTGGGGCGGTGTTGGCCAGTAACGGCATGTCGGTCAACGCCGATGCCGCGCTGGAACCCCTGAAGAAAGGCGCGACCTTGCTGGTGGTCGCCGGTTTCGAGCCGCTGAAGTTCGCCACTCCGGCCCTGGAGCACTGGTTGCGACGTTTGGACATCGAAGGCGTGACCCTCGGCGCCATCGACACCGGCAGCTTCATCCTCGCTGAAGCCGGTCTGCTCGATGGCCATCGCCTGACCTTGCACTGGGAAGCCATCGACGCCTTCAAGGAGTCTTATCCACAGCTCAGCGTCACTCAGGAGCTGTTCGAGATCGACCGCCGACGCATCACCTCTGCTGGCGGCACGGCCTCCATCGACCTGATGCTCGACCTCATCGGCCAGGCCCATGGCCCGGAACTGGCGATCCAGGTCAGCGAACAATTCGTACTCGGGCGCATCCGTCCGCGCAAAGACCACCAGCGCATGGAAGTCGCCACGCGGTATGGCATCAGCAACAAGAAACTGGTGCAGGTGATTGGGGAGATGGAGCAGCACAGCGAACCGCCACTGAGTACCCTGGAGCTGGCGGAATCGATCAAAGTGACCCGGCGTCAGCTGGAACGCCTGTTTCGCCTGCATCTGAACGACACGCCGAGCAATTTCTACCTGCGGTTAAGGCTGGAGAAGGCGCGGCAGTTGCTGCGTCAGACGAACATGAGTGTGTTGGAAGTGAGCATCGCGTGCGGGTTTGAATCGCCGTCGTATTTCACCCGCAGTTATCGGGCGAGATTCGAGCGCTGCCCGCGTGAAGACCGCCGGCAAAGCCAGAAGGCCTGAAACCGTCCCCTAATGTAGGAGCGAGGTTTGTGGCGAGGGGGCTTGCCCCCGTTGGGTCGTGAAGCGTCCCCAAAACCTGCAGTCGCGATGTGTCAGCCGCACCGCAGGCAATGTTTTACGACTGCTTCGCAGCCGAACGGGGGCAAGCCCCCTCGCCACACAAGCCTCGCTCCTACAGGGATGTGTTGTTTTTACTTCTTCATCAAGGCCGAGCACGCCGCCTTGTACGCTTCATGCTGATACTTGTTCAGCGTCTCCGGCAGTGCAAAATCGAACTTTTTATTCTGCGCATTGATGGTCTGCGGCGACAGCAGTGTCACCTCGCAATTTTCCAGCAGCTGGAAAATCCCCTCGATTTTGAACGTAGTCGGCCCACCGGCGAACTCGCCTTTCTTGCTGCGCTTCTTGATCGCGATCCGGTCGATGGAGTTCTCACGGACAAACGACGCCACCTGAGCGGCGAAGACTTTGACGTTGGCGGCTTCGTCGTCCTCATCGAGGGCGATTTTCCTGGTGGCGAGGGCGACGTGACTGAGCGCCTGACCGTCGAGGGAGGCCACGGCGATGATCGCTTCGCTGCCTTTGATTTCGATGCCGCAGATTTTCATTTCAATCCCTTTTCCTGATGCTGGCGTTCAGCTTACAACTCTAGTTGGTTGGCGGTGATGCCAAAAGCTGCGGCAATTTTTTCACGGGTTGCCTTGCGGGGCTTGGAGGCCGTTTCTTGCTGGGCGAAAGCCGGTTGGGAAATGCCCATTCGCTTGGCAACTTCATCCTGCGTAAGGTTCAGGTGTTCGCGCCAGGCGCGAATGGGTGTCGCGCCATCGACGATGCGACTGACCACTTCGTGGGGGATCAGATCGGGCTCGATCTTCTGCGCCACATACTGCGCGTACGGAATAACCACGAACGCCGGTTTTCCCTCCGCGTCGTTAATGATTTGAATTTCAGTAGGTGCGTTCATCGCGTTTTTTGACCTCTTGAATACTGACCACTTTGATCGCGCCATCCCAGTCGAACATAACCCGATAACTACCGACTCGCATTCGATAGGCGTAGTCATGACCAACCAGTGCTTTGACGTTGCCTACATCAGGCATGCCAGCTAGCGCCGTGATGGCATCACGAACCCGGATCTGATGAGCGGAATGCAATTTCAAGAGCTGCTTAACGGCCTTTCGAGTCCAGTGAATGCTGTTCATGGAATAATATAAGTCTTTTATAGGATTTGCGAATCTTTACTTATATTTTTCAGGTGGCCAACAAACGAAATTTGTCGGGATGTTGCTCGAAAAAAACGGCTTTAACCCTTACCCAGCAAGAGTTGTAGGCTTGCTCGGTGACACCTGTGGGAAAGATCTTAATTGAAGGTAAAAGCTGGTAGGGCTACCAGCTTTCGACGGACGATTCAGGATCACTCCTGCCCAATCGACTCCAAAAACTCCGACCGCTCGTCACTCATGCGCGCTACGCAATCATTCTGCGCAATGGTGAACGCTTTGCTACCGCTGGTCGCCGGAAATGCGTCCACTGCGCAATCGGCATCCCGGGTTTTCAGCCATTGCTGTTGCGCGGTCTTGATTTTGGCGGTGATGTCGGTCAGTTGCGCCTTGTTGTTGCCGTAAAGCGTTTGCATGCGCTCGGTCAGGCTCTGAAAGTTGTCGCTTAGCAGCTGTTCGGCGGTGGTTCTGCTGTAGGCCGAGCATTCCAGGGTCTGGATTTCGTTTTCGACGGCGTCGCAGGGGTTGTCGTTGGCCTCTTCAGCTGCTTGTACGCCAGTTGCCATCAGTGCCAAAGCCAGGAAGATCGATTTCATTGCGCCGCCGCCCCTTAATCCAGTAATGCATTCAGTAAAACATCCAGTGATACGGCGAATTCTGGCCCAAGCGGGCGGCGTTGGATAGGTAGGCAATGACGCCTGTTAACGACCCTTTGTCGCGGATTGACGCTTTCGGCAAACCCTCTGTCGTTTTTGCACCCGGCTACCCCCGCACCGAGGCATATGCTGGCCCCAAAGCGCCGGCACACGATTCGGCGCATGAATCGCTAATAGGGGACAGCCTGATGAGCCCAGCCGAATTGCACGCCGACAGCATCGTTATCGACGGGCTGATTATTGCCAAGTGGAACCGCGAGCTGTTTGAAGACATGCGCAAGGGCGGTCTGACCGCGGCCAACTGCACCGTGTCGGTGTGGGAGGGCTTCCAGGCCACTGTCAACAACATCGCCGCCAGCCAGAAGCTGATCCGCGAGAACAGCGACCTGGTGATTCCGGTGCGCACCACCGCCGATATCCGCAAGGCCAAGGAACAGGGCAAGACCGGCATCCTCTTTGGCTTCCAGAATGCTCACGCGTTTGAAGACCAGATCGGCTACGTCGAGGTCTTCAAACAGCTCGGCGTCGGTATCGTGCAGATGTGCTACAACACCCAAAACCTGGTGGGCACCGGTTGCTACGAGCGCGACGGCGGCCTGTCGGGTTTCGGTCGTGAAATCGTTGCCGAGATGAACCGTGTCGGCGTCATGTGCGACCTGTCCCACGTCGGTTCGAAGACCTCCGAAGAAGTCATCCTCGAATCCAAGAAGCCGGTCTGCTACTCCCATTGCCTGCCGTCGGGTCTGAAAGTACACCCGCGCAACAAATCCGATGAAGAACTGAAGTTTATTGCCGACCACGGCGGTTTCGTCGGCGTGACCATGTTCGCGCCGTTCCTGGCCAAGGGCATCGATTCGACCATCGACGACTACGCCGAAGCCATCGAATACACCATGAACATCGTCGGCGAAGACGCCATCGGCATCGGCACCGACTTCACCCAGGGTCACGGCCAGGACTTCTTCGAATACCTGACCCATGACAAGGGCTACGCCCGCCGTCTGACCAGCTTCGGCAAGATCATCAACCCGCTGGGCATCCGCACCGTGGGCGAGTTCCCGAACCTGACCGAGACCCTGCTCAAACGCGGCCATTCCGAGCGTGTGGTGCGCAAGATCATGGGCGAGAACTGGGTGAATGTCCTCAAGGACGTCTGGGGCGAATAAGCCACCGCATTTCTGAATCCTTTCCCCCGGCCGTCCGTGCCGGGGGCAACACAACGAATTTTCTGGAGTTAAGTTTCCATGGCCAAGATCGCCCCGCAATTGCCAATCGAAGTCGACAGCGAAACCGGTGTCTGGACCTCCGACGCCCTGCCGATGCTGTATGTGCCGCGTCACTTTTTCGTCAACAACCACATGGGCATCGAGGAAGTGCTGGGCGCCGACGCCTACGCTGAAATCCTCTACAAGGCCGGCTACAAGTCCGCCTGGCACTGGTGTGAAAAAGAAGCTGAATGCCACGGCCTGGAAGGCGTCGCAGTGTTTGAGCATTACATGAAGCGTCTGTCGCAACGCGGCTGGGGCCTGTTCAAAATCCAGGACATCGACCTCGACAAAGGCACCGCCAGCGTCAAGCTCGAACACTCCGCATTTGTCTACGTGTACGGCAAGGTCGGACGCAAGGTCGACTACATGTTCACTGGCTGGTTCGCCGGCGCCATGGATCAGATTCTTCAGGCCCGTGGCAGCTCGATCCGCACCGTTGCAGAACAGGTTTACGGTGGCTCCGAAGAAGGCCACGACGACGGTTTGTTCACCGTCAAGCCGTTGTAAGTCGAGGAACCCGCCATGGCTTTCGAAGCAATGTTTCAACCGATTCAAATCGGCAAACTGACCATCCGCAACCGCGTGCTCAGCACCGCGCACGCCGAGGTCTACGCCACCGACGGCGGCATGACCACCGACCGGTACGTCAAGTATTACGAAGAGAAAGCCAAGGGCGGGATCGGCCTGGCGATTTGCGGCGGTTCCTCCAGCGTGGCCATCGACAGCCCGCAAGGCTGGTGGAAGTCGGTCAACCTGGCCGACGACCGGATCATTCCGCACTTCCAGAACCTGGCCGATGCCATGCACAAGCATGGCGCCAAGATCATGATCCAGATTACCCACATGGGCCGTCGCTCGCGCTGGGACGGCGAGCATTGGCCAACCCTGTTGTCGCCGTCGGGCATCCGTGAACCGGTGCACCGTGCGACCTGCAAAACCATCGAACCGGAAGAAATCTGGCGGGTCATCGGCAACTACGCAAGCGCAGCTGCACGGGCCAAGGCCGGTGGCCTGGACGGCGTCGAGCTGTCTGCCGTGCACCAGCACATGATCGACCAGTTCTGGAGCCCACGGGTTAACAAACGTACCGATGAATGGGGCGGCAGCTTCGAAAACCGCATGCGTTTCGGCCTGGAAGTGATCAAGGCTGTGCGCAAGGAAGTCGGTCCTGACTTCTGCGTCGGCATTCGTCTGTGCGGTGATGAGTTCCACCCGGACGGCTTGTCCCACGAGGACATGAAACAGATCGCCAAGTACTACGACGACACCGGCATGATCGACTTCATCGGCGTCGTGGGCTCGGGTTGCGACACCCACAACACCCTGGCCAACGTTATCCCGAACATGAGTTATCCACCGGAGCCATTCCTGCACTTGGCCGCCGGTATCAAAGAAGTGGTGAAGGCTCCGGTTTTGCACGCGCAGAACATCAAGGACCCGAACCAGGCGACCCGTATTCTGGAAGGCGGCTACGTCGACATGGTCGGCATGACCCGCGCCCACATCGCCGACCCGCACCTGATCGCGAAGATCAAGATGGGCCAGGTCGACCAGATCAAACAATGCGTCGGCGCCAACTACTGCATCGACCGTCAGTACCAGGGCCTGGACGTCTTGTGCATCCAGAACGCCGCGACTTCCCGTGAATACATGGGCGTGCCGCACATCATCGAGAAATCGACCGGTGTGAAGCGCAAAGTCGTGGTGGTCGGTGCCGGTCCTGCCGGGATGGAAGCGGCTCGCGTGTCGGCCGAACGTGGCCACGACGTGACCCTGTTCGAGAAGAAAGAATTCATCGGCGGGCAGATCACTACCGCATCGAAAGCTCCACAACGGGACCAGATCGCCGGCATCACTCGCTGGTTCCAGCTGGAACTGGCGCGCTTGAAAGTCGATCTGCGCCTGGGCGTGGCGGCGGATGCGGCGACTATTCTCGACCTGCGTCCGGACGTGGTGGTGCTCGCTGTCGGCGGTCATCCGTTCCTGGAGCAGAACGAACATTGGGGCGCGGCTGAAGGCCTGGTGGTTAGCAGCTGGGACATCCTCGACGGCAAGGTTGCACCGGGCAAGAACGTGCTGGTCTACGACACCATTTGCGAGTTCACCGGGATGTCGACGGCTGACTTCCTCGCCGACAAGGGCAGCCAGGTCGAGATCGTCACCGACGACATCAAACCGGGTGTGGCCATCGGCGGTACGTCGTTCCCGACGTACTACCGCAGCATGTACCCGAAAGAAGTGATCATGACCGGGGACATGATGCTGGAGAAGGTCTACCGCGAAGGCGACAAGCTGGTGGCGGTGCTGGAAAACGAATACACCGGCGCCAAAGAGGAGCGGGTGGTGGACCAGGTCGTCGTCGAAAACGGCGTGCGTCCGGACGAAGAAATCTACTACGCGCTGAAGGAAGGCTCGCGCAACAAAGGCCAGATGGACATCGAAGCCCTGTTCGCGATCAAGCCGCAACCTTCGCTGAGCCAGGCGGGCGACGGCTACTTGCTGTTCCGTATCGGCGACTGCGTGGCCCAGCGCAACACCCACGCGGCGATCTATGACGCGTTGCGGTTGTGCAAGGATTTCTAAGAGCTTGTGGATAACCTGTAGGAGCGAGGCTTGCCCGCGAAGGCCGACTGACATTCAACATTGATGTTGGCTGATCCATCGCCTTCGCGGACAAGCCTCGCTCCTACAGGGATTCGAGCAAGGCATCCAGGTAGTTTGGCCTGCAAGACCCTGCGGTCTTTGGGAGCTCCACATGTTGAACACCCTTCTTCCAATCCTGTTGTTCGCTGCCTTGGGCCTGGCTGTCCTGGGCGCGTTGCGGCGGGTGGCTATGTGGCGTCAGGGCCGGGCGTCGAAAGTCGACCTGATCGGCGGTCTGTTCGCCATGCCCAAACGCTACATGGTCGATTTGCACCACGTCGTCGCGCGGGACAAATACATTGCCAACACCCACGTTGCCACGGCCGGTGGTGCAGTGGCGTCCATTGTGCTGGCGATTCTGGTGCATGGTTTTGGCCTGCATAACCGCATCCTCGGTTATGCACTGCTGCTGATGTCGGCGGTGATGTTTGTTGGCGCGATCTTTATGTTCCTGCGCCGTCGCAACCCACCGGCCCGCTTGTCCAAAGGCCCGTGGATGCGCCTGCCGAAAAGCCTGATGGCGTTCTCGGCATCGTTCTTCCTGCTGACCCTGCCGGTCGCCGGCATCCTTCCGGAAAACTTCGGTGGTTGGGTGGTCGCTGCGATCCTCGGCGTCGGCGTGCTGTGGGGCGTTAGCGAACTGTTCTTCGGCATGACCTGGGGCGGGCCGATGAAGCACGCCTTCGCCGGTGCCCTGCACCTGGCCTGGCACCGTCGCGCCGAACGCTTTGGCGGCGGTCGTTCCACCGGGTTGAAACCGCTGGATCTGAATGATCCGAACGCGCCACTCGGTGTGGAAAAACCCAAGGATTTCACCTGGAACCAACTGCTCGGCTTCGACGCCTGCGTGCAGTGCGGTAAATGCGAAGCTGCATGCCCAGCGTTCGCCGCCGGCCAGCCGCTGAACCCGAAAAAACTGATTCAGGACATGGTCGTTGGCCTGGCTGGCGGTACCGACGCCAAGTTCGCTGGCAGTCCGTATCCGGGCAAAGCAATTGGCGAACACGGTGGCAATCCGCATCAACCGATTGTCAACGGTCTGGTGGACGCTGAAACCCTGTGGTCCTGCACCACTTGCCGTGCCTGCGTCGAGGAATGCCCGATGATGATCGAGCACGTCGACGCCATCGTCGACATGCGTCGCCATCTGACCCTGGAAAAAGGCGCGACCCCGAACAAGGGCGCCGAAGTCCTGGAAAACCTGATCGCCACCGACAACCCTGGCGGCTTCGCGCCGGGCGGGCGGATGAACTGGGCGGCGGATTTGAACCTGAACCTGCTCAGCGAGAAGAAATCCACCGACGTGCTGTTCTGGGTCGGTGACGGTGCCTTCGACATGCGCAACCAGCGCACCCTGCGCGCTTTCGTCAAAGTGCTGAAAGCGGCCAAGGTCGACTTCGCGGTGCTGGGGCTTGAAGAGCGCGACAGCGGTGACGTGGCCCGGCGCCTGGGCGACGAAGCGACCTTCCAGCTGTTGGCCAAACGCAACATCCAGACTTTGGCCAAATACAGCTTCAACCGCATCGTCACCTGCGACCCGCACAGTTTCCACGTGCTGAAAAACGAGTACGGCGCCTTCGACGGCAACTACCTCGTGCAGCACCACAGCACCTACATGGCGGAGATCATTGGCGAAGGCGCCCTGAACCTCGGCCAGCACAAAGGCAGCAGCGTGACCTATCACGACCCGTGCTACCTCGGCCGCTACAACGGCGAATACGAGGCGCCGCGCGAAGTACTGCGCGCCCTGGGCATCGAGATCAAGGAAATGCAACGCTCCGGTTTCCGTTCACGCTGCTGCGGCGGCGGTGGCGGTGCACCGATCACCGACATTCCGGGCAAGCAGCGGATCCCCGACATGCGCATGGAAGACATCCGCGAAACCGGCGCCGAACTGGTGGCCGTGGGTTGTCCACAGTGCACAGCGATGCTCGAAGGCGTGGTCGAACCGCGTCCACTAATCAAGGACATCGCCGAACTGGTGGCCGACGCCTTGCTCGAAGACGCCGCGCCGGGAAAGCCTTCGGCACCGGCCAAACGTGAACCTGCGGAGGTGCATTGATGAGCGACATTATCCGCCGCGACCCACGCGCCGAATGGATCGCCCGCAACCGTCTGCACCCGCTGCACGCGGCCATGCAACCGGCGCAACACAGCTGGATGGGGCCTAACGGTGTCATCCGCAAGAACCCTCACGGGATCGGTTTTATCGGCCCCAACGGCATCAAGCGGATTGACCGCAGCGGCGCTCAGCAGGGCGGGGCGACTAAACGCTCGGCCGCAGTTGAAGTGCAATTGCCGCTGCATCAAGTGCCGCAACCTGCGTTCTACATCAGCGTGGTGCCGGACATGGTCGGCGGCCGCTTGAGCAGCCACGACCGCGACTTGCTCGGCCTGGCCCATCAGTTGGCCGGCAAGGACGGCGCGGTACTGGCGGTGGTCTTTGGTGAGCACAAGGAAAATGCCTTTGCCACGGCCGGTGTTGACCGCTTGCTGGTACTGGAAGGCGACGAATTCAGCGGTTATGCACCGGAGCAACGCGTCCAGGGCCTGCGGGCTGTGGATAACCAGTTCAACCCTCGTCACTGGTTGCTGCCGGACAGCCGCAGCGGTGGTGGCGAACTGGGTCGACGCTTTGCCGCTGCACTGGGCGAACGCCCGGCCACACGGGTCTGGCAGGTGAAGGATCAGGAATGCATCGGCCGTGCCGGTGCTGGTTTGCAAGACCTTGCACGTCCGGTGGCACGCTTGATTCTGGCGGCTGCCGAATGCGCCGAACCGGTCAGCGAAACCCGTCACGAAGCCCTGCCAGTGGAGTTATCCACAGCAGTCGCCCGCAGCCTGTCGCGGATCGAAGATCTGGGCGCGGTGGCGGTGGACCCGGCGGCGATTCCGATGGCCGAAGCGGAGTTCATCTTCTCCGGCGGCAACGGGGTCAAGGACTGGGGACTTTTCCACAGGACGGCCGAGGCGTTGGGTGCGACCGAAGGTGCATCGCGGGTGGCGGTGGACGATGGCTTCATGGCCCGCGACCGTCAGGTCGGTGCGTCCGGCACTTGGGTCACGGCACGGGTTTACGTGGCGGTGGGCATTTCCGGGGCGATCCAGCACCTGCAAGGCATCGGTGCCTGCGACAAGGTGGTGGCGATCAACCTCGATCCGGGTTGCGACATGATCAAACGGGCCGACCTGTCGGTGATCGGTGAGAGCGCCGAGATTCTTCAAGCCTTGATCGATGCGGTAGAGGCTTACCGCAATGAAGCCAAGCGCGATGCGGCTTAAGGGAAGGAAAGGGTTATGAGCACGAAAATCATCAGCCTGGTGTCCATCGGCGCCCACCCGACCTCCGGCCGGCCGCGCCGCGCCGAGCAGGACGCACGAGCAGTTGAACTGGGCCTGCAACTGGCTGGAGATAACCTGCAAGTGCTGCATGCCGGCGATGTTGCAGAACCGGCACTGCGCGCTTATCTGGGCATGGGCCTGGAGCAGTTGCATGTGCTGGAGCAACCGGAAGGTGCTGACGCGCTGCCAGCATTGACCGCGTATTTGCGCGATGCCGGGGCGCAAGTGGTGCTGACCGGCAGCCAGGCGGAAACCGGCGAAGGCTCGGGCATGTTGCCGTTCCTGCTGGCGGAAAGCCTTGGCTGGCCGCTGGTGGTGGGTTTGGCGCAGGTTGAATCCATCGACGGTGGTTCGGCGCTGGTGCTGCAGGCTTTGCCTCGCGGTCAGCGCCGTCGCTTGAAAGTGCGCCTGCCGTTTCTGGCGACTGTGGATAACGCAGCGCCCAAGCCTCGGCAGAGCGCCTACGGTCCGGCGCGGCGCGGGGTGTTGCAGGCGGATGAAGTCGAGGTGATCGACGATGAACTGCTGGCGGTGGCCACGCTGCAACCGGCCAAGCCACGGCCCAAACGATTGAAAGTGATCAAGGCCAAGAGCGGTGCTGACCGAATGAAGGCTGCGACAGCCAAGGCCAGTGGCGGAGGCGGGCAGGTGCTCAAGGGCGTGAGCGCACAAGCGGGCGCTGACGCCATCCTAAAGTTGCTGATTGAAGAAGGCGTGGTTCGCTAAACCTGGACACACACACACACAAAACCTGTGGGAGCGGGCTTGCTCGCGAAGGGGTCATCAGCTTCAACATCATCGTTGACTGACACACCGCTTTCGCGAGCAAGCCCGCTCCCACAGAGTGCTCGTGCCGAACAGATGAAATACCGGAAACGCAGAACCTGAAAATCATCTCATCGAAGTTTATGGGGAAATAATGGCTGTTGAATTTCGTCCGGCATTGCGCACGGATGCGCGCGAGATTGCCCGTTTGTTCCAGATTTCGTCAGAGGGTGCTTCGGATTACATCTGGAGCCAGCTGGCGGAGCCCGGGCAGGATCTGCTGGAAGTGGGTGCCACTCGTTACGCCCGTGAAGATGTCGATTTCTCCTATCAGAACTGCCTGATCGCGCAGGCCGGGGGAGAGGTCATCGGCATGCTGCACAGCTACGTGATGCGCCACGATCCTCAGGCCGCTCCCGTGACCGACCCGGTCCTGGCGCCGTATGCCACGATGGAAATCCCCGACACCCTTTATATTTCGAGCCTGGCCCTGCATGAGGGCTGGCGCAATCAGGGCCTGGGCAAACAATTCCTCGCCTACGCCTACGACCGTGCCAACCGGTTGGGGCTCAATGGCTTGAGCCTGATCGACTATGCAGCGAACACCGGCGCCCGGCGGTTTTATGAGCGGCATGGCTTCCGGATTGTCGATACCTGCCAGATCACGCCCCACCCAATGATTCGGGTTACGGGTGAGGCTTATTTGATGTATCGGCCGTAAGGACATCGAACACCTGTGGGAGCGAGCCTGCTCGCGATGACGGACTGACATTCACCATCGATGTTGCCTGACCTGGGATTGCGCATTTACCCACAATCCCTGTTAGCGCTTCTGTGGATAACATGTTCGCCCCTCGCTACACCCCATGCCAATCAAGCCCTGCAGCCCTCCGTACAAAAAACAACCAGCCTAACCCACGGTTTTTTCGAGCTTTTTCCACAGAGTAACGTCGCTCACACGCCGATACTTGCCCCCAATCTCTGTTGGCGCTTCTGTGGATAAGATGTTCGCTGTCCGCTACAGGCTATATAAACCGTGGCTTTCAGTGGGTTGATCAAATAATGTTCAATTCGCGCTTTTCCCTCGTTAATCCTCCCGCAAACCCCGAATTCTCACGGCTTTCAGCAGTTTTCCACAGAGCCTGCAAAGTTGCCCCCAAAGTCTGTTGGTGCTTCTGTGGATAAGGTGTTCGCCATCCTCTGCACGTCATATAAACCGTGCCTTGCAGGCTTCTGATCAAAAAACGATCAACGCTTGCGCAAAACTCTGCTTCTGGATAAGTCACGGTTTTTCTTGGTTTTTTGTGAATATATTTGGCACGTCATCCACAGTTGTCCCCAATAGCTGTGGGTGGAGATGTGGATAACTTGTTCGCTGAACCCTGCAAGCCACGGTCTGTATAGGCCCGAACGCGATAGATCAGATTTCATACAGGTCTAAGGCGCTTCCTTGACTTCGATCTGTCGCCTGTCTTCACTTTCACGGCATAAGGACAGCCGTCTCTTATCCACATCTGGTTCAGGGAGAACGCGTGATGGATAGCCAGCGATATCGCTCGCACCCAAGCCCCTGCATGACCTGTGTTCCAAAACCTGCCTCCTTGCTGCGTAAACGAATTCATCGTCGCGCCGCCAATCAGCGCGCTCGCCTATAGCGCCTGAGCCTTTTATCCATGCCAAAACGCAGCTGCCATTGAGGCCCGACCGTGCCCGGTGACCAGGTGTTCGTTCATCTATCGATTGCAGGCAACCACAGAGTTGCCCATCTGCCTGAGAGGAAATGAGTCATGACACGGATTGCCACGCCCATCAGCGACATCAAGGAACATTACGACGTGATCGTCATCGGCTCCGGCTACGGTGGCGGGATTGCGGCGTCGCGCCTGTCCCGGGCCGGCAAGCGGGTGTGCCTGCTGGAGCGGGGCCGGGAAATCCAGCCCGGCGAATACCCCAATACGATGCTGGCGGCCACCGAAGAGCTGCAAGTCCATGACCCGGACGGGCACATCGGTTCGCGCACCGGGCTGTTCGACCTGCACGTCAACGCCCAGCAAAACGTGGTGGTCGGTTGTGGTCTGGGTGGCACATCCTTGATCAACGCCAACGTCGCGCTGGAGCCGGAGCCCGGTGTGTTCGACGATCCGCGCTGGCCGCTGGCGGTACGTGAGCATCGCGACACCTTGCTCAAGGACGGTTACGCCCGGGCTCGGGAGATGCTCAAGCCCAATCCCTACCCGAAAACCGCTCCGACCTTGCCCAAACTCGAGGCTAACCAGAAGTCCGCCGACTACCTCAAGCAAGGTGCGCATTTCTACAAGCCGCCGATCAACGTGACCTTCGACAAACTGCCGAACAACCTCAACCACGTCGGTGTCGAGCAATTACCGTGCAACCACTGCGGCGACTGCGTGTCGGGCTGTAACAACAAGGCCAAGAACACCACGTTGATGAATTACCTGCCGGATGCCTGGAACCACGGTGCGGAGATTTTCTGCCAGGCCGAGGTGCGGCACCTGGAGCGCGACGGCGATGGCTGGATCGTGCACTTTCAATACCTGGACAGTGGCCGCGAGAAATTCTCCGCGCCGACGCTGTTCGTCAAGGCTGACATTGTCGTGGTGTCGGCGGGCACGCTGGGCTCCACCGAAATCCTCCTGCGCTCCCGGGACAAAGGCTTGTCTACGTCCAATCAGCTCGGCGAGAACATGAGCGGCAACGGTGACATCCTTGGCTTTGGCCACAACTGCGACCAGCCGATCAACGGTATCGGTTTCGGCGCACATCCGGCCAATGAAATGAAACCGGTCGGCCCGTGCATCACCTCGATCATCGACATGCGCACCGAAGGCGACTGGCGCAGCCGCATGGTCATCGAAGAAGGCTCGATCCCCGGCGCGCTCGGCCGGCCCATGGTACCGAGCATGGCGGCGTTCGCCGGGTTGATCGGCAAGCCCACCGACGACAGTTTCACCGGCAAGCTCAAGTACGCGGAGCGTGAAGCCGAAAGCTTCCTGCGCGGCCCGTATCACGGCGCCCTGCACAACATGCAGACCTACCTGATCATGAGCCACGACGACGGCAAGGGCCGCATGGTGCTCGACAGCAAGGATCAATTGCGCATCGACTGGCCGGGCGTCGGCGAGCAGGAAAACGTGAAGATTGGCAACGATCGGCTGCACCAGAGCACCAAGGCGTTGGGCGGGATCTGGGTCGAGAACCCGATCTGGACCGAGCTGCTCAAACACAGCATCGTTTCCGTTCACCCGCTGGGCGGTTGCGTGATGGGCGAGGACGCGGAGCAGGGGGTGGTCAACCACAAGGGGCAGGTATTCAGCAGCGCCAGTGGCACCAATGTCTATGCCGGGTTGTACGTGACCGACGGCGCGGTGATTCCGACCTCCCTGGCGGTCAATCCGCTGCTGACCATCTCCGCCGTGAGCGAGCGCAACATGGGCCTGCTGGCGGCCGATCGTGGTTGGCACATCGACTACACGCTGCCTTCGGCACCGCGCAAACAGGTAGCGCCGCCGACCCTCGGCGTGCAGTTCACCGAAACCATGAAGGGCTATTTCTCCAAAGACTTCACTCAGCCTCAAGGCACAGATCTCAAGCTCTACGAAGCGGCGGCCAAACGTGGCGAGTCGGATAACTCGCCGATCGAGTTCACCCTGACCATCACCGCCAACGATCTCAACCGCATGATCAAGGAGCCGGAGCACGCTGCGACGCTGGTCGGCACGTTGAATGCGCCGGGGCTGTCGCCGGAACCGCTGACCGCCAGCAATGGCGTGTTCAACCTGTTCGAGGAATATCAGGAACAGGTCGGCGTGCGGCACATGAATTACGACATGAAACTGACCGCCGAGGACGGCAGCGATTATTACTTCAGTGCGTTCAAGACCGTGCCCGAAGACAATGGCGTGCTGAACGTCTGGCACGACACCAGCACCCTCTATGTGACGCTGTATCGCGGGCCGGACAAAACCGGTGAGGTGATTGGTTCGGGTGTGATGCACATTCAACCGGCCGATTTTGCCAAGCAGATGACCACCATGAAGGTGCTTAACGCGCGCAACGAACGCGAGCGCATCGAAGGGTTGGCGCGGTTCGGCAAGTTCTTCGCCGGCATCTTGTGGGAAAGCTACGGCGGCGTGTTCGCTGGCGACATCTACTTCAACCCCGATGCACCGCCGCGGCAGAAACGCCCATTGGATGCGCCAATCCCGAGCGTGCAGTTCTTCCAGACCGAAGACAGCGTTCAGCTACGCCTGACCCGCTATCAGGGCGGCAGCAAAGGGCCGGTGATGCTGGTGCATGGCTTGGGCGTGGGTTCGAATATTTTCTCCACCGACACCATCCAGACCAACCTTCTGGAGTTCTTGTGCAAGCACGAGTACGACGTCTGGCTGCTGGATTTCCGGGTCAGCATTCTGATACCGGCCAGCAAGCACGAATGGAACGGCGATCAGATTGCGCAGTACGACTTCAAGGCTGCCATCGCGCAGATCCAGCAGGCAACCAAGGCGCCGGATGTGCAATGCGTGGTGCATTGCTACGGCGCGACGACTTTCTTCATGTCGCTGCTGGCCGGGTTGCAGGGCGTGCGTTCGGTGGTGTGTTCGCAGATCGCCGCGGATACGGTGGTCGCCACGGCAACGGGGCTCAAGGCCGGCCTGCACCTTCCGGGGATGCTCGACGCCATCGGCATCAAATCCCTCACCGCGTATGCCGACAATAAGGAGAGCTGGTTCAACAAACTCTACGACAAGGCCCTCAACGTCTACGCCCGCATTGAGGCCCAGGGCTACTGCACCAACCCGGTATGCCATCGCATCACCTTCATGTATGCGTCGCTGTACCGCCACGACACGCTCAACGAGACCCTGCATGACAACCTGCATGAGCTGTTCGGCGAATCGAACATGCAGACCTTCGAGCACTTGGCGCTGATCCTGCGCAAAGGCCATCTGGTGGACTTCAAGGGCCAGGACGTCTACATGCCGCACTTCGACCGGCTGACCATGCCGATCTGCTTTATCAGCGGCGAAGACAACCAGTGCTACCTGCCGGAAAGCACGCTCAAGACTTATGAGCGCGTGTGCAAAGCCCATGGACCGGAGCGCTACAGCCGGCATGTGGTGCCGGGTTATGGGCATATCGACTGCATGTTCGGCAAGAATGCAGTGGTCGATGTGTACCCGATCATCCTGCAACACCTGGAGAAAACGGCCCTCGGCTAGTCGTTCGACCGAGTTGGATTCTTCGCGGGCAAGCCTCGCTCCTACAAAAGCAGCGCGAAACCTGTAGGAGCGAGGCTTGCCCGCGAAGACGATCTATCAGGCGCTACACCTCGTGGTCATGCACAAGGAAATGGATGCCATGGACAGTTACATCCGCTGGTTTCAACGCTTCATCTGGATAGGCATCGTGATGAACATGGTCTTCGCGATTCCGGCGCTGTTCGCGCCGGCGTTGCTGACCTCGATGCTCGGGATGCCACCGCAACTCTCCGATCCGTGGCTGGAAAACGCCGGCATGTTGCTGGTGGGGATCAGCCTGTTTTACATGCCGTCAGGCTTCAACGCGCCACGATACGTCGTGCATTCGTGGCTGTGCGTGTTGTCGCGAATGGTCGCCGTGGCGTTCTGGATCTACCTGATCAACACCAGCAACCAGGCTCAAGTGTTTGTGCCGATGCTGCTGGGTGATCTGAGCATGTTCCTGATCCTCGGGATTCTGCTGTACCTGGGCAGCGCGCCGGCCAATCGGCCCTTGGCGTTGCTTCGCGATGGCTGGCTTGAGTGGCAGGCAGCGTGGGCGCGACGCTGGCAGCGGCACAGCTTCAAGGTCGCCACGCTGGTCGTGGTGCTGGCGCTGGGGTTTATCGGCTACGAAACCTGGTACCAGATGCTGCGGGTGGTGCCGGCGGAGCAATACGCCTCCGATGAGGACCACTACAAGTACGGCGCCATCGGTCTGGGCATCGAGGCGCGGATTCCCTATTACCTGTTCGCCGTATTGCCGCAGATGTGCCCGGATAAACTGCCGAAACCCGGCGGCTATGAAGTCTTCGGTTTCCTCTACGAGAACGGCAAGGACCTGCCGATCGGCATGGCCAAGCGGCAGATCGGCTACCCGACCGTGGAGCCCAACTGCGCCCTGTGCCACACCGGTTCCTACCGCGCCAATAGCAGCGACGTCGCCATCCCGGTGGCCACCGCGCCGGCCAATACCCTGCAACTGCAGGCCTTCCAGTGGTTCGCCTACAATTGCGCCAGCGACCCGAAATTCACCCCCGACGCGGTGATGACGGCGATCAACAGCAAGTTCCAGCTCGGGTTCTTCGAGCGGTTGTACAACCGCTACGTGATCATTCCGATGGCCACGAGTGCGCTGGTCAAGCAGAAGCAGGCCTATGCCTGGCAACGCCTGCGCGCACCGCAAGGGCCGGGGCGCACCGACACCTTCAACCCGACGAAAATGGTGGTATTCGGCTTCCCGGATGACTCGACCATCGGCACCGTCGACTTGCCGCAAGTCTGGAACCAGAAGCCTCGGGAGTCGCTGTACCTGCACTGGGACGGCAACAACAACGACATTCATGAGCGCAACTACGCGGCAGCCATGGCCGTGGGCGCGACGCCGGAGTCAGTGTTGCCGGACAGTTTCAACCGGGTGACCAACTGGTTGCTGGGCCACAAGGCGCCGGCATGGCCGTTCGCGCTGGATCAGGCCAAAGTCGCGCGGGGCAGACCGGTCTGGGAAAACAACTGCGCCGGTTGCCATGATTTCGGCCGCACCGACACCGGTCAGGTCACCACCAGCATTGATGAACTGGGCACCGATCCCCATCGGCTGAACTCGTTCACCAATGGTTTAGTGACGGCTTTCCATGGCTTCAAGAAATCGCCGTTCGACTTTGGCGCCTATCGCAAGACCCAGAGCTACAGCAACACGCCCACCGACGGCGTCTGGTTGCGCGCGCCGTACTTGCACAACGGTTCGGTACCGACCCTGTGGGACTTGCTGCAGCCACCGGAAAAAAGGCCGCTGGTGTTCTTCACCGGCTCCGATGTGTACGACCAGGACAAGGTCGGTTTCGTCACCAGTGGCCAGCAGATGAAGGCCTCGGCGGACTTCAAATACGACACCCGTCTGGAGGGCAACCACAACGGCGGCCACCTGTACGGTACGCAGCTGTCGGAACTCGATAAGCGGGCGCTCATCGAGTTCATGAAAACCCTGTGATTCCACTACGGATGGAGGAAAGCGACATGTCATTGGTCAGTCATTGGGAACACGAGTACGACAAGGTCAAGCTACGCGTACATGGCTTGTTCACCCGATTGGAAATGGCCTGGAAAAAGCTCGTCAGCGAGCTTGAGCCGGAGGAGTACCAGGCCATTGTCGCGCTGCTGCAGCGGGGGCACGATCAGGCGCAATACGTGCTCAAGCACGGCGATGTGCCCGACGATCAGCCGAGTGTGCCGTGGGAGTTGGCCCATGGCTTGTCGATCCTGCACATCGGCAACGCCAGCCCCTTGCCGCAATCGGTAGACGAACTGCAAACCCGCGTGCTCAAGGACGGCAGCCTGCTCGGTTGTCGCAAATGGGAGCTGCTGGATCTGTTGTGGAGCGAGGCATTGCTCAAGTGGATCGAGAACCTGCGGCATCACGCGCCGTTCGCCACCACCCCGGCGTTGATGCGCATGGACAGTGATGTGACCCTGGCCATTGCCGGTGACTGGGGCACCGGGCCGTTCGATAGCCACGCCCCGGCGGTCTCAGTCGCCAACCAGATGCAACTGGCCCAGGCTGATTTCACCATTCACCTGGGGGACGTGTACTACGCCGGCACCCGCTCTCAGGAAGACGTCGACATGGTCGGCTGGCCCATGGGCAAGCACGGCTCGTTCACCCTCAACTCCAATCACGAGATGTACAGCGGCGCCCATGGCTACTTCAAGGAACTGGCCAAGCGTTTCCCGACGCAGCAGGGCACCAGTTATTTTGCGTTGTACAACGATGACTGGCTGGTGATCGGGCTCGACACGGCTTACGCCTCGGATGCGATCAACCTGTACATGGACGGTGCACTGAACAAGCAGCAGATCGACTGGATGAAAGACTTGCCCCAGCGCAAGAAGATCATGGTGCTCAGTCATCACCAGGGTTTCGACATTACCGGGCACAACAAGACGGCGCTGTATCAACCGGTGTGCGACGCCTTGGGCCGCGAGCCGGATTATTGGTATTGGGGGCATTTGCACAACGGCATTTGCTACGCCGCTCAAGGCGGGTTGCATGCACGCTGCGCCGGGCATGGGGCGATTCCCTACGGCAATGCCAGCGAGCTGAACGGGCATGCGCGGGTGCTGTGGTCGGAAACGCAAAATGCGCGGGATGAGGCGTACCCGGATCGGGTGCTGAACGGTTATGTGAAAGTGAGGCTGGTGGGGGAAAACATCGAAGAGACGTTTATTGGGGAGGATGGGTCGGTGCGGTGGTCTTCGTCAGCCCATTGATTTGTGGTGACGGGTAGGCCGTCATCGCGAGCAGGCTCGCTCCCACAAGGGATCTTCAGTGCATATAGATCCAGTGTGGGAGCGAGCCTGCTCGCGATGCTTTTGCTCTTAGCCTTGAACCGGCACACCTTTGAGGTACGGCGCAGGCTCGGCCCCAAGGTTGTTCAGCAACCGCTCGCTGTACCAATCCACAAAGTTCACCACGCCAAACTCATAGGTCTTGGAGTAAGGCCCTGGCTGGTACGCGGTGGAGTTGATCCCGCGCTGGTTTTCTTCGGCCAGGCGACGGTCCTGGTCGTTGGTCGCATCCCAGACCTGGCGCATGCGCTCCACGTCGTAGTCCACGCCTTCGACCGCGTCCTTGTGCACGATCCACTTGGTGGTGACCATGGTTTCCTGAGCGCTGATCGGCCACACGGTGAACACGATGATGTGGTCGCCCATGCAGTGGTTCCACGAGTGCGGCAGGTGCAGGATGCGCATCGAACCCAGGTCCGGGTTCTTGATGCGGCCCATGAGTTTGGCGCAGCCCTGTTTGCCGTCCATGGTCATCGACACGGTGCCCTTGAGCAGCGGCATGCGCACGATGCGGTTACGCAGGCCGAAACTGGCGTGGGCGTAAGGGATCTTCTCTGCTTCCCAGGCTGCGGCGGAGGCAGCTACGTGGTCCTTGAAGGCCTGATCGGCACGCGGGTCGGTGACGTCGTCCCATTCCAGCAGGGTTTTCAACAGTTCCGGGTGCGACGCGTTGCAGTGGTAGCACTCACGGTTGTTTTCCAGCACCAGTTTCCAGTTGGCTTTTTCCATCAAGGTGGTGGTAATCGCCACCTTGGTGTTCTCCATGTCGTACGGTTCCATGTAATGGTTCAGCGTCGACAGGAAGTCATCAATGGCCGGCGGGTTCTCCGACAGGCTGATGAAGATGTAACCGCCAGCGGTTTTCACATTCACCGGCTTGAGGCCGTACTGCTTCATGTCGAAGTCGGCGCCCATTTCGGTACCGGCGAACAGCAGGCGACCGTCCAGCTCGTACGTCCACTGGTGGTAGTGGCAGACCAGTTTGGCGACTTTGCCTTTTTCGCTGGTGCACAGCCGTGAACCACGGTGACGGCAGACGTTGTGGAACGCATGGACCACGCCGTCGGCACCACGAATCACGATGATCGGGTTCTTGCCGACTTGCAGGGTCAGGTAGTTGCCCTTGGTCGGGATCTCGCAGGTCATGCCGGCGATCAACCACTCTTTCTGGAAGATTTCCTGCATGTCGATATCAAACAGCCGCTCGTCAGAGTAAAACGGCTGCGGCAGCGAGAAAGTGCGCTCGCGCTCTTGCAGCATCTGCGCGGTGGCCTTGCGTGCGGGTTCCAGTGGATCGCCCAGGCTCAGGGTAGTGGTGACGTCCATCATTTAATCCTCAAGGCCATTCTGTGTGGCCGGCGAAAGTGGCTAATCAGGTTTGCTACGCAAGGTGTAAAGGTTGTGTCTTGGTATGGAGCGAGTGTGGGGCCGGCGCTAGCCAGAACCTTATCCATGGGCGACATGGCCCAATCTGTTCCCGACGCGCAACCCCCGGTAGATGCGGGCTGGTCGCGATAAGTATGTGAATGTCGCAGATAGGTAAATGGGTGGTTCGCACGTTACGCAGAATCGCCAACATAAGGCCGACCATCGGCGGTGGAGAACAGCATGTCCAACAGCTTCCTGAATCCGGTAACCACCCAGACCTGGGCCAATGGTCGACACATTGTCCGTTGCGTCAAAGTCATCCAGGAAACCTGGGATGTGCGCACCTTCTGCTTCATGGCCGACCAGCCGATCCTGTTCTTCTTCAAGCCCGGGCAGTTCGTCACCCTGGAGCTGGAAATCGACGGCGTGCCGATCATGCGCTCCTACACCATTTCCAGCTCGCCGTCGGTGCCGTACAGCTTTTCGGTGACCATCAAGCGTGTGCCGGGGGGCAAGGTGTCCAACTGGCTGCACGACACCCTGCATGAAGGCCAGGAGCTGGCGGTGCACGGGCCGGTCGGGCTGTTCAACGCCATGGACTTCCCCGCGCCGAAAGTGCTCTACCTCAGCGGCGGCGTCGGTATTACGCCGTGCATGTCCATGGCCCGTTGGTTCTATGACACCAACGGCAATGTCGACATGGTGTTTATCCACAGCGCCCGCTCACCGAAAGACATCATTTATCACCGCGAGCTGGAACACATGGCGTCGCGGATCGACAACTTCAGCCTGCACCTGATTTGCGAGAAACATGGTCTGGGCGAGCCGTGGGCTGGTTATCGCGGTTACCTGAACCACAAGATGCTCGAACTGATGGCGCCGGACTTCCTTGAGCGTGAAGTCTTCTGCTGCGGCCCGACCCCGTACATGAATGCGGTCAAGCGCATGCTTGAGGCGGCGGGTTTCGACATGAAGCGTTATCACGAGGAATCCTTCGGCGCGACGCCGCCGGAAGCCCGTGCCGACGCGGTGGAACAAGCCGAACAAGCGGCAGACGCTCCGGAAGTCGACGCGGCGGATCTGCATCAGGTGGAATTCACCGCGTCCGGCAAAAGCATTCGCGTGGCGCCAGGGGAGACCGTGCATGCGGCGGCGGCCAAGCTTGGCTTGCTGATTCCGAAAGCCTGCGGGATGGGGATTTGCGGGACCTGCAAGGTGATGAAGCTGGGGGGCGAGGTCGAAATGGACCACAACGGCGGGATTACCGAGGAAGACGAGGCCGAAGGGTACATCCTGTCGTGCTGCAGCGTGCCGAAGGGCGACGTGCGGATCGAGTTCTGAACCTGTGGGAGCGAGCCTGCTCGCGATAGCGGTGGATCAGTCAATATCAATGTTGAATGTTCCGGCCTCATCGCGAGCAGGCTCGCTCCCACAATGGTTGGTATTTCAGTCCACAAACAGGTCTGGCATCAGCTTGTCTTTGGTGTCGGGCTCAAAGCGGTAATGATCGAATTCGGTCACGCCATGCTCCCGCAAAATCTCCTCATCAATCAGCAACCGACCGGTAATGCTGCGACCACTGCTGCTCAGAATCGCGTAAGCCGCATCCGCCATAATTGCCGGCGTGCGCGCATGTTTGAACGATTCGCGTGACCCCAGCTGAAACTCGATGGCCGCCGTGGCGATCATGGTCTGCGGCCACAGGGAATTGACGCTGATGCCGTAGGAGGCGAATTCCTCGCTCATGCCTAACGTCAGCATGCTCATGCCGTACTTGGTGACGGTATAGGGGCTGTACTGGGCGAACCACTTGGTGGCGAGGTTCAGCGGCGGGGACAGGTTGAGGATGTGGCCGTTGGACTTCTTCAGGTAGGGCAGCGCGGCCTGGCTGCACAGCAGCACGGCACGGGTGTTGATCTGGTGCATCAGGTCGAAGCGCTTGAGTTCGAGGTGCTGTACGCCTGTCAGCTTGATCGCCCCGGCGTTGTTGACCAGTGCATCGATACTGCCGAAATGCTCGTTGGCCCGGGCCAGCGCCTCACGTACGGCATCCTCTTCACGTACATCCACCTGCAAGGCCAACGCCTTGCCGCCCGCGGCTTCGACTTCCGCCGCCACGCTGAAGATGGTGCCGGGCAGTTTGGGGTGAGGGGTGGCGCTTTTGGCGGCAATCACGATGTTGGCCCCGTCCTTTGCTGCCCGCAGCGCAATCTCACGCCCGATGCCACGGCTGGCGCCGGTGATGAACAGGGTTTTGCCTTGTAGTGACATGCATACGCTCCTGATTGTTGTTATCTGAGCGGAGGCTCGACAAACAATGTAGACCAAGTCACTGGCGCAGGAGGAAGGGGGCGCGTGCAAGCCTGTGGCGAGGGGGCTTGCCCCCGTTGGGTTGCGTAGCAGCCCTTAATCCTGAGAGTGCGGTCTGTCAGGCAGACCGCGTTGGCTGGTTTCACGACTGCTGCGCAGCCGAACGGGGGCAAGCCCCCTCGCCACAAAAACCTGGTGGGGCTTCAGGCCGACATCACGTGCCGAATATCCGTCGCCAATTCGCGCACGCGCTCTTCTTCGGTGTCCCACGAGCACATGAACCGTGCGCCGCCGTTGCCGATGAAGGTGTAGAAGCGCCAGCCCTTGGCCGTCAGTGCCGCGATGGCTGGTTCCGAGAGTTGCAGGAACACGCCGTTGGCCTGCACCGGGAACATCAGTTCCACGCCAGGAATATCGCTCACCAGTTCAGCCAGCAACTGTGCGCAGTGATTGGCGTGGCGGGCGTATTTGAGCCAGGCGTCGTTTTCCAGGATTCCGACCCACGGCGCCGAGAGGAAGCGCATCTTCGACGCCAGTTGCCCGGCCTGTTTGCAGCGGTAGTCGAAATCTTCGGCCAGCTTGTGGTTGAAGAACAGAATCGCTTCGCCCACCGCCATGCCGTTTTTCGTGCCGCCGAAGCACAAGACATCGACCCCGGCCTTCCAGGTCAGGTCTGCTGGTGAGCAGCCAAGAAATGCGCAAGCATTGGAGAAGCGTGCGCCGTCCATGTGCAGGTTCAGGCCCAGTTCTTTGCAGGTGACACTGATGGCGCGGATTTCTTCCGGGGTGTATACGCTGCCGACTTCGGTGGCCTGGGTCAGGGTCACTACGCGGGGTTTGGGGTAGTGAATGTCCTGGCGCTTGAGGGCGATTTCGCGGATCGACTCCGGCGTCAGCTTGCCGTTTTCGGTGCGGGCGATGAGCAGCTTGGAGCCGTTGGAGAAAAACTCCGGCGCGCCGCATTCGTCGGTTTCGACGTGGGCGGTTTCCGAGCAGATCACGCTGTGGTAACTCTGGCACAGCGATGACAGGGCCAACGAGTTGGCCGCGGTGCCGTTGAAGGCGAAGAACACTTCGCAGTCGGTTTCGAACAGTTTGCGGAATTGATCGGACGCGCGTGCGGTCCACTCATCGTCGCCGTAAGCGCGCTGGTGGCCGTGGTTGGCCTGTTCCATGGCAGCCCAGGCTTCAGGGCAGATACCGGAATAGTTGTCGCTGGCGAATTGTTGGCTCTTATCGGTCATGGCCGGCTTCCGTGATCGAGGCTCTTATGGTGAAGAGCTTCGTGGTCAATGATGGTGCGCACTTTACCGAAGATCGTCCGGGGAGCACACGGGATGTTGCTGTCAGAAAAATACACGGTTGACGGGCAATTATGCACATGACTCAACGGGATGGGGCGCTGGATCTGCTCAAGTGGCTGGCGCTGCTGAGCATGGTGCTCGATCACCTGCGATATATCGGTTACTCCATCGATCTGCTGTATGTGCCGGGTAGATTGGCGTTCCCGTGGTTTTGTTTGGCTATGGCGGCAAATCTGTCGCGGGCACAGGCAGTAACGACCGACGGCCAATGGCGCTACCTCGGTTGGTTATCGCTGTTTAGCGCTCTGAGCGAAATTCCCTACCGGATGTACATTCCTGATCACAACACCTTGAACGTGTTGCCCACGTTGGTTCTGGGTTTGTTGGTCGCCCGTGGCTGGCAGCACAAGCTGCTTCAGCCGCGGCTATTGGCGGCGGGTGCCTTGTTGCTGGCGGCGCTGTTCCCGGAGCGACTGATGTTCGGATTCTTCGGCGTGTTGTTGCCGCTGGCGATGTTGCTGGTGATCAGGCGTCCCTGGTATTTCAGCCTGCTGCCGGGGCTGGTCTGCCTGGCGGCCAATCAATGGCAAGTGCTGTATTACGCCGCCCGGCTCGGCAGCGGTGCGGCGATCCTCGGCGCTGCCGTTTGTCTGATTGCGCCACTGCTGGGGATGTTGCTATTGCGACATGCCCAAGGCGTTCAACCACCACCGATGCGCCGTTGGGCGTATGCGCTCTATCCCGCGCATTTCCTCGGGCTTCTGGCCTTGCGCCAACTCATCGCCTGACCCTGTGGGAGCGAGCCTGCTCGCGATTACGGCAGCTCAGGCGGCATCAATGTTGAATGTGAGGCCGCTATCGCGAGCAGGCTCGCTCCCACAGGGGATCTTCGCTGGTTCGAAGATTGTGTTCGGCATGCCATTTCTCGCCATGTCGTAAACGCACCTTTGCGTGGCGTCCATAGGCATTTGACCTGTCTGCGCCGGTCATACCATCGCATCCAAAGGGCACTGCCGTAACGCCAGTGCCTTACCGAGACGAATGGCGCATAGATGCCGCTGGGAGAGACGCGATGTTCAGCAAGCAAGACCAGATCAAGGGTTACGACGATGCACTGCTGGCGGCGATGAATGCCGAGGAGCAACGCCAGGAAGATCACATCGAGCTGATCGCGTCAGAGAACTACACCAGCAAGCGCGTGATGGAAGCGCAAGGCAGCGGCCTGACCAACAAATACGCTGAAGGCTATCCGGGCAAGCGCTACTACGGTGGCTGCGAGCACGTCGACAAGGTCGAAGCCCTGGCCATCGAACGCGCCAAGCAATTGTTCGGTGCCGACTATGCCAACGTTCAGCCGCACTCCGGCTCTTCGGCCAACAGCGCCGTGTACCTGGCCCTGCTGCAAGCCGGCGACACCATCCTCGGCATGAGCCTGGCCCACGGCGGCCACCTGACTCACGGCGCCAAAGTATCGTCCTCGGGCAAGCTGTACAACGCCGTGCAGTACGGCATCGACACCAAGACCGGCCTGATCGATTACGACGAAGTCGAGCGCCTGGCCGTCGAGTGCAAGCCGAAGATGATCGTTGCCGGCTTCTCTGCCTACTCCAAGACCCTGGACTTCCCGCGCTTCCGTCAGATCGCCGACAAGGTCGGTGCGCTGCTGTTCGTCGACATGGCCCACGTTGCCGGTCTGGTCGCTGCCGGCCTGTACCCCAACCCTCTGCCTTACGCCGACGTGGTCACCACCACCACCCACAAGACCCTGCGCGGTCCGCGTGGCGGCCTGATCCTGTGTAAGGCCAACGAAGAAATCGAGAAGAAGCTCAACGCTGCCGTGTTCCCCGGCGCTCAGGGCGGCCCGCTGATGCACGTCATCGCCGGTAAAGCCGTGTGCTTCAAGGAAGCGCTGGAGCCTGGCTTCAAGGCTTACCAGCAACAAGTGATCGACAACGCCCAGGCCATGGCCGGCGTATTTATCAAACGCGGCTACGATGTAGTGTCCGGCGGTACCGATAACCACCTGTTCCTGGTCAGCCTGATCCGTCAGGGCCTTACCGGCAAAGAGGCGGATGCAGCACTCGGTCGCGCCCACATCACCGTCAACAAGAACGCTGTCCCGAACGATCCACAGTCGCCGTTCGTGACCTCCGGCCTGCGTATCGGCACCCCGGCGGTGACCACTCGCGGCTTCAAGGTTACCCAGTGCGTTGAACTGGCCGGCTGGATCTGCGACATCCTCGACAACCTCGGCGACGCCGATGTCGAGGCCAATGTTGCGCAGCAAGTGGCAGCCCTGTGCGCGGACTTCCCGGTTTATCGCTGAGCGCGGTTTTGGAGTAAATGACTATGCAACGCTATTCGGGCTTCGGCCTCTTCAAACACTCCCTCAGCCATCATGAAAACTGGCAGAAGATGTGGCGCACGCCGACCCCGAAAAAGGTCTATGACGTGGTCATCGTCGGCGGTGGCGGGCATGGTCTGGCGACCGCCTACTACCTGGCCAAGGAACACGGCATCACCAACGTGGCCGTGGTCGAGAAAGGCTGGCTGGGCGGCGGTAACACCGCGCGCAACACCACCATCGTTCGCTCCAACTACCTGTGGGACGAGTCGGCGCACCTGTACGAACACGCCATGAAATTGTGGGAAGGCCTGTCCCAGGACCTGAACTACAACGTGATGTTCTCCCAGCGTGGCGTTTACAACTTGTGCCACACGCTTCAAGACATTCGTGATTCCGAGCGTCGGGTCAGCGCCAACCGCCTCAACGGCGTGGACGGCGAACTGCTCGATGCCAAACAGGTAGCCGACGAGATTCCGTACCTCGACTGCTCCAAGAACACTCGCTACCCGGTGATGGGCGCAACCGTCCAGCGTCGCGGCGGCGTGGCCCGTCACGATGCCGTGGCGTGGGGCTTTGCCCGTGCCGCCGACGCACTTGGCGTGGACCTGATTCAACAAACCGAAGTGATCGGCTTCCGCAAGGAAAACGGTGTGTGCATCGGTGTTGAAACCAACAAGGGCTTCATCGGCGCCAAGCGCGTCGGTGTGGTCACCGCCGGTAACTCCGGGCACATGGCCAAGCTCGCCGGTTTCCGTCTGCCGATCGAATCGCACCCGCTGCAAGCGCTGGTGTCCGAGCCGATCAAGCCGATTATCGACAGCGTGATCATGTCCAACGCCGTACACGGTTACATCAGCCAGTCCGACAAGGGCGACCTGGTGATCGGCGC
Organism: Pseudomonas sp. GM50; assembly: GCF_000282375.1. Taxonomy (GTDB): domain Bacteria; phylum Pseudomonadota; class Gammaproteobacteria; order Pseudomonadales; family Pseudomonadaceae; genus Aquipseudomonas. The sequence goes on from NZ_AKJK01000043.1 coordinate 44,713, forward strand.
CGGTATCGACGGCTACAACGGCTACGGCCAGCGTGGTTCGTACCCGGTGATCGAGCACACCATCCAGGCCATCGTCGAGATGTTCCCGGTGTTGTCTCGCGTACGCATGAACCGTCAGTGGGGCGGCATCGTCGACACCACGCCGGACGCATGCCCGATCATCTCGAAAACCCCGGTACCGAACATGTTCTTCAACTGCGGTTGGGGCACCGGTGGCTTCAAGGCAACACCTGGCTCGGGCAACGTGTTTGCCGCGAGTCTGGCCAAGGGTGAAATGCACCCATTGGCTGCACCTTTCTCCATCGACCGTTTCCATAGCGGTGCGTTGATCGACGAACACGGCGCTGCAGCAGTCGCCCACTAACAGGAGAAATCCCTATGTTGCATATCTTCTGTCCTCACTGTGGCGAACTGCGCTCCGAAGAGGAATTCCATGCATCCGGCCAGGCGCACATCCCGCGTCCACTGGACCCGAACAGCTGCACCGACGAGGAGTGGGGCGACTACATGTTCTTCCGCGACAACCCTCGCGGTCTGCACCACGAGCTGTGGGATCACGTCGCCGGTTGCCGTCAGTACTTCAACGTCACCCGTGACACCGTGACCTACGAGATTCTCGAAACCTACAAGATCGGCGCCAAGCCGCAGTTCACCGACAAGACCGACAGCCCGAAAGCGGCCGCCACGGCTCTGGGAGAGAAGGTATGAGCCAGATCAATCGCCTGTCCAACGGCGGACGGATCGACCGCAACAAAGTGTTGAGCTTCACCTTCAACGGCCAGGTCTACAAAGGCTTTGAAGGCGACTCTCTGGCTGCAGCCTTGCTGGCCAACGGTGTCGACATCATCGGCCGCAGCTTCAAGTACTCGCGTCCGCGTGGCATCTTCGCCGCCGGTGCCGAAGAGCCGAACGCCGTGCTGCAGATCGGTGCGACCGAAGCCACGCAGATCCCGAACGTGCGCGCCACGCAACAAGCGCTGTATCAAGGCCTGGTCGCCACCAGCACCAACGGCTGGCCGAGCGTGAACAACGACATGATGGGGATTCTCGGCAAGGTCGGCGGCAAGCTGATGCCGCCGGGCTTCTACTACAAAACCTTCATGTACCCGCAATCGTTCTGGATGACCTACGAGAAGTACATCCGTAAGGCTGCCGGCCTTGGCCGCTCGCCGACCGAGAACGATCCGGACACCTACGACTACATGAACCAGCACTGCGACGTGCTGATCGTCGGCGCCGGCCCTGCGGGTCTGGCGGCTGCACTGGCGGCTGCCCGCAGCGGTGCGCGTGTGATCCTGGCCGATGAGCAGGAAGAGTTCGGCGGTAGCCTGCTTGATTCCCGCGAAAGCCTCGACGGCAAGCCTGCCACCGAGTGGGTCGCCAGCGTCATCGCCGAGCTGAAAAACACCCCGGACGTGCTGCTGTTGCCGCGCGCCACGGTCAACGGTTACCACGACCATAACTTCCTGACCATTCACGAGCGCCTCACCGATCACCTCGGTGACCGTGCCCCGATTGGCCAGGTGCGTCAGCGCATCCACCGGGTTCGCGCCAAGCGTGTAGTGCTGGCGACCGGTACTCACGAGCGTCCACTGGTTTACGGCAACAACGACGTGCCGGGCAACATGCTCGCCGGCGCTGTGTCGACTTATGTTCGTCGTTACGGCGTGGCACCGGGCAAGAAGCTCGTGCTGTCGACCAACAACGACCACGCCTACCGCGTAGCGCTGGATTGGCTCGACGCCAGCCTGCAAGTGGTCGCGATCGCCGATGCCCGCAGCAACCCGCGTGGTGCGCTGGTGGAAGAGGCACGCGCCAAAGGCATCCGCATCCTGACCGGCAGCGCCGTGATCGAGGCCCGTGGCAGCAAGCACGTCACCGCCGCTCGCGTTGCCGCGATTGATGTAAAAGCACACACCGTGACCAGCCCGGGCGAGTGGCTTGATTGCGACCTGGTTGCCAGTTCCGGCGGTTACAGCCCGGTGGTTCACTTGGCATCGCACTTGGGCGGCAAGCCGATCTGGCGTGAAGACATCCTCGGTTTCGTACCGGGCGAAGCACCGCAAAAACGCGTGTGCGTCGGTGGCATCAACGGCGTCTACGGCCTCGGCGATTCGCTGGCCGATGGTTTTGAAGGTGGTGCTCGCGCCGCCAGCGAAGCCGGTTTCGGCAAGGTCGAAGGCGTGTTGCCCAAAGCCTTGAGCCGTCTGGAAGAGCCGACTCTGGCGCTGTTCCAGGTGCCTCACGAAAAAGCCACTGCCCGTGCGCCGAAGCAATTCGTCGACCTGCAGAACGACGTCACCGCTGCCGCCATCGAACTGGCGACCCGCGAAGGCTTCGAGTCGGTCGAGCACGTCAAGCGCTACACCGCTCTGGGTTTTGGTACTGACCAGGGCAAGCTCGGCAACGTCAACGGCCTGGCCATTGCCGCCCGTTCGTTGAACGTGACCATCCCGCAGATGGGCACCACCATGTTCCGCCCGAACTACACGCCGGTGACTTTCGGCGCCGTGGCCGGTCGTCACTGTGGGCACATCTTCGAGCCGGTTCGTTTCACCGCGCTGCATCACTGGCACGTGAAAAACGGTGCTGAATTCGAAGACGTCGGTCAGTGGAAGCGTCCATGGTACTTCCCGAAAAACGGTGAAGACCTGCACGCCGCGGTAAAACGCGAATGCAAAGCGGTGCGCGACAGCGTCGGCCTGCTGGACGCTTCGACCCTGGGCAAGATCGACATCCAGGGCCCGGATTCGCGCGAGTTCCTCAATCGCATCTACACCAACGCCTGGACCAAGCTCGACGTGGGCAAGGCCCGTTACGGCCTGATGTGTAAAGAAGACGGCATGGTGTTCGACGACGGCGTGACTGCATGCCTGGCCGACAACCATTTCGTGATGACCACCACCACCGGCGGCGCTGCACGCGTGCTGCAATGGCTGGAAATCTACCACCAGACCGAATGGCCAGAGCTGAAGGTGTACTTCACTTCCGTGACGGATCACTGGGCGACCATGACCCTGTCGGGGCCGAACAGCCGCAAGCTGCTCAGCGAAGTCACCGACATCGACTTGAGCAACGAAGCCTTCCCGTTCATGACCTGGAAAGAAGGTCTGGTCGGTGGTGTGCCGGCGCGGGTGTTCCGGATTTCGTTTACCGGTGAGCTGTCGTACGAAGTCAACGTGCAGGCCGACTACGCCATGGGCGTGCTGGAAAAAATCGTCGAGGCCGGCAAGCAGTACAACCTGACCCCGTACGGCACCGAAACCATGCACGTACTGCGGGCAGAGAAGGGCTTCATCATCGTCGGTCAGGACACTGACAGCTCGATGACCCCGGACGACCTGAACATGGGCTGGTGTGTCGGTCGCACCAAACCGTTCTCGTGGATCGGCTGGCGTGGCATGAACCGCGAAGATTGTGTGCGTGATCAGCGCAAGCAGTTGGTCGGTTTGAAGCCGATCGATCCGACCAAGTGGCTGCCGGAAGGGGCGCAACTGGTGTTCAACACCAAGCAAACCATCCCGATGACCATGGTCGGTCACGTGACTTCCAGTTACCTGCACAACTCCTTGGGCTATTCGTTTGCCATGGGTGTGGTCAAGGGCGGCTTGAAGCGCATGGGTGAGCGGGTGTTCGCACCGCTGGCCGACGGCAGCGTGATCGAGGCGGAAATCGTTTCTTCGGTGTTCTTCGATCCGAAAGGCGATCGCCAGAACGTTTAATGGCCTCAGGTCCTGTGGGCTGGGCGCTGCACCGCGTTGTCTGCATCGCGAGCAGGCTCGCTCCCACAGGAGATCGCGTAACCCTTGTGGGAGCGAGCCTGCTCGCGATGGCGACAGAACAGCCACCACAAGGGCCAGAATCAACAGAATTCAAGACAGGTGCTTTATGACCGCAGCCAATGTTTACCAACAACGCCCAACCACCGGGGCCAAGGCCGAGTCGTCGCTGCATCATGCCGACCTCGCCAGCCTGGTGGGCAAGGGTCGCAAGAACGCCGGCGTGATCGTGCGTGAGAAAAAACTCCTTGGTCACCTGACCATCCGTGGCGATGGTCACGATGCCGCGTTCGCCGCCGGCGTACACAAGGCCCTCGGCCTGGAACTGCCCGCCGCGCTGACCGTGGTGATCAAAGGCGAAACCAGCCTGCAATGGATGGGGCCGGATGAATGGCTGCTGATCGTGCCGACCGGTGAAGAATTTGCTGCCGAGAAAAAGTTGCGTGAAGCGCTGGGCGACCTGCACATCCAGATCGTCAACGTCAGCGGCGGCCAGCAGATCCTCGAACTCAGCGGCCCGAACGTACGCCAGGTGCTGATGAAGTCCACCAGCTATGACGTGCACCCCAACAGCTTCCCGGTAGGCAAGGCTGTCGGCACGGTGTTCGCCAAGTCGCAATTGATGATCCGCCACACCGCCGAAGACACCTGGGAACTGCTGATTCGTCGCAGCTTCTCGGATTACTGGTGGTTGTGGTTGCAGGATGCTGCCGCCGAATACGGCCTTAGCGTTCAGGCGTAACGATCGTTCCCATCTGTGGTAAGGGAGCTTTTGTGGCGAGGGGGAGGGGGCTTGCCCCCGTTGGGCTGCGAAGCGGCCCTAAAACCTCAGAGCGCGGTTTGTCAGGCAGATTGAGTTGACTGGTTTACGACGGCTTCGCCGCCGAACGGGGGCAAGCCCCCTCGCCACAGAGTTCTCTCTGATCACAGATGTTGCAGCAGGAGTCACCGCACTATGAGCCGCGCACCAGACACATGGATTCTGACCGCCGACTGCCCTAGCGTCCTCGGCACCGTGGATGCGGTGACCCGCTTTCTGTTCGAGCAGGGCTGCTACGTCACCGAGCACCATTCCTTCGATGACCGGCTCTCGGGCCGTTTCTTCATTCGCGTGGAGTTCCGTCAGCCTGATGGCTTCGACGAGCAGGCCTTTCGCGCAGGCCTGGCGGAACGTGGTGACGCCTTCGGGATGGTCTTCGAGCTGACCCCGCCGCACCACCGGCCAAAAGTGGTGATCATGGTCTCCAAGGCCGATCACTGCCTCAACGATTTGCTCTACCGCCAGCGCATCGGCCAGTTGTCGATGGACGTGGTCGCCGTGGTTTCCAACCACCCGGACCTCAAGCCGTTGGCCGATTGGCACCAGATTCCGTACTACCATTTTCCGCTGGACCCGAACGACAAGCCGTCCCAGGAGCGTCAGGTCTGGCAGGTGATCGAAGAGTCTGGCGCCGAGTTGGTGATTCTTGCGCGCTACATGCAGGTTCTGTCGCCAGAGCTGTGCCGCAAACTCGACGGCAAGGCGATCAACATTCATCACTCCCTGCTGCCGGGTTTCAAGGGTGCCAAGCCCTATCACCAGGCCTACAACAAGGGCGTGAAACTGGTCGGCGCCACGGCGCATTACATCAACAACGACCTGGACGAAGGCCCGATCATCGCCCAGGGTGTGGAGGCGGTGGATCACAGCCATTACCCCGAAGATTTGATCGCCAAGGGGCGGGATATCGAAGGGCTGACCCTGGCGCGGGCCGTTGGTTATCACATTGAACGACGGGTGTTTTTGAACGCCAATCGCACGGTCGTTCTTTAGATCGCCTTCGCGGGCAAGCCTCGCTCCTACAGGATTGAGGTGGCTCGCAAAAACCGGGAACGACTTCAATCCCTGTAGGAGCGAGGCTTGCCCGCGAAGGGGCCCTCCCAAACAACACAAGACACACAGGCAATAACCCGAGCAATCAACGCGCCGCCGCTCCATGGCGACGCGACCGCTACATAAAAACAACAGCGAGGTGAAAGCATGTCTGGTAATCGTGGTGTGGTGTATCTCGGCGCTGGCAAGGTCGAAGTACAGAAAATCGACTATCCCAAAATGCAGGACCCGCGCGGCAGGAAGATCGAGCACGGCGTCATCCTGCGCGTAGTGTCCACCAACATCTGTGGTTCCGATCAGCACATGGTGCGCGGGCGTACCACCGCTCAGACTGGTCTGGTGCTGGGCCACGAGATCACGGGTGAAGTGATCGAGAAGGGCAGCGGTGTCGAAAACCTGCAGATCGGCGACTTGGTGTCGGTTCCTTTCAACGTTGCCTGTGGCCGTTGCCGTTCGTGCAAAGAGCAACATACTGGCGTCTGCCTGAGCGTTAACCCGGCGCGTCCGGGCGGTGCCTATGGTTACGTCGACATGGGTGACTGGACCGGTGGCCAAGCCGAATACGCGTTTGTGCCGTATGCCGACTTCAACCTGCTGAAACTTCCAGATCGCGACCGGGCCATGGAAAAAATCCGTGACCTGACCTGTCTCTCCGACATCCTGCCCACTGGTTACCACGGCGCAGTGACTGCCGGCGTTGGCCCTGGCAGCACCGTGTACATCGCCGGCGCCGGCCCGGTTGGCCTGGCAGCTGCCGCTTCCGCTCGTCTGCTGGGTGCTGCGGTGGTGATCATCGGTGACGTCAACCCGATCCGCCTGGCCCATGCCAAGGCTCAGGGTTTCGAAATCGCCGACCTGTCGACAGACACCCCACTGCACGAACAAATCGCCGCGCTGTTGGGCGAGCCAGAAGTGGATTGCGCCGTCGACGCTGTGGGCTTCGAAGCTCGCGGTCACGGCCATGCCGGCGTGAAGCACGAGGCTCCGGCCACCGTGCTCAACTCGCTGATGGGCGTGGTTCGCGTGGCGGGCAAAATCGGCATCCCTGGCCTGTACGTGACCGAAGATCCGGGTGCTGTGGACGCTGCCGCGAAAATGGGCAGCCTGAGCATTCGCTTCGGTCTGGGCTGGGCCAAATCCCACAGCTTCCACACCGGCCAGACGCCAGTGATGAAGTACAACCGCCAGCTGATGCAGGCGATCATGTGGGACCGCATCAAGATTGCTGACATCGTGGGTGTTGAAGTCATCAGCCTGGATGACGCGCCACGTGGTTATGGCGAGTTCGATGCGGGCGTGCCGAAGAAGTTTGTGATCGATCCGCACAAGTTGTTCAGCGCGGCGTAAGGCTTGGAGCAAGACGGGAAGAAGGGCGACAGTGATGTCGCCCTTTTTTATGGAGCATCGCAGCCTGCGCTTTCAGGTTCTGCCGGGTTGTTCACAGGCCTGTTCGGCGGGAGCGGGCGTGCCATTCATCGTATGGATTCGGGGTTCCACGACCAGGGGGGAACATGCCAGCAGATGCCCGGTCAAATCGGCAGTTTTGCTGCCCTGCCGGGTGGTTCTCATGGCACAAGAGGATGTCTGGATGAACGTTTCACGCGGTTTTGCGCTGGCATCGCTCATGGCTGTTGCTTCGTTGACGACGCTGGCCGCGAGCCCGGCCTTTGCACAGTTCAGCCTCAGCGATGCGGCCAATGCGGTTACGGCGATGCAGGGTAACGAGGACGATGAGAGCGACGAGAGCGATGACGCCGTGGCGGCGCTACCCAAGGCTGCCGGTTTGCTCACTACCCTGGGGTCGCAGCTCAACGTTACGCCGGAACAGGCCGTGGGTGGTGCTGGTGCGATGCTGGGGCTGGCCAGGAACCAACTCAGCGGCCAGGACTTCACCGAACTGAGCAAAAATGTGCCGGGCCTCGATCAGATCGCCGGCAACAGCGCCATCAGTGGCTTGAGCGGGCTGGGAGGGCTGGGTGGGCTGCTCGGCGGTGGTGTCGACAAGAACCCTTTGCTCAATGGTTTGCTGGGTAACGTCAAGGACACCAAGGACCTGAACAACGCGTTCAGTGCCCTGGGCATGGACACCGGCATGATCGGCCTGTTTGCCCCGGTGATTCTGCAATACCTCGGTCAGCAAGGCGTCGCCGGTTCGCTGCTGCAAAACCTTGGCGGAATCTGGGGCACCGGCCTCGGCACCGGCATAGGTAGCTGAGTCAGCCCTCGGCGCGCAGTGCCTTGATGCGCCGGTCCTTCTCGATCCAGAGCTGGTTGACCCAGTTCTGGACGTGTTCGCGAAACACCGGATCGTTTTCGTAATCGCCTTGCCACAGCGCCGGGTCCAGTTCGCGTGTCTGGATGTCGATGATGATCCTGGGCACATTGCCGCTGATCAAATCCCAGAACCCTGGAATCTTCTGCTGCGGGTACACCACCGTCACATCGAGAATGGCATCCAGCTGTTCGCCCATCGCCGCCAGCACAAAAGCCACGCCGCCAGCCTTGGGCTTGAGCAGGTGGGTGAAGGGTGATTGCTGCTGGGCGCTTTTCGCCGCGGTGTAGCGGGTGCCTTCCAGGTAATTGACCACTGTCACTGGTTGGCGCTTGTACAACTCGCAGGCTTCTCTGGTGATCTCCAGGTCCTTGCCGGCCAGCTCCGGGTTTTTTGCCAGAAACGCCTTGGTGTAGCGCTTCATGAACGGATAGTCCAACGCCCACCAGGCCAGGCCCAGGAACGGCACCCAGATCAGTTCTTTCTTGAGGAAGAATTTGAAAAACGGTGTGCGCCGGTTAAGTGTCTGGATCAGCGCCGGGATGTCGACCCACGATTGATGGTTACCGATCACCAGATACGAGGTGTCGCGGCGTAAATCATCGCCGCCGCGGATGTCCCATTGGGTGGGAATGCACAGTCGGAAGATCAGTTTGTCGATTTCGGCCCAGGTTTCGGCAATCCACATCACCGCCGCCGAGGCATCATCGCGAAAGCGCCCGGGCAAGAGCAGTTTCAGCAGGGCGAACACCATCAAAGGCCCGAACAGCACCAGGGTGTTAAGCAACAGCAGCAGGGTAACGAAACGGCCGGTGAGCAGGCGGCGCATAAGTAACTCTTGAAAGCGTTTGGGCGCGCCATGATAAGCAGCTTCAGGCGACAGGCCAAATCGGTGGTGACGAATGTTTCACGTTTGCGGCGATATGCTTGAGCGAATTTGAATGGGTCAGGTTGTTGTATTGATTGATCTGGCCTCTTCGCGGGCAAGCCTCGCTCCTACAGAGTTCCTGTCATATGCACTATCGCGCACGACACATATCTGTAGGAGCGAGGCTTGCCCGCGAAGCGATTTCAAGAACGAACGAATTCAAAGGCAGGGGTTCTAAAATCCCGCTGCCCACTCTTCAAGGAAGCCCCCTACGTGAAATCTCTCCTTGCACTGCTTTCCCTCGTGGCCCTGCCGGTCCTGGCCGCTGAGCCGACCCTGTACGGGCGTTACGAATACATCGCGCTGCCGGAAATCGGCGGCGAAGTCCTTAAGGCCAAAATGGACACCGGCGCCCTGACCGCGTCCCTGTCGGCCAAAGACATCGAAACCTTCACCCGTGACGGCGACGAGTGGGTGCGTTTTCGCCTCGCCACCAAAGGCGCGAGCAACAAGGTCTACGAACACAAGGTCGCGCGAATCAGCAAGATCAAGACCCGCTCCGAAGAAGACGAGGATGACAAGGAGGTGATCGAACCCACCAAGCGTCCGGTGGTCGATCTGGAACTGTGCCTGGGCAACGTAAAGCGCACTGTCGAAGTCAACCTGACCGACCGCAGCAGCTTCAATTACCCACTGCTGATCGGCGCCAAAGCATTGCGTGAATTCGGTGCGGCGGTGAACCCGGCACGGCGTTTCACGGCAGACAAACCCGACTGCTGATTGACGGCGAATCAGCCTTGGGGCACCGTTCGCCCACTTAACTAGCGGGCTCGGACGCCATGCCTCATATCCTGATTGTCGAAGACGAAGCGGCGATTGCCGACACCCTGATTTTCGCCTTGCAGGGCGAGGGCTTCACCACCACCTGGTTGAGCCTTGGCGCAGCGGCGCTCGAGCATCAGCGCGCCACGCCGGCCGACCTGATCATCCTCGATATCGGCTTGCCAGACATCAGCGGCTTTGAGACCTGCAAGCAATTGCGGCGTTTCAGCGAAGTGCCGGTGATGTTCCTCAGCGCCCGTGATGCAGAGATCGACCGCGTGGTGGGCCTGGAGATCGGCGCCGACGACTACGTGGTCAAGCCGTTCAGCCCCCGGGAAGTGGCGGCGCGGGTCCGGGCGATTCTCAAGCGCATGGCGCCACGACCGGTGGCGGAGGTGGCGTCAGCGTTGTTTCGCATCGACAGCGAGCGGGTGCAGATCAGCTATCGCAACCAGCCGCTGAGCCTGACTCGCCATGAGTTTCGTTTGCTGCAATGCCTGCTGGAACAACCTGAGCGAGTCTTCAGCCGCGAGCAATTGCTCGATGCGTTGGGTGTGGCCGCCGATGCCGGCTACGAGCGCAGCATCGACAGCCACATCAAGAGCGTGCGCGCCAAATTGCGCCAGGTGAAGGCTGACGCCGAGCCGATCCAGACCCATCGCGGCCTCGGTTACAGCTACAGCCCGGGGCACAGCTGATGCCACTGGGGATCCGGATTTTTCTGGTCTACGTGCTGTTCATCGGCCTGACCGGCTACTTCGTGCTCAACACCGTGATGGAAGAAATCCGCCCCGGCGTGCGTCAGTCCACCGAAGAGACCCTGGTCGACACCGCCAACCTGCTGGCCGAGATCCTGCGGGACGACTTCAAGGCCGGCACCCTCAGCCAGAACCGCTGGCCCGAGTTGCTCAAGGCTTACGGTGAACGGCAACCGAAGGCGAAAATCTGGGGAATGCCGAAGAATCAGGTCAACCACCGGATTTACGTGACCGATGCCAAGGGCATCGTGGTGCTGGATTCCAGTGGCATCGCTGTAGGTCAGGACTACTCGCGCTGGAACGACGTCTACCTGACCCTGCGCGGGGAGTACGGCGCGCGTTCGACGCGCAGCAACCCGGATGATTCGAACTCGTCGGTGATGCACGTCGGGGCACCGATTCGCGACAACGGTCAGATCATCGGCGTGGTGACGGTGGCCAAGCCCAACAGCTCGCTGCAGCCTTACGTTGATCGCACCGAGCGGCGATTGCTGATTTATGGCGCCGGGTTGATTGGCCTTGGTTTGCTGTTCGGTGCGCTGTTGTCGTGGTGGCTGAGCGCGGCGCTGCGGCGGTTGACGGCGTATGCCCAGGCCGTCAGCGAAGGTCGTCGGGTCGAGGTGCCGCATTATCGTGGCGGCGAGCTGGAACAACTGGCCACGGCGGTGGAGCAGATGCGCACGCAGCTCGAAGGCAAAGCCTATGTCGAGCGTTATGTACACACCCTGACCCATGAATTGAAAAGCCCGCTGGCGGCGATTCGTGGCGCGGCGGAGTTACTGCAAGGTGAGATGCCGCTGGCTCAGCAGCAGCGTTTCGTCAGCAACATCGACAGCGAAAGTGCGCGCATGCAGCAGTTGATCGAACGACTGTTGAACCTCGCGCAAGTGGAACAGCGCCAAGGTCTGGAAGAGCGGGTGGCCGTGCCGTTGGCGGGTTTGGTGGATGAACTGTTAAGCGCGCAAGCGGCACGAATCGAAGGCAAGCAGTTGCGTGTGGAACTGCAAATTGCAGCGGATCTGAACCTGCTCGGTGAGCCGTTTCTGTTGCGTCAGGCGCTGGGCAATCTGCTGGAGAATGCCTTGGACTTCACCCCGCCTCATGGCGTGCTGCGCTTGCGCGCCGAACGAGTCGGTGAACAGATTGAGTTCAGGCTGTTCAACCAGGCCGAGGCGATTCCCGACTATGCATTGCCGCGCTTGAGCGAGCGTTTCTACTCACTGCCGCGTCCGGACAGTGGGCGCAAAAGCACGGGGCTGGGGCTTAACTTCGTTGAAGAAGTGGTCAAGTTGCATGGCGGTGCGATGAGTGTCGGTAATGTCGATGGCGGTGTAGAGGTCTCGTTGCGCCTGCCTTAGGATCGAGCGCGGCCATCGCGAGCAGGCTCGCTCCCACATGGGATTTGAGGCGTACACAAAAGATAAGCACCACACAATTCCATTGTGGGAGCGAGCTTGCTCGCGATGGGGCCGGCCCAGTCTCCACAAAGTCTCCACATTCCCCCCATAAATCTCCCACACACCGACTCCAGACTTTCCCCATCCAAACAGGGAGAGTCCCATGAACCGTAGCCTGACCCTAAAACTGGGGGCGATTGCCCTTTTGATTCTGTTGTTGCTGATCCCGCTACTGATGATCAACGGCGTGATCCAGGAACGGCAACAACTGCGCGACGGTGTGCTCGAAGACATCGCCCGCAGTTCCAGTTACAGCCAGCAATTGAGCGGCCCGCTGATGGTGGTGCCCTATCGCAAAACGGTACGTACCTGGAAAACCAACGAAAAAACCAACCAGCGTTACCAGGACGTCGGCGAGGAACGCGGCCGATTGTATTTCCTGCCGGAGCGCTTCGAACTGGACGGCCAGGTCCAGACCGAACTGCGCGCCCGGGGTATCTACGAGGCACGACTGTTTCATGCCGACAACCGCATCAGCGGGCATTTCTCGGTCCCGGCGCAACTGGGCATCAAGGAGGACTTCGCCGACTACCGGTTTGACCAACCGTTCCTGGCCGTCGGCATCAGCGACATTCGCGGCATCGAGAATGCATTGAAACTCGAACTCAATGGCCAGAGCCTGGACTTTGTACCGGGTAGCCAAGTGCGCTGGTTGGGCGAGGGTGTGCACGTGACGCTGCCAGCGCTGGATACCCGGCAGGCCACGGAACTGGCCTTCGGTTTCGACTTGCGCCTGCAAGGCACCGGCCAGTTGCAGGTTCTTCCGGTGGGCAAGACTAGCAAGGTTTCACTGGCCGCCAATTGGCCTCACCCCAGCTTCATCGGCAACTACCTGCCGGCCCAGCGTGAAATCACCGATCAGGGTTTCACCGCCAATTGGCAAACCTCGTTTTTCTCCACCAACCTGCAAGAGGCGTTGAACAGTTGTGTGTCTGGCGGCCAGTGCGAGGCGTTCAGCGGTCGCAGCTTCGGCGTGAGTTTCATCGACCCGGTGGACCAGTACCTGAAAAGCGACCGGGCAATCAAATACGCGTTGCTGTTCATCGTCCTGACCTTCGCCGGTTTCTTCCTCTTCGAAGTGCTGAAAAGCCTGGCGGTACACCCGGTGCAATACGCGCTGGTGGGCGTGGCGCTGGCGTTCTTCTACCTGTTGCTGCTGTCGCTGTCCGAACACATCGGCTTTGCCCTGGCGTATCTGCTGTCGGCGAGTGGCTGTGTGGCGTTGATCGGTTTCTATGTCTGCCATGTGCTGCGCAGCGTGCGTCACGGCTTGAGCTTTTCGGCGGGGTTGGCGGCGTTGTATGGCTTGCTCTATGGCTTGCTGAGTGCCGAGGATTACGCGTTGTTGATGGGCTCGCTGCTGTTGTTCGGGCTGCTGGGCGTGTTCATGGTGCTGACCCGCAAGCTGGACTGGTACGGGATCGGGCAGAAAACCGCGAAGCCTCTGGACTTTGATATTGGAGCCGTGGAATGAGCCGGTCGTTGGGGTTGCGCGAGGATCAGCGGGTGGGTGAGGTGTTGGCGATGCGGATTGCGGGGTTGTTTCCGGTTGATTCGGTGTGGTGCATTCGCGAGCAAGCCCGCTCCCACATTGGACCTGAGTTGCTGCACCGATGGTGTGAACAACACAAATCCCCTGTAGGAGCGAGGCTTGCCCGCGAAGACGGCAGACCAGTCACCGAAAGTTTCAGACCTTGGGCATCGTAGCAATCATCGAAGGCCGCTGACTCACCTCAAAATACCACTCTGCAAGCTTCGGATTCTCTTTGCGCCACTCCAGATCCGGGTGGCGCAGATCCAGGTAACCCAAGGCACAGGCAACACTGATCGCCGCGACATCGAAATGGCTGGTCAGCTCGGCAATCGCGTCGGCTTCCAGCAGGGCCAGGGCGCGACGAATTTTGTCGCGCTGACTGTCAAGCCATTCGTCCCAGTGTTTTTCCGGCGCGCGCAGGGCTACTTCATAGCGAACCATCACCGCTGCGTCCATGATTCCGTCTGCCAGAGAAGCCAGCGTCATGCGCCGCCAGCGCGCCGAACCTTCACGAGGAATCAGCGGATTGCCGACGTGCTGATAGTCAAGGTAATCGAGAATCACCCGGCTGTCGTACAACACATTGCCGTCGGCCAGGCGCAGCGCCGGAATCTTGCCTAGCGGGTTGTCTTCGTTGAGCGCCGGATCCGGGCTGACCGGCGTGAGCTGGCTGGCTTGCAGCGCCACGCGGTTCGTTTGCCCGGTTTCGTGCAGCAGCACCATGACTTTGCGAACGAAGGGCGACGCAGGGCTGTGGAACAAGGTCATGCTGGGAGCGGACATGGGAACATCTCGATCGTGGGCAGTGTCGGCAGCATAGCGCGTTGACCCGATAGCTCAAGATGGCTTTAACCCTGTAGGAGCGAGGCTTGCCCGCGAAAGCGGAGTGCCAGTCGGCATCAGTGTTGAATGACACTCCGCTTTCGCGGGCAAGCCTCGCTCCTACAGTTTTTAGCGGTGTTGCAGAAATCCGCGCATGGCGAGGAAGGCAGGGATCCCCAGGCCGAGCCAACTCAATGCATCCCACACGCCATCGCCCAGCAACGCGGCAAACAGACCCGCGGCGCTGAGCAGGGCAATGACGGTGGGCGTGGCGAAGACCTTCCAGAAGTTCGACTGTCTCGGTCTCATGTCGGGCACTCCGCATTCTCGAGCACAGGTTTCGCGACCTTGCGCCGCACCACCCACAAATAAACCCCACTGCCGAGCACAATGATGGTCAGCACATCGAGGGTCGCCCAGAGGATTTTCATCGGCATGCCGCCGTAGTCACCGAAGTGCAGCGGCTGCGACATGCCCATGGCATCCATGTACCACGGCCGTTCGGCCACCGCCGTGACTTGCAGGGTGCTGGCGTCGATCAACACCGGCGTCAGCAGGTGCGAAGTCAGTTGGGTGCTGCCTTTCATGAACACCGCGTAATGGTGTTCGCTGGAAAACCGCGTGCCGGGGAAGGCGATGAAGTCGGGCTGCATGCCCGGCGCGACGTCTTTGGCGATGTCGAGCAAGCGAGTTGCAGGCGCCAATTGAGTCAGCGGCGGCGCCTCGCGGTAAGGCGCGATCATCGCGCTCAGGCTGTCGTTGCGCCAAGCGGCGATCAGTAAGTCGGCGCAGGCACTGATCACGCCGGTCACGCCGACCACCAAGGCCCAAGTCAGCGTCACCACGCCGATCAGGTTATGCAGGTCGAGCCAACGCAGGCGGGTGGATTTGTCGTGGCGCACGGTGGCGAACTTCAAGCGCCGCATGAACGGCAGGTACAGCACCGTTCCGGAGACGATCGCCAGCACAAACAGGATGCCCATGAACGCCAGCAGCAACTTGCCCGGCAGGCCCGCGAACATGTCTACGTGCAAACGCAACATGACCATCATCAACCCGCCATTGGCCGATGGCATTTCCAATGCTTCGCCGGTGCGAGCGTCGAGCATGAAGGTGTGGGACGAGTTCGGCTCGGTGCCGGCGGTGGGCGCCATGATGGCGATGACGCCGTTGGGGTCTTCTTCGTCGTAGCCGAAATACTGCATGACCTCGCCGGGACGATGCTTTTCAGCCGCGTGCACCAACTGCTGCAAATCCAGCTGCGGGGTATCGGCCGGCATCGATTTCAACTCGGCGGCATCGCCCAGCAGATGGTCGATCTCGTGGTGGAAGATCAACGGCAGGCCGGTGAGGGCCAACATCAGCAGGAATACCGTGCAGATCAGGCTGGTCCAGGTGTGAATGCAGGACCAGCGGCGGATGGTTTTGCTTTTCATTTCATGGCCTTCAGAAAGACCAAAGCCGTCCTCGAAGGACGGCCTGGTCGTGGCGCGTGTCAGTTCAGGCGATTACCACTTGTACGTCGCACTGGCGACAACGCTGCGTTGGTCGCCGTAGTAGCAGTAGAAGCTGTCGCAAGTGGAGATGTAGTCCTTGTCGAACAGGTTGGTGGCATTGAGTGCCAGTGATGCACCTTTCAGACTGTTATCCAGACGGCTCAAGTCGTAATGGACCGCCGCGTCGAACACCGTGTAGGCATCAGCCTTGCCCAGCCAGGTGTTGCCCTGGTCGCCATAAGTATTGCCGGTATAACGTGCGCCGGCACCGATGCCGAAACCATCCAGCACACCGTTGTGCCAGGTGTAATCGGCCCACAGCGAGGCTTGCTGGTTAGGCATCAGTTGCAGGCGATTGCCTTTGAAGTCACCCTTTTGTACTTCGGACTTGGCCAGGGTGTAGGCGGCGATGACTTTCAGGTTGTCGGTGACGTCGGAAACGGCTTCCAGCTCCAGGCCTTTGACCTTCACTTCGCCGGTCTGGCTGGTAATCGAGACATTGTCCGAGTTGGTCGTGGTGACGGAGACGTTTTTCTGGGTCAGGTCATAGACCGCAGCCGTCAGCAGAGTGTTGCTGCCCGGCGGTTGGTACTTGATGCCCAGTTCCCACTGCTTGCCTTCAGTCGGCTTGAACGACTCGGTCGGCGATGACGTGGCTTTGCTGGTCGGCTGGAACGACTCGGCGTAGGACAGGTAGGGCACTAGACCTGAGTCGAACACATAGCTGATCGCTGCGTTGCCGCTGAATTTTTTGTCCCGTTCGGTGTTGGTGGCATCACCCTTGTTGAAGAATCTGGTGCCCGTGTGGATCCAGTCCTCACGACCGCCGAGAGTCAGACGCCATTGGTCGAGGGCCATTTGGTCCTGGACGTACAAACCGGTCTGGTAGGTCTTCTGGTCATAGTCATAGAACGCCGTCGAGCGTGACGGGCGAACGATCGGCTGGCCATAGATCGGGTTGTTGACGTTAGTGGTCAGACCGTCACCGAAGATCGAGGTGTAGTTGGTATTGGTGCGCTGGTGATCAAGGCCGATCAACAGGGTGTGACGGATGTCGCCGGTCGCGAAGTCGCCCTGGAAGTTGTTGTCCACGGCGAACTGGCTGATGTCCTCGTCGACACTGGTGCTCGAACGACCCACGTTGCCCTGGGCGTCGACCTGAGTGAACGGGTAGGCGCCCGGCGTGAGAGCCTGGAAGGACAGGTCCGACTTGGTGTAACGCAGGTTCTGCTTGAACTGCCAGACATCATTCAAACGATGTTCAAAGGCGTAGCCCAGTGCGTAATAGGTGCGGTCGTAGTATTCCCAGTCCGGGTCACCAAGGTTTTTGTGATGGGAGATATTGCCGAGCGGCGAATGGATCTTCGTGCCTTGCACTGGCAGGAACTGGCTGGTGATGCCTGTGTCGTCGCGGGTAAATTGCGTCAGCAGCGTGAACTTGGTGTCAGGGTCGATGTTCCAGGTCAGGCTCGGTGCGATGTTGTAGCGTTTGTTGTCTATGTGATCGACCTGAGTTCCGCTGTCGCGCAATACACCGCTCAGACCATAGGTAAACCGGCCTTCGTCATCGATCTTGCCGGTGCTGGCGAAGTTGATTTGACGATGGTTGTCGCTGCCGTATTGCAGCTGGATTTCATGGCTCGACTCGGCGCTGGGACGGCGGCTGACCATGTCCAGCAGGCCGCCCGGCGGGGTCTGGCCGTAAACCGAAGAGGCCGGGCCGCGCAACAGGGCGAGGCGATCGAGGTTCCAGGTTTCCTGTTTCGGATTGGCGTACACGCCTTTTGGCAGTGGCAGGCCATCGAGGAATTGCGTCGGTTCGAACCCGCGCACGAGCAACCAGTCGGCGCGGGTATCGCTGCCGTAGCTGCTGGCGACGATGCCAGGCATGTAGCGCACGGCGTCATCGAGGTTTTGCACACCGCGATCTTCCATTTGCTGGCGGGTGGCGACGGAAATCGAACGCGGCGCTTCAACCAGCGCGGTGTCGGTCTTGGTGCCTGCGGCGGTGCGCGTGGCAACGTAACCTTCGACCGGGCTCCAGGCAGTTTCCGCATTTTCCAGGCCAATGACGGCGGTTTCCGGCAAGGCCATCACACCTTCGGGCACGGCCACCAGGCTGTAGGTGCCGGCGCTGCTTTGTTCCAGTTGCAGGCCGGTGCCGCGCAAGGCTTCTCGCAGGGCGCCGGTGGCGTCGAACTGACCCTTCACCGGGGCCGAGGTCTTGCCCGCCGCCAGCGATGGATTCAACGACAGCGCCAGGCCGGCCTGGCTGGCAATCTGATTCAGGGTGCTGGCCAATGGCGCAGCGGGCAGGTTGTAGGCGCGAACGCTGGACGCCTGTTCAGCGGCGATCAGTTGGCTGCTGGCCAGAGGGGCGCAAAGGGCAATGGCGACCGCCAGCAAACGGGGGCGCAACACGGTGTCTAGCGAACGGGACATACAGCGGCTCCTGAATGGAAATATTTCTCAATTGCCTAGGTGCCGGACGAGAATTCAAAAGTGATAGGGGTGGATGAAAATAATTTCGATTCAGTTATTGGTCTGAGCCCGGATTCGGGATCTGGGGTGTTTGTACGGGCCTCTTCGCGGGCAAGCCTCGCTCCTACGGTTATCGGGTGCGGCGAATAATGCACGCATCCTGTAGGAGCGAGGCTTGCCCGCGAAGGCGGCGGATCAGGCGCAGTGCCTTTTAGGGCTTGGCCTCAGTCTTCGCCGCGACCGTTACCCACCATGGCGTGTGCTGTTCGATCTGCACCGGCAGGGTCGGTAAAAGTGCACTCAGCGCCTTGTCGGTATCGTTCAAGGGGAAGCTGCCGGTGATGCGCAGGTCGGCGACCTCTGGCGTGACGCCAAGATGCCCGCGACGATAGCGGCCGAGCTCATGGACCAGATCCTCCAATCGCGCGTTGTCCACCACCAGCATGCCGCGGGTCCAGGCATCGGCGCCAAGGTTGAGGGCGATGATGGGGCCCAGGCCATTGCTGCGCATCAGCACTTGCTGGCCTTCGCGCAGGATCTGTTCCTCGGGGCTCGATTCGGGATGGGCGGCTACCGCTGATTGCAACACGCTCAGGCGCGTGCCTTGGTCTTCACGCTTGACCAGGAACCGTGTCCCCAGTGCTCGCATGCTGCCTTCGCGAGTTTCGACGATAAACGGTCGGGCATCGCCATGGCCGGTTTCGACGAGGATTTCCCCTTCCTGAAGGACGATCAGCCGCTGCTTCTCATCGAAACGCACATCCACTGCGCTGTGGGTGTTGAGGTTGATCTGCGTGCCGTCGGTCAGGCGCAGGGTGCGCTGCTCGCCGGTGGCGGTGCGCTGGTCGGCCAGCCAATAGTCGATGGGCAGATAACGATCACCGACGAACAGCGCCAGGCCGATCACCGCGACGACGCTGGCCAGACCGCTGCCGAGCTTGCGCACCCGTCGCCGGATGCTTTCGCGCGATTGCAGCAGGGCAGTGCGGGCCGGGCCATTGGCGACGCTGAAACGCTGGTCGAGCATGCCCAACTGACGCCACGCCCGAGCATGTTCTTCGTGGGCTGCGTGCCATTTGGCAAACTCTTCGCGCTCGACCGCGTTGCCGGAATCCAGCGACAGTTGCCAGGCAATCGCGGCATCCAGCACTTGTGCCGACACGGGTTTGGAGCTGACCGGGCTCATACCGGCTCACCGTACAACGCGATGTAGCACTGACGAATGCCCTGGGCCAGGTACTGACGAACCCGCGGCACCGACACCCCCAGACGCTCGGCGATTTCTGCGTGGCCGAGACCATCGAGACGGTTATAGAGAAACGCCGCCCGGGCCTTGCTCGAGAGCTTGCCCAGCAGGCGATCGATGGCTTTGAGGTCTTCGAGGATCAGTTGCTGTTCTTCCACAGACGGCTGTTCGCCTTCGGGGATCAGCATCAATTCGGTGAGGTAGGCCTGTTCCAGGGCGGCGCGACGGAAATAGTCGAACAGCAGGCCCTTGGCGATCGCCACCAGAAACGCCCGGGGTTCGCGAGGCGCCTGCAGTTCATCACGGCCCAGCAAGCGCACGAACGTGTCCTGGCTCAGGTCTTCGGCCCGTTGCGGGCAAGCCACGTTGCGCCGTAGCCAGGCCAATAGCCAACCGCGATGGTCGCGATACAACGCACCAACGAGCTCACTGTGAGGGCTTTGGACTGACGACACGCAACATCACCGAATGGGAAGTGTTAAGTAACGAGAATTGTTCGCGATTGTGGCAGAGGCGGGGGAGGTAAGCAATTGGCGCTGGTCGGGTGGTTTTGGCTATGCGATTTGGAGTCGAGCGCAATCCTGTGGCGAGGGGGCTTGCCCCCGTCCGGCTGCACAGCAGTCGTAAAACCGACGAATGCGGTCTCTATGGCGAAATGCAGGGGGCCGCTTCGCAACCCAACGGGGGCAAGCCCCCTCGCCACAGATCAGAGCGAAGGCGCTTGCCGCCGCCGCTTCCACTGACTCAGCCGCTGCTGCAAATTCAACGGGCTATGAATCTGCTGTTGTCGCGCCCGGCTGAACAAGATCAGCACCAATTCCGCCGTCGCCAACGCATCGGCACTGGCGTTATGCCGTTCGAAAACCTCCAGCTTGAACCAGTCGATCCACTCGTCCAGCCCGGCCTCGCGAATATGTGCCTGTGGGCAAAGCAATGGCGCGATGTCGGCCACATCCAGAAACGGATGCTGCAATTTGTAGCCCAGATGTTCTTTCAGCGCCCGCCCCAGCATGTGCTGGTCGAATGGCGCATGAAAGGCCAGCACCGGACTGTCGCCGACGAACTCCATGAACTCGAGCAAGGCTTGCGCGGGGTCGCTGCCGGCGGCGATGGCGCTCGGGCCCAGACCGTGAATCAACACGCTGGGGCCGAGTTTGAGTTCGGAGCATTGCAGCGTGCGTTCGAATTGCTGGCTGAAATCGATCGCCCCGTCCTCGATCACCACCGCACCGATGGACAATAGCCGGTCCTTATTCAGGTTCAGCCCGGTGGTTTCCAGGTCGAGTACCACCCAGCGTTGCTCGCGCAGGCTGCAATCACCCAGCTCGGCCACGGCCGGCAAGTGCTCCAGACGTTGTTGCAGTTCACCCGGCAAAATGGGGCCGACCGGACGCAGCCATGAAAACAGGCTCATAGCTGATACCGCAGGGTCAGGCTGCTTTGCAGGCGTTGTGCCTGGCGCAGGGATTCACGCAGGATGCGTCGGTCCAGATGATTAAGGCTGTCGGGATCGACGCGGTTGGAGTAAGGCAAATTCTCTCGGGTCTGTAGCTGATGTTGCTGCATGCGGGTTTGCTGGATGAAGTGATAGGCCTCTTCATAGGCAGCACCATCCAACTTCTCGATGACCTCTTTTTCCACCAATTGGCGAAAGCGCTCCAGGGTATTGTTGGCGTCGATACCGTGGGCCAAGGCCAGCACTCGAGCGCCATCGACGAACGGGGTCAAGCCCTGGAATTTCAGGTCGAGGGTGGCTTTCTCGCCATTCTTGCGCGCCAGCACGAATTCGCGGAAACGGCCTACGGGCGGACGGTTGCGCAGGGCGTTTTCGGCCATCATGCGTTGGAACAAGCGGTTGTCGCCGACCTGGTCGAGGATGCCCTGGCGCAGCTGCTCGCAGCCTCGCTCGTCACCCCAGACCACGCGCAGGTCGAAATAGATGCTCGACCCCAGGAGGTTTTCCGGTGTCGCCTCACGGATAAACGCCGCAAAGCGTCGCGCCCATTCGGCCCGGGACAAACACAGCTCGGGGTTGCCGGCCATGATGTTGCCCTTGCACAGGGTGAAGCCGCACAACGCCAGGTTCTGATTGATCTGCTGGGCAATGGGCAGCAACTTGCCGCGAATCTCGGCGGCGTGGGCCGCGTCGCGGGCTTCGAACAGAATGCCGTTGTCCTGATCAGTGTGCAGCGTCTGCTCGCGGCGGCCTTCGCTGCCGAAACACAGCCAACTGAACGGCACGCCGGGGTCACCCTTTTCTGCGAGCACCAGTTCGATCACCCGGCACACGGTGTGGTCGTTGAGCAGGGTGATGATGTGGGTGATCTGGGTCGAGGATGCTCCGTGCGCCAGCATCCGCTCCACCAATTGGCCGATCTCGCCGCGCATCGCCACCAGGTTTTCCAGCTTCTGGGCACTGCGAATAGTCCGCGCCAGATGCACCAGATCGACCCGTTGCAGGGAAAACAGGTCGCGTTCCGAGACCACGCCGCACAGGCGCTGGTCCTTGACCAGGCAGACGTGGGCGATATGGCGCTCGGTCATGGCAATCGCAGCGTCGAAGGCGCTGTGGTCCGGCGTCAGGTAAAACGGCGCCCGGGTCATATGCCCTTCAATGGACTCATTGAAATCGCTGGTGCCGTTGGCCACCACATGTCGCAAGTCGCGCAGGGTGAAAATGCCCAGCGGCGCCTTTTGCTCATCGACCACCACGATGCTGCCGACTTGCTGATCGTGCATCAGCGTCACGGCTTCACGCAGGGGCGTGATCGGGCTGCAGGTCACCGGGTGACGCATGGCCAGTTCGCCCAGCCGGGTATTGAGCGAGTACTGGGTGCCGAGGGTTTCCACGGCTTTTTGCTGAACTTGTTGATTGACCTGATCCAGCAAACTGCTGACACCGCGTAGGGAAAAGTCGCGAAACGGGCTGGAAAGTGCGAACAGTTTGATGAACGCCAGCTTATTCAGCTGTAGGCAAAAGGTATCTTCGGCCGCCAGATGTTCGGTGCGAGTCGCCCGTTCCCCCAGTAGCGCGGCGAGGGGGAAACATTCGCCGGTGGTGATTTCGAAGGTGGTTTCGGTCCCGCCCTTGGCCGTGTGCGGACGTTCGCCTACGACCCGGCCCTGTTTGACGATGTAGAAATGCTCAACCGGGCCATCGGCAGGTTTGATGATGCTTTCGCCGGGGGCATAGAAACGTAGCTGACATTGCTCGACCAGATAGGCCAAGTGGGCGTTTTCCATCTGATTGAACGGCGGGAAGCGCTGTAGGAATTGCAAAGTACCCTGGATGTTCTGCAACACCGCGGTTTTCCCTGCCTGGGTGAAGGCGTCCGCTTTACTCATAACCATTACCGCAGTCTTTTTCTGATTGTTGTGTCGGATCGTTGTGTTAGATCGTTACAGGCATGGTCGGCCCCTAAGAGCAGGGTGCCCATTGGACGTAAGTCTAGGTAGGCAGTACCACCGTCGGAATATGGGAAATGTCTGACACAACTGAGGGAAAAACCTCCTACATTGTCTATTGGAAAAGTTTCCGACGAAGTGCACATTGAAGTCTGCTGAGCGATGTCTGACCACTGTGTCAGGGATCGAATCGAAAACGTTGAGAAAACCATGTCCGACCACGATATTTTGAGTGATGCCGAGCGCGAAGCGCTCAGTGCCGTTATGTTGGAACCAGACTTGCCGCCGCAGCGGGTGCTGATCGTCGATGACGATAAGGACTCCAGGGAATTGCTGTCGGAAATTCTGGGGCTGGACGGCATTCACTGCATGATGGCGGCCAGTGGCGAAACGGCGCTCAAATTGCTGGAGACGAAGTCATCAATCGGGCTGGTGATTACCGACCTGCGGATGGGGCACGTTGATGGTCTGGAACTGATCCGTCAGGTGCGGGAGTCGGCTCGTGCGGCATTGCCGATCATCATCGTCTCCGGCGACGCCGACGTGAAGGATGCGATCGAAGCCATGCACTTGCACGTAGTGGACTTTCTGCTCAAGCCCATCGATAGCGGCAAACTGCTTGAATTGGTCAAGCATGAGCTGGGGATGGATGTGTAGCAGCTCTCAGTTGCGGCGAGGGGCTGTTGTGGCAAGGGGGCTGTTGTGGCGAGGGGGCTTGCCCCCGTTCGGCTGCGCAGCAGTCGTAGATTCTGCCGATGCAGTGTACGAAAGAATGTATGGGGCCGCTTCGCGACCCAACGGGGGCAAGCCCCCTCGCCACAGGACCTCGCCACAGGAATAGCATGCACAAATAAAAAAGCCCTGATCTTTCGATCAGGGCTTTTTCACGTCCGACATCAGCGTTTACTCAAAGGCCATTGGCAGCCTTGAACTCGCGACGACGACGGTGCAGAACCGGCTCGGTGTAGCCGTTCGGCTGTTTGGTACCTTCGACCACCAGTTCGACCGCCGCCTGGAAGGCGATGTTGCTGTCGAAGTTCGGTGCCAGCGGACGGTACAGCGGGTCGCTGGCGTTCTGACGGTCAACCACCGGCGCCATGCGCTTGAGGCTTTCCATCACCTGATCTTCAGTGACAATGCCGTGGCGCAGCCAGTTGGCGATGTGCTGGCTGGAAATCCGCAGCGTCGCACGGTCTTCCATCAGGCCGACGTCATTGATATCCGGCACTTTCGAGCAGCCCACGCCTTGGTCGATCCAGCGCACCACGTAACCGAGAATGCCCTGGGCGTTGTTGTCCAGTTCGTTCTTGATCTGCTCCGCGGTCCAGTCCGGGTTGACGGCCAACGGGATGGTCAGTATGTCGTCCACCGAAGCGCGTGCGCGTTTGGCCAGTTCGGCCTGACGGGCGAACACGTCGACCTTGTGGTAATGCAGCGCGTGCAACGCGGCGGCAGTCGGCGATGGAACCCAGGCGGTGTTGGCACCCGCCATCGGGTGAGCGATTTTCTGTTCGAGCATCGCTGCCATCAGGTCCGGCATGGCCCACATGCCTTTACCGATCTGGGCGCGACCTTGCAGGCCGGTGCTCAGGCCGATGTCGACGTTCCAGTTCTCGTAGGCGCTGATCCACTTCTCAGCCTTCATGTCGGCCTTGCGCACCATTGGGCCGGCTTCCATGGAGGTATGGATTTCATCGCCGGTACGGTCGAGGAAGCCCGTGTTGATGAACACCACGCGCTCGGCGGCAGCCTTGATGCAGGCCTTGAGGTTGACCGTGGTACGGCGTTCCTCGTCCATGATCCCGACTTTGAGGGTGTTGCGCGGCAAATCGAGGACGTCTTCGATACGACCGAACAGCTCGTTGGTGAACGCAGCTTCTTCCGGGCCGTGCATCTTTGGTTTCACGATATAGACCGAGCCGGTGCGGCTGTTCTTGCGCGAGCTATTGCCGTTGAGGCTATGGATCGCCGCGAGGCAAGTCACCAGACCGTCGAGAATACCTTCCGGTACTTCGTTGCCGTCTTTATCGAGGATCGCGTCGATGGTCATCAGGTGACCGACGTTGCGCACGAACAACAGCGAGCGACCGTGCAGGCTCAGTTCACTGCCATCGAGGGCGGTATAGGTGCGATCGGCGTTCATGGTGCGGGTAAAGGTCTGACCGCCCTTGGAGACCTCTTCCGACAGATCGCCCTTCATCAGGCCGAGCCAGTTGCGGTAGATCACCACTTTGTCACCGGCATCGACGGCGGCGACCGAGTCTTCGCAGTCCATGATGGTGGTCAGCGCGGCTTCCATCAGGATGTCTTTGACGCCGGCTGCATCGGTCTGGCCGACCGGGGTGCTGGCGTCGATCTGGATTTCGAAGTGCAGACCGTTGTTCTTCAGCAGGATAGCGGTCGGAGCCGCCGCATCGCCGTGGAAACCGATCAGTTGCGCATCGTTGCGCAGGCCAGAACTCTTCAAAACAGAGTTGCTACCGCCTTTAAGGGCGACGACCAGTTTGCCGTCAACGATCTTGTAGCCGGTGGAATCGACGTGAGTGCCGGCAGCCAATGGCGCCGCTTCGTCGAGGAAGGCGCGGGCGAAGGCGATGACCTTGTCGCCGCGAACCTTGTTGTAGCCTTTGCCTTTTTCCGCGCCGTCCGCTTCGCTGATGGCGTCGGTGCCATAGAGCGCGTCATACAGCGAACCCCAGCGGGCGTTCGAGGCGTTGAGCGCGAAGCGTGCATTCATCACCGGCACCACCAGTTGTGGGCCGGCCATGCGGGCGATTTCGTCATCGACGTTTTGTGTCGTTGCCTGGAAATCAGCCGCTTCTGGCAGCAGATAACCGATGTCTTGCAGGAAGGCTTTGTAGGCCACCGCATCGTGCGCAACACCTGCACGAGCCTGGTGCCAGGCATCGATACGAGCCTGGAAATCATCGCGTTTGGCGAGTAGGGCTTTGTTCTTCGGCGCCAGGTCATGGATGACCTTGTCGGCACCGGCCCAGAACTTATCGGCGGTGAGGCCGGTACCGGGAATGGCTTCGTTGTTCACGAAGTCGAACAGGACTTTGGCGACCTGCAGGCCACCGACTTGAACGTGTTCAGTCATTGCTTGCCTCACTCTGCTCAGCTATTTCGCTTTTCAGCTCTTCAATTTAACAATGAAGCCTCTGGCCATTTAAACCACAAACCCATCTACCAGTACATGCCATTGCTGGCGGCTGGGTTCGATCCGATCAACGGCTTTGCGGCCTTGCTGACAGGGCTTTCAGGGGTTGCGACGGCACCTGCGGCAGACATCGATCCAGCGTTATGTAGTGCGCGCTGCGGCATACTACATGATGAATTGCGGTTGTGAAAATTAGACTAATTACGTCGTTCTGCGACCCCATGACGCATTGCAGTCATGTCGGGGAACGGGATGTTCTCAAAAAACTATTGGATTGTTCCAGTTAAATATAAAAACTTGTACACGATTTATGGTTCGGCAGGATTATTGGTGGTGCCCCATTCGCGGGCAAGCCTCGCTCCCACAGGGTTGGGGTAATCCACGATTATGGGAACGACGTGGACCTGTAGGCGTGAGGCTTGCCCGCGAAAGGGCCGGTCGATTCAACACACAATCGAATCTACTCCAGGCACCCATCAACCCTTGCCTATACTTGTTTTTCTATAACAAAAGTCATGACCAGAGGGCTGCGCCATGGACCATCTCGTACTCACTGTAATTGCTCCAGACAAGCCCGGGCAGGTCGAGCGCATTGCCCAGTGCATTGCCGAGCACGGCGGTAACTGGCTGGAGAGCCGCATGTCGCGCATGGCCGGACAGTTCGCGGGGATTCTTCGGGTGGGTGTGCCGGCCGAGGCCTACGACGAACTGGTAGACGCCCTACAGGGATTGTCGACCCAGGGGATTCGCGTACTGATTGCCGAAAGCAGCATTGAACAATCCTGCACCTGGAAGCCGATTGCCATGGAACTGGTGGGCAATGATCGTCCGGGCATTGTGCGAGACATTACGCGTTTGCTGAGCGAACAGGGGGTGAACCTGGAGCAATTGGTGACCGACGTTCGACCGGCGCCCATGAGCAGCGAGCCGCTGTTCCATGCTGAGGCGATTCTCGCGGTGCCGCTGACCTTGTCGCTGGAGGTGCTGCAGTCACGCCTGGAAACCCTGGCGGACGATCTGATGGTCGAATTGGTGCTGCGCAGCGAACCCTGAAAGGTTATCCAAGTTATACGTGCACCTGCCTGTGGATAACCTGTAGAGACACCTCGCCAGGCCACGTCGGCCGGTGCTCTTCAGGATCTGATCAAAAAACCAGCAGTTTCAGTGACTTGCGCACAATCGCCGGGGATCACGCTGTGGATAACCTTGGGAAGGATGGATGCAGGCCACGGGAGACGTGGCCTGTAGAGATTTGTACGTTTTCTGATCAGCTGCGGCGGCGCAGACTTATCCACGCATCGACGCTGTAAACCGCCAGACCGGCCCAGATAAAGATGAACGCTACCAGCGTGCTGGACGACAAGTGCTCGTCAAACAGCAGAACGGCTTGCAGCAACACCAGTGTCGGCGCCAGGTACTGGAGAAATCCGAGGGTGGTGTAGGGCAAGTGCCGGGCGGCGGCGTTGAAACACACCAGCGGCACCAGCGTCACCGGACCTGCAGCCACCAGCCACCAGGCTTCAGAGGTGGTCCAGAATTCGGCTTGCGCGCTGGTCGCCGTTGGATTGAACAGCAGCCAGGCGACAGCAATCGGCACCAGCATCCAGGTTTCCACCACCAGCCCCGGCAGCGCCTTGACCGGGGCCTGCTTGCGGATCAGGCCGTAGAAGCCGAAGGTCAATGCCAGCACCAGCGACACCCACGGCAGGCTGCCGACTTGCCACACTTGCTGCGCAACACCGACCGCCGCCAGGCCAACCGCCAGCCATTGCATGCGCCGAAGCCGTTCGCCGAGGATCAGCATTCCCAACAGCACGTTTACCAGCGGGTTGATGTAGTAACCGAGGCTGGCTTCGAGCATGCGTCCGTTGTTCACCGACCAGACGTAGGTCAGCCAGTTGGCGGCGATCAATGTGCCGCTCAGGGCCAGGATTGCCAGCCGTCGCGGGTTCTCCCGCAGTTCGCGCCACCAGCCGGGATGTTTCCAGACGAGCAGCAGCAAAGCGCCGAACAGCGCAGACCAAAGCACTCGGTGGATGATGATCTCCACGGCGGGCACGCTGGCAATGGCTTTGAAGTAGAGCGGGAACAGGCCCCAGATGATGTAGGCACTCAGGCCCAGGATGTACCCGCGACGCGGGTTGGCGGCTTGCATGAGAATCCTTGCTTAGGCAGCTAACAAAGAGGGGATTGTATAGATGTGTTTGATTTTTTGTAGGAGCGAGGCTTGCCCGCGAAGAACGATGACGCGGTACGTCAGGCAGACCGCGTTATCGTTCTTCGCGGGCAAGCCTCGCTCCTACAGGTTCGGTGGGGTTTAGAAGAGTTTCAGTGGTTCTTCATTGAGTGCGGCGAGTTGCTCACGCAACGCCAATACCTGATCGCCCCAATAGCGCTCGGTGCCGAACCACGGAAAGCTGCGAGGGAAGGCCGGGTCGTCCCAGCGCCGGGCGAGCCAGGCGCTGTAGTGCATCAGGCGCAAGGCGCGCAGCGGTTCGATCAGCGCCAGCTCCCGCGGGTCGAAGTCGTGGAATTCGTTGTAGCCGTCCATCAATTCCGACAACTGACCGAGACATTCCTGACGATCACCGGCGAGCATCATCCAGATATCCTGCACCGCCGGGCCCATGCGGCAGTCGTCGAGGTCGACGATGTGGAACATCTCGTCGCGGCACATCATGTTGCCGGGGTGGCAATCGCCATGCATGCGGATGTTCTGGTGCGGCGTGGCCTTGTAAACCTCTTCTACCCGCTTGAGCAGATCGCGGGCCACGGACTCGTAGGCCGGCAGCAAACTTTTGGGTACGAAATTGCCTTCGAGCAGGGTCGTCAGCGAGTCCTGACCGAAATTTTTCACGCCCAGTGCTTCGCGGTGATCGAAGGGCTTTGTCGCGCCGACCGCATGCAGACGACCCAGCAGTTGGCCCAGGCGATACAGCTGATCGAGATTGCCCGGCTCCGGCGCACGGCCGCCACGACGGGGGAACAGGGTGAAACGGAAACCGTTGTGTTCGTGCAGGCTGGCGCCGTTGTGAATCATCGGCGCGACCACCGGTACGTCGCACTCGGCGAGTTCGAAGGTGAATTGGTGCTCTTCGAGAATCGCTTCGTTGGTCCAGCGCTGCGGGCGGTAGAACTTGGCGATCAGCGGCTCGGAGTCTTCGATACCGACCTGATAGACACGGTTCTCGTAGCTATTGAGCGCCAGAATGCGTGCGTCGCTGAGAAAGCCGATGCTTTCGACGGCATCGAGCACGAGGTCTGGGGTGAGCGTTGCAAACGGGTGGGCCATGCTGACTCCTGCGCGCAGCAGGCTGCCGCGTCCGGCCAAGCATGGTAGCGCAGACGGGGCTTCTTTAGGGGGTGGGGTTGAGATCAGTGGTGTTTGAGATGACGCCTTCGCGGGCAAGCCTCGCTCCTACAAAGGATCACTCTGTACCTGTAGGAGCGAGGCTTGCCCGCGAAGAGGGCCTATCAGGCGCCGACGATCCCGCCGTCTTCGCGGGAAATCGCCATCACCGAAGACCGTGGCTTGCCGTTGGGCAGATGCTCAGGGAACGTCGACCCACCGTTTTCCCCCGGATGCTGAATCCCGACAAACAGGGTTTTCTGATCTGGCGAGAAGCTGATCCCCGTCACCTCGCAGCCCACTGGCCCGACCATGAAACGACGGATTTCGCCGGTCACTGGGTCGGCGCAGAGCATCTGGTTATTGCCCATGCCCGCGAAGTCGCCTGCGTTGCTCGAATCGCCATCCGTAAGAATCCACAAGCGCCCGGCCTTGTCGAATCCCAGGCCGTCCGGGCTGTTGAACATGTTCTGCGGAGTGATGTTCGACGAACCGCCCTTCGGCGTACCGGCGTGGACGCCCGGGTTGCCGGCGACCACAAACAGATCCCAGGCAAAGCTTTTCGAGCCGTGATCGTCGCGGTCGGTGCGCCAGCGCAGGATCTGCCCGTAGACGTTCTTCTCGCGCGGGTTCGGCCCGCCCACCGGTTGGCCTTCTTCGCCGCGTTTGGCGTTGTTGGTCAGGGTGCAATAAACCTGGCCATCCTTGGGGCTGACGACGATCCATTCCGGACGGTCCATGCGCGTGGCGCTCACGACGCTGGCTGCGAGGCGTGCATGAATCAGCACTTCAGCCTGATCGGCAAAACCGCTGCTGGCATCGATGCCATTCTTGCCGTGGGTCAGTTCGATCCACTGGCCTTGGCCTTTCGGGTGATCGGCGTTGCCGTCGCCCGCGTCGAAACGCGCCACGTACAAGGTGCCGTGGTCCAACAGGTCGCGGTTGGCTTTGGGATTTCTGTGGTTGATCTTGTCGCGGCTGACGAATTTATAGATGAATTCGCCACGTTCGTCGTCGCCCATGTACACCACGGCGCGACCGTCATTGGTTTCGGCAAGGGCGGCGTTTTCATGTTTGAAGCGGCCCAGCGCGGTGCGTTTGACCGGTGTCGACTGCGGATCGAACGGGTCGATTTCCACCACCCAGCCATGACGATTGAGTTCGTTGGGATTCTTTGCCAGATCGAAGCGCGGATCGTGTGGATGCCAGTTGATGTCTTTACTGGCCACCACCGCACCGTAGCGTTTCTGCGCGGCGTCGAACTTCTGCTCGGCATTGCTGCTGCCAAAGCAGTCGGTGAAGTTCTCTTCGCAGGTCAGATAAGTGCCCCACGGCGTCTTGCCGTTGGCGCAGTTCTGGAAGGTGCCGAGGACTTTCTTGCCGTGTTTGTCGGCGCTGGTTTTCAGCAGCTCATGACCGGCCGCCGGACCGCTCAGGCGCAACGGCGAGTTGCCGTGAATGCGGCGGTTGTAGCGCGAGCCCTGGACGAACTGCCACTGGCCGTTCTTGCGCTGCACTTCGATCACCGACACACCTTCGCAGGCCAGGGCCTTGCGCACATCTTCCGCCGATTGCGGCATACCGCCGTGGGGGTAGAGGTAGCGGTAGTTGGTGTATTCGTTGTTGATCGCCATCAGTGCCCGGTCTTTGTCACCGGGGAATTCGAACAGGCTCATGCCGTCGTTGTTGTCGCCGAACTGGACTTCCTGCGCCTGGGCCGTGCCGTTGCCGCTAGGGTCGAACGCCGGACCATTTTTTTGCAGTGGCTGGCCCCAGCTGATCAGCACCGAGGATTTGTAGCCCGGCGGCAGGGTAATGGCGTCGGTCGTGGCGGCAGCGATGCTGTCGAAACCCAACAGCTTGCTGGAGCCGGCGCTGACGCTGGCGGCCAGCACGCTGCGACTCAGCAGGTTGCCACCGAGAAACATCGCTGCACCGCAGAGGGCACCAGCGCTGATGAAGCCACGACGGCTGAGGCCGACCATCTTTTCGAGGTCGGTGGATTGGTTGTCTTCTAATAGGCTCACATCAGGCTCCCTGCGGGTTTTTGCAGCCACCTTAATGGTGGTCGATGAAGCTTTTGTTGCAGCCTCTTAAAGTCAGAATCAAAAGATCGCAGCCTTCGGCAGCTCCTACAGGCTAGAGCGGTGTGCCCAGCAGGATGTTCGACGGCGCGAATTGCACAAGAACGGGTTTGCCAGCGGTAAGTTCGAGGGTTTTCAGATGCAGCGGCTCGGCCAGGGCGCAGAGCGTCTGGCCATTGGGCAGGCCGATGCGCACTTCGCTGGGACCGTCGTCGGCGTCGAGGATTTCTTCGATCATGCCCCTCAGGCAATTGTTGCCGGGCGCCGCTGCTTGATCGATGCCCAACAGTTCCAGCCAACCGGCCTTGATCAGTGCCACCACTTCGGTGCCGGTTTGCAGTTCCAGGCGCAGAGTGCTGTCGTGAGTGATCTGCGCATCGATACGCAAGCCTTCGGCCAGTTCAAGACGGATGCGGTCGTTGCGTCCTTGCGCATCGATCGCCACGACCTTGCCGTGCAGTTGATTGCGCGCACTGGTTCTGAGCATCAGCCGACCGAGCAGGTCCAGGTCGCTGGCGTCCTCGGCGGCTTCCAGCACCTGAGCCTGTAAGGCTTGCAGCTTTTGATACAGGCGCAACACGCGTTCGCCTTCGCTGGACAGTTTGGCGCCGCCACCGCCCTTGCCGCCGACGCTGCGCTCCACCAGCGGTTTCTGCGCGAGGTTGTTCAGCTCGTCGATGGCGTCCCATGCCGCCTTGTAACTCAAACCCGCGCTTTTCGCAGCGCGGGTGATTGAGCCTTGTTCGGCGATGTGTTGCAGCAACGCGATACGCTGCGGACGACGGACAATGTGCTGGGACAACAACGTAGGCAAGGACATGGCAAGGCGCTTTGGGCTGTGGCGATGGGGAGGACGTTGGCGGCTTGGCGCACGAGAGTCAAGTCAGGTCACGTCGCCAGGTTTTGGGGTACGGGCCAGGCAGTAGACATCGACTCGCGCGGCGCCCGCATCCATCAACAAGCGAGCCAGGGCCTGGGCGGTGGCGCCGGTAGTCAGCACATCATCGACCAATGCGAAGTGGCGACCCTTGATCGAGGCGGCGGGCGCCAGGGCAAAGGCATGGCGCAGGTTCTTTTTACGGGCATCGGCATTCAGCTCTTGTTGCGCGCTGGTGTCCTGAATCCTCAGCAACAGCGTTTCATCGCAAGGAATGTCGAGGCTGACGCTGAGCCAGCGGGCGAGCATCGCCGCCTGGTTGAACCCCCGCTGACGCAGACGTTTGGCGGCCAGCGGTACGGGTATCAGCGCATCGGGCCGATCCAGGTCTTCATCGAAGCGATGTTGCAGGAACTGAGCGAGAAGTTCGGCGAGCAGGCGGCCAAACGGCCACTTCGCGCTGTGCTTGAAGCGAGTGATCAAACTGTCGACCGGAAAGCTGTAAGTCCAGGGCGCGGCGACTCGCTCGAAGGCTGGCGGTTGTTTCAGGCAGTGGCCGCAGGTCAGGCCCATGGCAGGCAGGGGCAGGGCGCAGGTTTGGCAGTGCTCGCCCAACCAGGGCAACTCGGTTTCGCAGGCCATGCAGATTGGGGTGATGTCGTCCGCGGCTTCTGCGCAGAGCAAACAGGTTTGTTTGTTTTTTAACCAGATGTAAACCGGTCCTTCGTATCGTGGTTGACAGCGCATCGCTCTTCCTTAAATATGCCGAACATCCGTGTCGCGTCTGTGGGTATTCCATTCCCCAGTCGCAAGCCATGCATAAAACAAGGAAACGCCCATGAGCGCCAGCACCACTGCAACCCTGCGTCATGACTGGTCTTTGGCCGAAGTCAAAGCACTCTTCGTTCAGCCATTCAACGACCTGTTGTTCCAGGCCCAGACGGTGCACCGCGCGCATTTCGACGCCAACCGCGTCCAGGTCTCGACACTGCTTTCGATCAAAACCGGTGCTTGCCCGGAAGATTGCAAATATTGTCCGCAGTCCGGCCACTACAACACTGGCCTGGAAAAAGAAAAACTGATGGAAGTGCAGAAGGTCCTCGAAGAGGCCGCTCGCGCCAAGGCCATCGGTTCGACCCGTTTCTGCATGGGCGCGGCGTGGAAGCATCCGTCGGCCAAAGACATGCCTTACGTGCTGGAGATGGTCAAAGGCGTGAAAGCCATGGGCCTGGAAACCTGCATGACCCTGGGTCGTCTCGATCAGGACCAGACCGTCGCCCTGGCCGAAGCCGGCCTGGATTACTACAACCACAACCTCGACACCTCGCCTGAGTTCTACGGCAGCATCATCACCACCCGTACGTACAGCGAGCGCCTGCAAACCCTGGCCTACGTGCGTGATTCGGGGATGAAGATTTGCTCCGGCGGCATTCTCGGCATGGGCGAGTCCCTCGACGACCGCGCCAATCTGCTGATCCAGCTGGCCAACCTGCCTGAGCATCCAGAGTCGGTGCCGATCAACATGCTGGTGAAAGTCGCCGGTACGCCGCTGGAAAATGCCGACGACGTCGACCCGTTCGACTTCATCCGCATGCTCGCGGTCGCTCGGATCCTGATGCCCAAATCCCACGTGCGCCTGTCCGCCGGCCGTGAAGCGATGAACGAGCAGATGCAGGCCCTGGCGTTCTTCGCCGGCGCCAACTCGATTTTCTACGGCGAAAAACTGCTGACCACCGCCAACCCGCAGGCGGACAAGGACATGCAGCTGTTCTCGCGTCTGGGCATCCTGCCGGAAGCACGTGAAGAGCATGCAGACGAAGTGCATCAGGCTGCGATTGAGCAGGCGCTGGTGGAGCAGAAGAGCAGCGAGCAGTTCTATAACGCGGCTGTCTGACTTCACCCCGCCCTGTAGGAGCGAGGCTTGCCCGCGAATGAGGCACTTTGGTCTATCTGACTGACCGTGGTGATCCCTTCGCGGGCAAGCCTCGCTCCTACAGGAGTTGTTTGTTTTCCTGACCCGTGAGGCCTGCATGTCTTTCGATCTCGCCGCACGCCTTGCTGCCCGTCGTGCCGAAAACCTTTATCGCCAGCGCCCATTGCTCGAAAGCCCGCAAGGCCCGGAAGTGGTGGTCGATGGTCAGCCGTTGCTGGCGTTCTGTAACAACGATTACCTGGGCCTGGCCAATCACCCGCAAGTGATCGAAGCCTGGCGTGCCGGCGCGTCGCGTTGGGGCGTGGGCGGTGGTGCTTCGCATCTGGTGATCGGTCATAGCGGCCCGCATCACGCACTGGAAGAAGCCCTTGCCGAGTTCACCGGCCGGCCGCGAGCATTGCTGTTCACCACCGGTTACATGGCCAACCTCGGCGCGGTCACCGCATTGGTCGGGCAGGGCGATACGGTGCTCGAAGACCGACTCAATCACGCGTCGTTGCTGGACGCGGGGTTGTTGTCCGGTGCGCGTTTCAATCGCTATCTGCATAACGACGCGGCCAGTCTGGCCAAGCGCCTTGAGAAGGCCACCGGCAATACGCTGGTGGTCACCGACGGTGTGTTCAGCATGGACGGTGACGTCGCCGACTTGCCGGCGCTGGCGCGGGATGCCAAGGCCAAAGGCGCGTGGCTGATGGTCGATGACGCGCACGGTTTTGGTCCGCTGGGCGCCAATGGCGGCGGCATCGTCGAGCATTTCGGTCTGAGTCAGGAAGACGTGCCGGTATTGGTCGGCACCCTCGGCAAGGCTTTCGGTACGGCCGGTGCTTTTGTGGCTGGCAGTGAAGAGCTGATCGAAAGCCTGATCCAGTTCGCTCGCCCTTACATCTACACCACCAGCCAGCCACCAGCGCTGGCCTGCGCGACGCTGAAAAGCCTGGAGCTGTTGCGCAGCGAACACTGGCGACGTGAGCATCTGCAGACGCTGATTCGCCAGTTCCGCCAAGGCGCCGAACAGATTGGCCTGGAGTTGATGGACAGCTTCACGCCGATCCAGCCGATCATGATTGGCGATGCCGGGCGCGCAGTTCGGCTGTCGCAGATGTTGCGCGAACGCGGGCTGATGGTGACTGCGATTCGTCCACCGACCGTACCCGCGGGCAGCGCACGCTTGCGTGTAACCCTGACCGCCGCTCACAGCGAGGCGCAGGTACAGCTATTGTTAAATGGACTGGCCGATTGTTTTCAACAACTGGGACCGGAGCCAAGCCATGCGTGATCGTCTGATTCTGCTGCCGGGCTGGGGTCTCGGGATATCGCCGCTGGAACCCTTGGCAGCTGCCTTGCAGGGTTTGGATGAGCACCTGCGCGTCGAGATCGAGCCATTGCCGGAACTGGAATCGAGCGACCTCGAAGAATGGCTCGATGAGTTGGACTCGACGTTGCCGCAGGATGCCTGGCTCGGTGGCTGGTCATTGGGTGGCATGCTGGCGTCCGAGTTGGCGGCGCGACGCGGTGACCGCTGCTGCGGCTTGGTGACCCTGGCGAGCAACCCTTCTTTTGTCGCCCATGAACGATGGTCGAGCGCGATGCCCGGCGAAACCTTCGATGCGTTTCTGGCCGGCTGCAAGGCTGACTCGCGCATGACGTTGAAACGTTTTTCGCTGCTGTGCGCCCAAGGTGCCGAAGACCCGCGCGGAATGTCGCGACTGTTGCTCGCTGGCGCACCGCATACATCTTCGCCGGTGCTGATGAGCGGCCTGGAGTTGCTTGCCCAGCTGGATACCCGGCAAGCGTTGCAAGCGTTTCGCGGCCCGCAATTGCACTTGTTTGCCGGCCTCGACGGGCTGGTCCCGGCCGAAGCGGCGGGGGACTTGCTGACGCTGCTGCCGGATGTCGAAATCGGTCTGATTGAACAGGCCAGTCACGCGTTTCTTCTGGAAGACCCTCACGGTGTGGCGGGGGCGATTCAGGCCTTTTTGCATGAGTTCGGTGATGACTGATTTATCCCTTCCCAACCTGCCCGGCGGCTTGCCCGACAAACGCCAGGTGGCGGCGTCCTTTTCCCGTGCGGCGGCGAGCTACGACAGCGTGGCCGAATTGCAGCGCGACGTGGGCAGCGAGTTGTTACGTCGGTTACCGGAAGATTTTGTCCCTGCTCGTTGGCTGGATATGGGCTGCGGCACAGGGTATTTCAGCCGAGCCTTGGCGCAGAAGTTTCCTGCGAGCGCCGGAGTGGCGTTGGACATCGCAGAAGGCATGCTCAATCACGCCCGGCCCTTGGGCGGCGCGACTCACTTCATCGCGGGCGATGCCGAGCGCTTGCCGTTGCAGGATTCGACCTGCGACCTGGTCTTCTCCAGCCTGGCGGTGCAATGGTGCGCGGATTTCGCCTCGGTGCTCAATGAAGCGTATCGGGTACTGAAACCGGGCGGGATTTTCGCGTTTGCTAGTCTGTGTGTAGGCACGCTGTACGAATTGCGCGACAGCTGGCGTCAGGTGGACGGCATGGTGCACGTCAACCGCTTCCGCGAGTTCGGTGTTTACCAACAGCTTTGCGCGGGCAGCGGCTTGAAGGTCGTCAGCCTCGAAACGCGTCCGCATATGCTGCATTACCCCGATGTCCGCAGCCTGACCCATGAGCTGAAGGCCCTTGGGGCGCATAACCTGAACCCCGGTCGGCCGGGCGGTTTGACCGGCAGGGCGCGGATCCTCGGCCTGATCGAGGCTTACGAGCAATTTCGTCAGGCACAGGGACTGCCGGCGACTTATCAAGTGGTTTACGCCGTGTTGGAGAAACCCTTATGAGCGCAGCCTATTTCATCACTGGTACTGACACCGATGTCGGCAAGACCACCGTCGCCGCAGGTTTGCTGCATGCCGCGCGGTTGGCGGGCTTGAGCACGGCAGCGGGCAAGCCGGTGGCCTCCGGCTGCGACCTGACACCGAAGGGATTGCGCAACGCCGATGCGCTGGCCCTGTTCGCCGAGTGTTCGATACCGTTGACCTACGAACAGGTCAATCCGGTCGCGTTCGAACCGGCGATTGCACCGCATCTGGCAGCGCGGGAAGCTGGCGTGGCGTTGACCGTGCAATCACTGTTGACACCGATGCGGCAGATTCTCGATATGCAGGCGGACTTCACCTTGATCGAAGGCGCTGGCGGCTGGCGAGTGCCGTTGGCGGATCAGGACAATCTGTCGGACCTGGCAATGGCGCTGGGTCTGCCGGTGATCCTGGTGGTCGGCGTACGGCTGGGTTGTATCAATCATGCACTGCTGACAGCCGAGGCGATCGCACGGGATGGTTTGCAGTTGGCAGGGTGGGTCGCCAATATCATCGATCCGAAGACCTCGCGGCTGGAAGAGAACCTCGCGACATTGGCCGAGCGCATTCCCGCACCGTGTCTGGGGCGGGTGCCGAAACTCAAATCGGTAACAGCCGAAGCGGTGGCCGAGTATCTACAACTGGATCTGCTGGACTGAAGTTTTAACGTGGGTTTTACCTATGACAAGGCACTGTGCCATTAGTGTTTTTGTCGGGTCTTTTGTCGGCGTGTCTGGTTCAATGGCCGCTGTTGATCCTTTGTCGGACGAGTTCCCCCATGGAAATCTCAGGAAACACCGCTTTTTATGCCGGTCTGAGCACTATTCAGACAGGGCAGAACCGTGTCGATCAGGCTTCGGGTCAGATCGCCAACAACACTATCGAGCGCTCTGTCACCAGCCAGTCCTCCGAGATTCAGGTCGATCGTCTGCGTTCGGTAGACCGCAGCCAGCAATCGGACTTGGCCAACAATATGGTCGAGATGTCCCAGGGCAAGTTCCAGGTGGAACTGGGCGTCAAAGTCGCCAAGGCATCCGATGAAATGCTGGGTACGCTGATCGATACATTTGCCTGAACCCTCGCTGAATCCGCTACTCCAACGCCGCGCCTGTTCGCGGCGTTTTTCTGCGTAAGTCCTTCTTCCTCAACTAATCTCTCCTACATGACGTGTTGCTCAGTCAACGGCGGCACGCAACTGCGTGGCCGAGGTTTTCATGGGGCGATGACGAACGGCAAAAGATCGGCGCTTGACAAGAATTGGGCGTAAACGTATGTTTCAAACAACTGTTTGACCGTCACAACAAATCAACGCGGTCGTTCATTCCCGGTTACATCAGCAGAGGTTTATCGCTATGCCTGACTACAAGGCCCCCTTGCGTGATATTCGCTTCGTTCGTGACGAACTGCTCGGCTACGAAGCGCACTATCAGAGCCTTCCGGCTTGTGCAGACGCAACTCCGGACATGGTTGACGCCATTCTCGAAGAAGGCGCCAAGTTTTGTGAACAGGTGCTGGCGCCGCTGAACCGCGTGGGTGACACCGAAGGCTGTACCTGGAGCGAGTCTGGCGTTAAAACGCCGACCGGTTTCAAAGAAGCCTACAAGCAATTCGTCGAAGGTGGCTGGCCAAGCCTGGCTCACGACGTAGAGCACGGCGGCCAAGGCCTGCCGGAGTCTCTGGGTCTGGCCGTCAGCGAAATGGTTGGCGAAGCCAACTGGTCGTGGGGCATGTACCCAGGCCTGTCCCATGGCGCGATGAACACCATTTCCGAGCACGGCACGCCTGAGCAACAAGAGGCTTACCTGACCAAGCTGGTTTCCGGCGAATGGACCGGCACCATGTGCCTGACCGAACCGCACTGCGGCACTGACCTGGGCATGCTGCGCACCAAGGCCGAGCCTCAGGCCGACGGTTCCTACAAAGTGTCCGGCACCAAGATCTTCATCTCGGCCGGTGAACACGACATGGCCGACAACATCGTCCACATCGTTCTGGCACGTCTGCCGGATGCACCGGCCGGCACCAAAGGCATTTCCCTGTTCATCGTTCCGAAATTCCTGCCCAACGCAGACGGCTCGATCGGCGAACGCAACGCTGTGACCTGCGGTTCCCTGGAACACAAGATGGGCATCCACGGCAACGCCACTTGCGTGATGAACTTCGACGCGGCCACCGGTTACCTGATCGGCCCGGCGAACAAAGGCCTGAACTGCATGTTCACCTTCATGAACACCGCACGTCTGGGCACCGCGCTGCAAGGTCTGGCTCACGCCGAAATCGGCTTCCAGGGCGGCTTGAAATACGCTCGCGATCGTCTGCAAATGCGCTCCCTGACTGGCCCGAAAGCGCCGGACAAAGCCGCTGACCCGATCATCGTTCACCCTGACGTACGTCGCATGCTGTTGACCATGAAGGCGTTCGCCGAAGGCAACCGTGCGATGGTTTACTTCACCGCCAAGCAAGTCGACATCGTCAAATACGGCGTAGATGAAGAAGAGAAGAAGAAAGCCGACGCACTGTTGGCCTTCATGACGCCGATCGCCAAAGCCTTCATGACTGAAGTCGGTTTCGAATCCGCTAACCACGGCGTACAAATCTACGGCGGCCACGGCTTCATCGCCGAGTGGGGCATGGAGCAGAACGTTCGCGACAGCCGCATTTCGATGCTGTACGAAGGCACCACCGGTATCCAGGCACTCGACCTGCTGGGCCGTAAAGTGCTGATGACTCAAGGCGAAGCGCTCAAAGGCTTCACCAAGATCGTCCATAAGTTCTGCCAGACCAACGAAGGCAACGACGCGGTCAAAGAGTTCGTCGAGCCATTGGCTGCGCTGAACAAAGAGTGGGGCGAGCTGACCATGAAGGTCGGTATGGCTGCCATGAAAGACCGTGAAGAAGTCGGCGCGGCATCGGTGGACTACCTGATGTACTCCGGTTACGCCTGCCTTGCTTACTTCTGGGCTGACATGGCGCGTCTGGCTGCCGAGAAACTGGCTGCCGGCACCACGGAAGAGGCGTTCTACACCGCCAAGCTGCAAACTGCGCGCTTCTACTTCCAGCGTATCCTGCCGCGTACCCGCACTCACGTTGTAACCATGCTGTCGGGCGCCAACAACCTGATGGACATGAAAGAAGAAGACTTCGCACTGGGTTACTAATCCCTACGCAGTCTCTTCACAAGGCCGCTGCTTCCTCGGGAGCAGCGGTTTTTTTATGCCTGACGCAAACGATCACGTCTGTAAATATTCCTGACTAAAACGCTAAGAAGAACGCCATTGCTGCCGTTAAAGAGGATGGCGATGTGACACCCATCACATTGCACGTGCTTGGCTGCTCTAAATGCAGGCACAATGCCATCTTTGTTTGCCGGGTCGGAGCTTTACCCTTGCCGCGTTCTTCCGCTGTACGTTTCAGCCATTTTTTGCCATCACTGCTGTTGTTGCTGGCGGGGCTTGCGGCTGCCTACGTCAAGGATCTCAACGTCTTCTTCACTTCGCTGTTTAACGTGCTGCCTACGTTGGTGCTGTTGCTCGGCGGGGCGTATTGCGCAGTTTACCGACGTCAACGTGAGCTGTTTCTGATGGTCACGGTGTACATCGCCTACTTCCTGCTCGACACCCAGACCGACTACTACCGCGACAACGGCAAAGTCCGTGAAGACGCCGCCGTGGTCTTCCACCTGTGCTGTCTGCTGCTACCGTTGCTGTTTGGCTTGTTCGCCGCCTGGCAGGAGCGCACTCACCTGTTCCAGGACATGGTGGCGCGTTTTGCTGTGTTGCTGGCGTTCGGCAGCGTGGCGCTGGGGCTGGAACAAAGTTACCCACACGCGCTGTTGATGTGGCTGTCGGAGATCCGCTGGCCAGCCCTGCATGGTGCCTGGATGAGCCTGATCCAGTTGTCCTACCCGGTATTCATCGCCTCATTCCTGTTGTTGGCCTGGCAATACTGGCGCAACCCGAGGCCCTTGCATGCTGCGCAATTGGTGGGGTTGTTGGGATTGTTCTGGATGTTGCCGAAAACCTTCATCCTGCCATTCACCCTGAACATCATGTGCAGCCAGGTGATGTTGATGATTGCAGCGGCGGTTGCCCATGAGGCCTATCAGATGGCGTTCCGCGATGAGCTTACCGGCCTGCCGGGTCGCCGCGCACTGAACGAACGCATGCAACGGCTGGGGCGCAATTACGTGCTGGCCATGGGCGACGTCGATCATTTCAAGAAATTCAACGACACCCACGGCCACGATGTCGGCGACCAAGTGCTGCGCCTGGTCGCCAGCAAGCTGTCGAAAATCAGCGGGGGCGGTAGGGCATATCGCTACGGCGGTGAAGAATTTGCTCTGGTGTTCGCAGGCAAAACCCTCGAAGAATGCATGCCGCACCTGGAAGTCATCCGCGAATCCATCGCCACCTACAACATCCAGCTGCGCAATCAGGACAACCGTCCCCAGGATGACCAGCAGGGACGCCAGCGCCGCGCCGGTTCAGGCGCCTCGAGTGTATCGGTCACCGTCAGCATCGGTGTCGCCGAGCGGTTGGAGCAGCGCACGCCGGAAGAAGTGCTCAAATCCGCTGACCAGGCGCTCTACAGCGCCAAAGGCGCGGGGCGAAACTGTGTGATGGCTTTCGGTCAGAACCGCCGTGGCGCGGTGCGCATGGACGCCGCTGCGGGTTGAGTGATGATGGCGCATTCAGCGTCTGGACTGTGATTGTGAGGCGTGGTGCGCGGCAGTAAGTTTGAGCAATCTGCTGCCGGAGAAATGACCATGCCCGAGTACAAAGCTCCCCTGCGCGATATGCGCTTTCTGATCGACCACGTCTTCGATTTTCACAGCAACTACGCCGCGCTGGGCGTCACCGATGCCAGCCCGGACATGATCAATGCGATCCTTGAAGAGGGCGCGAAATTCTGTGAGAACGTTCTCGCACCGCTGAACCGAAGCGGTGACGAGGAAGGCTGCCATTTCGACAACGGCGTGGTCACAACGCCTACAGGTTTCAAGCAGGCTTTCGCGCAGTACGTGGAAGGCGGCTGGCATGGTCTGGCGGCGGATCCGGCTTACGGTGGCCAGGGTTTACCCAGTTCTTTGGGGCTGGTCATCAGTGAAATGGTCGGCTCCAGCAACACCTCCTGGGGCATGTACCCCGGCCTGACGCACGGTGCGATGTCGGCGATTCACGCCCATGGCACCGAAGAACAGAAACAAACCTATCTGAGCAAGCTCACCGCTGGCCAATGGACCGGCACCATGTGCCTGACCGAAGCCCATTGCGGCACCGATCTGGGCATCATCAAGACCCGCGCCGTGCCTCAGGCTGACGGCAGTTACGCGATCTCCGGCAGCAAGATTTTCATTTCCGCCGGCGAACACGACATGAGTGACAACATCATTCATCTGGTGCTGGCCAAACTGCCGGACGCTCCTGCCGGTACCAAGGGCATTTCGCTGTTTATCGTTCCTAAATTCCTGCCCAATGCCGAGGGCGAGGCGGGCGAGCGCAATGGCGTTTCCTGCGGTTCGATCGAACACAAAATGGGCATCAAGGCCTCGGCCACCTGTGTGCTGAATTTCGATGACGCCAAGGGTTTCTTGATCGGTGAGCCGAACAAGGGCCTGAACTGCATGTTCACCATGATGAACCACGCGCGGCTCGGCACCGGCATGCAAGGTCTGTGTCTGGGTGAGGCGAGCTTCCAGGGCGCGATCAAATACGCCAACGACCGTCTGCAAATGCGCTCGCTGACCGGCGCGAAAGCACCGGAAAAAGTCGCCGACCCGATCATCGTTCATCCCGATGTGCGCAGGATGTTGCTGACCATGAAGGCCTTCAATGAAGGCAACCGGGCGCTGACTTACTTCACCGCGCAGTTGCTGGATGCTGCACATCTGAGCCCGGATGAAACGGCGCGTCAGGACGCCGAAGACCTGTTGGCATTCCTGACGCCGATCTGCAAAGCCTTCATGACCGACACCGGGCTGGAGGTGACCAACCTCGGCATGCAGGTGTTTGGCGGCCACGGTTTCATTCGTGAGTGGGGCATGGAGCAGTTGGTTCGTGACTGCCGGATCGCGCCGATCTACGAAGGCACCAATGGCATTCAGGCGCTGGATTTGCTTGGGCGCAAAGTCCTTGGCAGTCAGGGAAAACTGCTGCGCGGCTTCACCAAAATCGTCCACAAGTTCTGCGCGGCAAACGCTGAGCATCCGCAACTTGGCAGCTATGTGGCGCAGCTCAATAGTCTGAATCAGCAGTGGGGCGAGTTGACCACCAAGGTCGGCATGGCGGCGATGAAAAATCCGGATGAAGTCGGTGCCGCCTCGGTGGATTACCTGATGTACAGCGGCTACATCATCCTCGGCTACCTGTGGCTACGCATGGCGTTGGTGGCCCAGGCGCAGTTGGAGGCGGGCGGCGGCGATGCCGATTACTGCCAGGGCAAGCTGGCGACCAGCGAGTTTTACTTCAAGCGTTTGCTGCCACGTACCGCCGCACATCGGGCAGCCATCGAGGCGGGCAGCGATTGCCTGATGAAGCTGCCGGCGGAGTTGTTTGCGCTCTGACGGTTACCCGAAAAGCTTCGCGGGCAAGCCTCGCTCCTACGGTTCCAGGTCGTTCACGTGAAATGCGTGCGACACGACCTGTAGGAGCGAGGCTTGCCCGCGAATGCGTTCTGGCAGGCGAGAACTGTCTCAGCTGAAATGCTGATGACTAAAAATAACAAAACAGTCATGAGTTGACCCTATGTGTCGTAAAAGTTGTTGAGGTACACTCGGACACAACGAAATCACTATTCTACGAACCACCTGTTTAGATCTTGCGAGGTTTGCCATGGCTGACTACAAAGCGCCCCTGCGCGATATGCGCTTCGTCCTCAATGAAGTTTTCGAGGTCGCCAAACTCTGGGCCGAACTGCCTGCGCTGGCCGAGACTGTCGACGCTGAAACGGTCGAAGCCATTCTGGAAGAAGCCGGCAAGGTCACCAGCAAAAGCATCGCGCCCCTGAGCCGTGCGGCTGACGAAGAAGGTTGCCGCTGGGCCGACGGTGTCGTCACCACCCCGGCCGGTTTCCCACAGGCTTATCAGACCTATGCTGAAGGCGGTTGGGTCGGTGTCGGTGGCGATCCGACCTACGGCGGCATGGGCATGCCCAAGGCGGTTTCGGCGCAGGTCGAAGAAATGGTCAACTCCGCGAGCCTGTCGTTCGGTCTGTACCCGATGCTGACTGCCGGCGCCTGCCTGTCGATCAACGCCCACGCCAGCGAAGAGCTGAAAGCCGCGTACCTGCCGAACATGTACGCCGGTGTATGGGCCGGTTCCATGTGCCTGACCGAGCCGCACGCCGGTACTGACCTGGGGATTATCCGTACCAAGGCCGAACCTCAGGCCGACGGTTCCTACAAAGTCAGCGGCACCAAAATCTT
Organism: Pseudomonas sp. GM50; assembly: GCF_000282375.1. Classification (GTDB taxonomy): domain Bacteria; phylum Pseudomonadota; class Gammaproteobacteria; order Pseudomonadales; family Pseudomonadaceae; genus Aquipseudomonas. The sequence continues at coordinate 89,175 of NZ_AKJK01000043.1, forward strand.
CATCACCGGCGGTGAACACGACCTGACCGAGAACATCATTCACCTGGTACTGGCCAAACTGCCGGACGCACCGGCGGGGCCGAAAGGTATTTCGCTGTTCCTGGTGCCCAAGTTCATGGTCAATGCCGATGGCAGCCTGGGCGCGCGCAACCCGGCAAATTGTGGTTCGATCGAACACAAGATGGGCATCCAGGCATCCGCGACCTGCGTGATGAACTTCGACGAAGCCGTCGGTTACCTGGTCGGCGAGCCGAACAAAGGCCTGGCGGCGATGTTCACCATGATGAACTACGAGCGTCTGGGCGTCGGCATCCAGGGCCTGGCCACTGGTGAGCGCTCGTACCAGAACGCTATCGAATACGCTCGCGACCGTCTGCAAAGCCGCTCGCCGACCGGCGCGCAGAACAAGGACAAGGTGGCTGACCCGATCATCGTCCACCCGGACGTGCGTCGCATGCTGCTGACCATGAAAGCCTCGAACGAAGGCGGCCGTGCGTTTTCCACCTACGTCGCGATGCAACTGGACACCGCCAAGTTCAGCGAAGACGCCACCACCCGCAAGCGCGCAGAAGATCTGGTTGCACTGCTGACGCCGGTGGCCAAGGCATTCCTGACCGATCTGGGTCTGGAAACCACGGTTCACGGCCAGCAGGTTTTTGGCGGTCACGGCTACATTCGTGAGTGGGGCCAGGAGCAACTGGTTCGTGATGTACGGATTACTCAAATCTACGAAGGCACCAACGGTATTCAGGCGCTGGACCTTGTAGGACGCAAGATCGTCGGCAGCGGCGGGGCGTTCTACACACTGTTCGCCGACGAGATTCGTCATTTCACCGCGACAGCCAATGCTGACCTGGCGGAGTTCACCCAGCCGCTGAATGATGCGGTGGACACCCTCGATGAACTGACTGCGTGGCTGCTGGACCGGGCAAAAAACAACCCGAACGAGATTGGTGCGGCGTCGGTCGAGTATCTGCAAGCATTCGGCTACATGGCCTACGCCTACATGTGGGCATTGATGGCCAAGGCAGCCTTCGGTAAAGAAGCGCAGGACGATTTCTATGCGAGCAAACTCGGTACGGCGCGGTTCTATTTCGCACGCCTGCTGCCGCGTATTCACTCGTTGAGCGCGTCGGTAAAGGCGGGCAGCGAATCGCTGTTCCTGCTGGACGCAGGACAATTCTGACTCTTTAACGTTATGTAAGCATTCTCTTACATAACGTGCTGCTGTTTTCCCATAGGCGAAGATTGGATCCAGAGCTAATCTACTTCACATGGACGTCGCGCAGGAAGCGCAAAGCAACAACACGGACACGTAGGATTCTGCCAGGATGGCGGAGTGAAATGGATGTCAGGGAAACAGTCTGCAAAGCCCCGCTTCGGCGGGGTTTTCTTTTGTCCGCAAAAAAGTATTCAGCTCAACACGTCCAGTATCCCCGGCCTGCTCAGGTAGTCCTCCAGACTTCTATTTCCTCCCGCAAAGTCCGCAACTAAGGGCTGTAATCCGAATCCACACTGAACCCTGAAGAACACCGCAGTGTCGATAAACTGTATGGCCCATAGAGCCAACATCAATCAGGAGCTTCCCCATGGATTTTATTCGCATCATCATCGCCATTCTGTTGCCGCCACTGGGTGTGTTTCTGCAAGTCGGTTTCGCTGGGGCGTTCTGGCTGAATATTCTGCTGACGTTGTGCGGTTACATTCCGGGGATCGTGCATGCGGTGTACATCATCGCCAAGCGCTGAGTTTTGCTGCGTCAGGTAAATAGCCTTCGCGGGCAAGCCTCGCTCCTACGGGTTTACGTTCTGTAGGAGCGAGGCTTGCCCGCGAAGGGCGCGACACGGTTTCAGCCCGCGAGCGCCATCACCCTCCGATAAAACAACCACTCCTGCTCCAGCGCATGGGCCTGATTGCCGGCCTTGCGAAAGCCATGGCGCTCGTCGGCGTAGTAATGCGCTTCGACCAGAATGCCGTTGTCCTGTAGCGCAGTGACCATGTCGCGGGTCTGTTGCGGCACCACCACGGCGTCCAGTTCACCCTGAAAGAAAATCACCGGAACGCTGATGTTGTTCGCGTGCAGCAATGGCGTGCGCGCGGCGTAGCGTTCGGCGTCCTGCACCGGGTCGCCGATCAACCAGTCCAGATAATCACCTTCGAACTTGTGGGTGGCATGGCCTAGCGCAACGGGATCGCTGACGCCATACAGGCTGGCGCCCGCCCGAAAGACCTTGTGAAAGGCCAGTGCGCACAACGTTGTGTAGCCACCGGCGCTGCCTCCACGAATAAACGCTTTGTCGCCGTCGATCAGTCCCTGATCGGCGAGGTAGGCCACCACCGCACAGGCATCTTCCACATCCACATCGCCCCAGCTCAAATGCAGTGCCTGGCGATAAGCGCGGCCGTAGCCGCTGCTGCCTCGGTAATTGAGGTCGGCCACGGCGAAGCCGCGTTGTGCCCAATACTGGATCCGCGGGTCAAACATCGGGTAGCAGGCTGAAGTCGGGCCGCCGTGAATGAACACTACCAATGGCGATTTCGTGTCGTTGCTCATCGCCGGGTAGAAGAAACCATGGGCCTCGCCCGAACCGCTTGGATAACGCAGGGTTTGCGGGCGGCTGATCTGCTCGGCGGACAGCGGTGCGATACCGCCGGCCAGAACGTTGACCTGGCGTGTTTCACGGTCGATGGCAATGATTGCCGATGGACTGACCGGAGAAGCGGCGATGCAGTAGATGAAGTGCTCATCCTGTGCGAGATGGCGGAAGCGGCTGTAGTCGCCAGTGAAATCGTCACGGGAACCATCGCCATGACAAAGCCCCAGTCGACCAAAACCGCCCTCGGTCCAACTCGCCAGATAAGTGTCTTCGCCCAACGGTAACCAGGTGCAACCACCCAGTTGCCAAGGCGCTGGGCCATGGTCGGCGGCAGAGCTTGGGAGTGGACTCAGACCGTTGCTCGACTCCACCCACGGCTGCCAGAAACCGCCACGATCGGTCAGACAATACAGACGGCTGCTGTCATCGAATCGAGGTTGTTGCAGTGACTCCTGGGCACTATCGCCGGCCACACATCGAGGTTGCGCAAAACTGCGATCGCTCTGGCGTTCGGCAACCATCAGGCGGGTAGCGGTCCACGGTTGATCCGGGCGGTTCCATTCGATCCAGGCCAGACGCTGACCGTCAGGGCTCACGGTCGGTGCCGCATAGAAGTCGGCGCCTTCGGCCAACAGATGACGTTGGCCGTCAACCAGATCGATAGTCACCAGGCGATGTTGATCGCGGTTCTCTTCCACGGCCAGCACTTGTCCGTTGGCGAATTGCAGATCGCCGTAGCGGCATTCATTTGAAGTCAGTACTTCAGGCGCCTCACCGGACAGCGATTGCCGATACAACTGCTGGTCGGCCTCGTTAACGAAAACAAGCCCGTCATCGGTCAGACAAAACGCGCCGCCGCCATATTCGTATACCCGGCTGCGCACACTGAAGGTGGGCGGCGTCAGGCAACGAGCCTGGCCGTCGCGCCACTGCCAGATCCGGCAGGCGGCATCCTCGGGCCGGTATTCGTTCCAGAACAATCCATGCTTGCCGACTTGCAACTCGGCGAAGTCAATGCCGGCCGCGACAGCCTTGGCGGCGCTCAAGGGTTCAGCTTTTGGCGATGAGGCGTGAGTTTCGTTCATTGCGAAAGGCCAGTTGTTCAATGGTCTGGGTCGCGTGTTCGGCTTCTTCGCGGGCCTTGAGAATCACGCCGTGATGTTCCGACTTGCTGCACACCGGGTCGGCGTTGCTCGCGTCACCCGTGAGCATGAACGCCTGACAGCGACAGCCGCCGAAATCCTTTTCTTTCTCGTCGCAGGAGCGGCACGGCTCGGGCATCCAGTCGTAACCGCGAAAGCGGTTGAAACCGAACGAGTCGTACCAGATGTGTTGCATGCTGTGGTCGCGCACGTTGGGAAACTGCACCGGCATCTGTCGGGCACCGTGACAAGGCAGGGCGGTTCCGTCCGGCGTGACTGTCAGAAAAATACTGCCCCAGCCATTCATGCAGGCTTTCGGGCGTTCTTCGTAATAGTCCGGTGTGACGAAAATCAGCTTGCACGGATGCCCTTCGGCTTCCAGTTTGGCGCGGTATTCATTGGTGATACGTTCGGCGCGCACCAATTGTTCTTTGGTCGGCAACAGGCCAACCCGATTGAGCTGGGCCCAGCCGTAGAACTGGCACGTCGCGAGTTCGACGAAGTCCGCCTCAAGGGCAATGCACAGCTCGATGATCCGGTCGATTTTGTCGATGTTGTGCCGATGGGTGACGAAATTCAGCACCATCGGGTAGCCATGAGCCTTCACCGCACGGGCCATTTCGAGCTTTTGCGCGAAGGCCTTTTTTGAGCCGGCCAAGAGGTTGTTCACCTGCTCGTCGCTGGCCTGGAAACTGATCTGGATGTGGTCCAGACCGGCCTTCTTGAAGTCGCTGATTTTCTGCTCGGTGAGGCCAATGCCCGAGGTGATCAGGTTGGTGTAGAAGCCCAACTTGCGCGCTTCAGCGATCAGCTCGGCGAGGTCTTGGCGCACCAGCGGCTCACCGCCGGAAAACCCCAACTGCGCCGCACCCATCTCCCGGGCTTCACGAAAGACCTTGAGCCACTGCTCGGTGGACAACTCTTTGCCTTGCTCGGCGAAATCCAGCGGATTGGAGCAGTACGGGCATTGCAGCGGGCAGCGATACGTCAGCTCGGCCAGCAACCACAGTGGCAGGCCGATTTCAGGCTTGGGCGGTAACTTGTCTGACACGGAATCAGGCAAGTTCGATCCAGTGCTGAGCACGGGCAACCTCCATGAATTGCTCGATGTCTTCACCAAGCTCGGGCACGCCAGGGAACTGCGCGTCCAGTGCGGCGATGATCGCCGCGACGTCCCGCTGGCCATCGATCAAGCCGCCAATCAGCGCGGCGCTGTCGTTGAGTTTGATCATGCCTTCCGGGTAGAGCAGCACATGGCCTTTTTGCGCCGGTTCGTACTGGAAACGGTAGCCGGGACGCCAGGTCGGGGTTTTGCTGCGATCGAAACTCATAAGGTGATTCCTTTATGCCAGACCCGCTGTTCGGTCACGCTGTGGTAGGGCGGGCGGTTCAGTTCGTAGGCCATGCTCATGGCATCGAGCATGCTCCAAAGAATGTCCAGTTTGAACTGGAGAATTTCCAGCATGCGCTCCTGGCCTTCCCGCGTCGTGTAGTGCTGCAAAGTGATCGCCAGACCGTGCTCCACATCCCGGCGAGCCTGGCCCAGGCGAGTGCGGAAATATTCGTAACCGGTCGGGTCGATCCACGGGTAATGCTGCGGCCAGCTGTCGAGGCGCGATTGGTGGATCTGCGGCGCGAACAGCTCGGTCAGCGAACTGCTGGCGGCTTCTTGCCAACGGGCCCGGCGGGCGAAGTTGACGTAGGCGTCGACGGCGAAACGCACGCCAGGCAGCACCAGTTCCTGAGAGCGCAGTTGGTCCGGGTCGAGGCCGACCGCTTGGCCGAGGCGTAGCCAGGCTTCGATGCCGCCCTCTTCGCCGGGGGCGCCGTCGTGGTCCAGCAGGCGCTGAATCCACTCGCGACGAATCTCGCGGTCCGGGCAGTTGGCCAGGATCGCGGCGTCCTTGAGCGGGATGTTCACCTGATAATAGAAACGGTTAGCGACCCAGCCCTGGATCTGCTCGCGCGTCGCCCGGCCTTCATACATCGCCACGTGATACGGGTGATAGATATGGTAGTAGGCACCCTTGGCGCGCAGGGCCGCTTCGAATTCGGCGGGGGACATTGCGGTGTCAGTCATTGTGGTTCTCCGGGGAACAACCGGTGGATTCTGGTGTGTCTGGTGGGGCGCCTTCGCGGGCAAGCCTCGCTCCTACAGGTCGGCGTTATCGCTCTGTAGGAACGAGGCTCGCCCGCGAAGAGGCCATCCGCTACAACACAATACTCATGCCGTCATACGCCACTTCGACCTCGCGTCGAACCAGCTCCGCACGCTCTGGCGAATCCTCGTCGAGAATCGGGTTGGTGTTGTTGATGTGGATAAGCACTTTGCGCTGTTTGGGTAGCTGCTCCAGCACTTCGAGCATCCCGCCAGGGCCGTTCTGCGCCAAGTGGCCCATTTCCCGGCCAGTGCGGGTGCCGACACCACGGCGCTGCATTTCGTCGTCGTCCCACATCGTGCCATCCACCAACAGGCAATCACTGCTGGCCATGATCTTCAGCAGTGATGCGTCGACCTTGCCCAGGCCCGGTGCATAGAACAGTTTGCCGCCGGTGCTCAGGTCTTCGACGATCAGGCCGATGTTGTCGCCCGGATGCGGATCGAAACGGTGCGGCGAGTACGGTGGTGCGGCGCTACGCAGGGGCAGCGGGGTGAAGCGCAGGTTCGGGCAGGCCGGGACGGTGAAGCTCTGATCGAGTTCGATACGGTTCCAGTTCAACCCGCCATTCCAGTGAGTCAGCATGGTGAACAACGGGAAACCGGTGCTCAAATCTTCGTGGACCATGTCGGTGCACCAGACTTGATGCGGACAACCTTCGCGCAGGCTGAGCAGGCCGGTGGTGTGGTCGATCTGACTGTCCATCAGGATGATTGCGCTGATGCCGGTATCACGCAGCGCGCGGCCCGGCTGCATCGGAGCGAAGTTCTGGAGCTGGGCGCGGATGTCCGGCGAAGCATTGCACAGCACCCAGTTCACACCGTCATCGGAAATTGCGATGGACGACTGGGTACGCGCCTCGGCCCGCAGGCTACCGTCGCGAAAACCTGCGCAGTTCACGCAGTTGCAGTTCCACTGGGGGAAACCGCCGCCGGCGGCGGAACCTAGAATCTGGACAAACATGGCCGCTCCATCATTGAAAGCTGAAAATAAAAACGCCCCGGCGAGCCGAGGCGTAGCACTGCATTCTCTACCAGACGGCAGAGCTTAGCGGCTTGCGAAGTACATGGTGACTTCGAAGCCGATACGCAGGTCGGTGTAAGCAGGTTTGGACCAGGACATAGAAGCGCTCCTTCAGGTGGATGGGACAGTTGAGACCTATACATATAGTCCACCTCCAGCCGGAGATGTTCAGATAGTTAGGTGGCTATGTTACTCAAAATTACAGAGCGATTGGCCACGAATCTTTGAGAAAGCTAATTGCAGCACCGGTAATGATCATTTTGCCACTTGCCAAAGCATAGTCGGGCAAGGCCCGCTGGCCAGACAGCGCCAGCCACCTTCGGCCCGATTCAGTCGTAGTGCCGCCGCCAGCAAGGCTTCACGGTCGATCAACAGAATCGCCTGAGGCAGATGTTTCAGGTAATCCGACGAGTGGCCGGCCAGTTTGCCTTGCCAGAGCAGTTCGGCGGCCTGGGCGTTGGGCAGGGCGATGCTGTCGAATTGATCGGCCAGGGCTTGGCGCTGAGCGATGAAGGTCGCGTCATCGATGCTTTCGATCATCCCTTCCAATTCGCTGAGGAACTGTTCGATGTGCTCCAGCAAATCCAGAGGCGCGACGCTCGGCGATTGCACGCCAAACAGCAGCCCGGTCTGACCGTTTAGCTGGCGTAGTCCACTGAATACGGCGTAACCGAGCTGCAGCTCCCCCCGCAAGCGCTGGTAGAACGGCGTCTGGCACACGTGCGCGAGCAAACGCCAGGCGGCCTCATCGGCGATGTCATGGGTTGCTGTCGGACAAAAGAGCAACAGCGCGTGTTCGCTGGAGGCGGTATCGACGAAGTTCCAGAGATGCTGCGAGCGAATCGACGGAGGCGGCGTCAATTGACTGTCCGCAGTGCCGGGAATACGACTCAAGGCAAGCCCCATCGCCGCTTGTGTCTGGGTAGACAGGCCGGTCGCCAGACCATCCCAGCGTGCGCTCGACCAGAGTTGCCGTAGGTCATCCGAGACTATGGTGTGCTCAAGGTATAGATCGGGCAGTGCCTTGAGCAATTGTCGAATCGGCATCAACGCAACGGCCGCCGGCTCTTCCTGTGAGAAATCGGCATCAGGTTTTGTCAGTTCTTTCAGCGCATGTTCGAGGACTGTCGGCATCGGTTCCTGCAGCCCCGTCATTTTCAACAGCCACTCGTTGCCCGAAGCACCGAAGGAAAAGTCGACACCGGCCTGACGCGCATCTTCACGCAACATCCGCAGGTTGTTTTCCAGATTCGACTGAAGTCGGCTGTGAGGAGCGAACTCCAGGCGCCAGCGCAGATAAACCGCACCTTCATCCGTGTTATCCGGCAACGCCTGGCTGAACTGCATCGGCGATCGTTCGCGGCGACTGCGGGAGCGATCCTGGGCAAAAGTCCGCAGGCCGCGGTGAGCGCTGGTCTGGCCGCGAATCAATCCGGCATTCGAGGCTGGAGTCTCGGCGCGTAAAAACGGGTTGGGAGGTGGCAGTTGCCACTGGCCAGTGAAGTTATCCACAGCGCCGATTTGTTTGAGGATTGCCTTGAGGGCGACGACGCCCTGTTCGGATAGTCCGTGTTCAAGCTGTTCGCTGTCTCGTTGGGCCAGTTGCAAGGCACTACTGACTTGCTGTTGGCGTTGCAGCAGGGCAGCGTACTCTTCGCGCAATTCGGTCCAATCCTGATGGGAGGCAAAAAAGCCCAGCCAATCCAGAAGCCGTTCGCGGATCACATTGTCCGGTTGCGTAGCGTGGGCGGGCCGTGTGAATTCGATGTGCAACAGGGCTTGGCCAGCGTAGTGATAGAGCGGCGCGGCTTTCAGGTTGTCCGCCAGCCCATGCTCTCGCAGCTGCGCGAATAGGCCTCCGGGTTTTTTGGCGTTCAGCCAGTGGCACAGGAACGCTAGCGCTTCGGGCGATGAGTCGGGCAGCGCTTCGAAGGCGAACAGCAGATCCAGCCGACGCTCTCCCGCCTGTGGGTAACTATTGTCTGAAGAATCCATCAACAGGGTGGGTTTTGTCTGAGGGACTTTCTCGCCGGAGGGAATAGCATCGGCAAACGCCTGTGCCATCCGCTTCAATTCATCGAGACTCTGTGGCCCGGCCAAACTCAGCGTCATCTGCCCGGTCTGGTAGAACCGCTGATAGAAGTCCTTCAGCGCTTGCTGAAATTCGGGTTGCGGCACCGGCAGGCTGTAACGGTTTCCCGCATGAAACGCCCGCAACGGATGAGCCGCCGAGAGTCCATCGTACAGCGCGAACTGTTGTTGGGCCGTCGCATCCCGCGACCAGGCGACAAATTCGGCGTGCAGCACTTCCCGTTCTCGCAACTGATCGTCTGGATTCATACGCGGATGAGCGAGCATGTCTGACAAACGCTCCAGCCCACCGTTAAACGCCTGAGGCGGGAGCTCGAAAAAGAAGTCCGTCGTACGTTCGCTGGTTCGCGCATTCACCTGCCCGCCATGACCTTGCACGTAGGCCATCAGCCCTTGCCCTGCGGGAAAGCGCTCTGTACCCAGGAACAGCAAATGCTCAAGAAAGTGCGCCAGCCCCGGCCAAGCCAGTAGCACGTCGTGACTGCCGGCAGCGACCCGCAACGCAGCGGCGCAGCGCTTCAAATCGGAAGCATGACGCAGCGTCACCCGCAGGCCATTGGCGAGGGTTTCAGTGTGGAGGCGAGGGTGATTCAGCGCAGGCATGAGCACTTCCAGAACAGAGAAGCGCTAATGCTAGCGGATTAGGGCTTGTTCAGCTCGCCGTATAGCTCGGGACGGCGGTCGAGGAAGTAGCGATTGGCGGCGCGGGAATCGATCATCAGCTGACGATCCAGTTCACCGACAATCAGCGCTTCATCAAGTCCGGCCTGGGCGATGCGGCTGCCATCCGGCGCGGCGATGCTGCTTTGGCCGCAATACTGGATCTCGCCTTCTTGCCCGCAATAGTTGGCGTAGGCCACATAACACTGGTTTTCGAAGGCCCGTGCGCGGACGGTGACGTCGGCAATAAAATCGTAGGGAATCATGTTCGCCGTCGGCACCAGAATCAGCTCGGCACCGGCCAATGCTAGGCGGCGGGCGTTTTCCGGGAACTCCAGGTCGTAGCAGATCAAAAAGCCAAGCTTCCAGCCGTTGAGTTCAACCAGCGGAAACTCATCCGGCCCGGCGCTGAACATCGAGTGATCGAGGTCGCCGAACAAGTGAGTCTTGCGGTAGTTGCACAACCGCTCGCCATTGGCGTCGATCAACTGCACGGCGTTGTAGATCTGCCCGTCTTCGGTACGCTCCGGGTAGCCATACAAAATGGCGATCCCCGTCGTTTTGGCAATGCGCGCGATTTGCTGCGCCGATTCACCGTTGTGCACCTCCGCCAGCACGCTGACCGCATCGATGCCGATGTTGTAGCCGGTCAGGAACATCTCCGGCAGCACCAGCAAGTCCGCGCCCTTGGCCTCCAGCGCCAGTTGATGCAGGCGTTGCAGATTACCTGCGACATCCAGGGGCAGCGGTGGACATTGGTAAAGGGCTACGCGCATTTCGGATTCCTCTTACTCGGGCAGGGCGATCGGACCGATCTCGTTGAACACATCTCCTGGACCCGGGTTTTCGGCGTGAGTTTCACCGCCGAAGTGTTTCATTATCCCCCACACCGCGTTGAGCGAGGTCTGCACCGCGCCTTCGACCCAGGCCGGCGTCCACGAAACGTCGTCGCCAGCGATGAAAATCCCGCGCTGCTCGGCCGGCATGTCGTCCTGCATGAAGTGCGCGTACATGCGCTGGTTGTAGCGGTAATGGCCGGGCAGCGCACCTTTGAAAGCCCCGAGGAAATGCGGGTCGGCTTCCCATGAAACGGTGATCGGATCGCCAATGATCCTCGCGGCGATGTCGACTTTCGGGTAAATCTTCTTCAATGCGTCCAGCGCCAGTTTCACGCGTTTTTCCACCGGGTGCGGGAGCATTTTCAGCGCGTCGCTCATCCACGAGTACGACAGGCAAATCACCCCTGGTTTGTCGTCGCCGTTGTCGAACAGATAGGTGCCGCGGGTCAGGCGATCGGTGAGGGTCATGCTCATCAGGTCGCGGCCGGTTTCCGGGTCCTTGTCCTTCCAGAATGGACGGTCGACCATCACGAACGTCTTCGACGATTGCATGTAGCGGGTGCGGTCCAGGGCCATCCACATCTTTTGCGAGAACAGGCTTTCGTCGCATTCGATCTGGGTCGTCAGTAGCCAGCTCTGGCAGGTAGTCAGCACTGCAGCGTATTCGCGCGTGTCGCCGTAGTTATCGGTAACGGTAAAACGCCCGTTCGGTGCGTGGGCGATTTTTTTCACGCCGGAGCGCGGCGCGCCGCTGTGCAGCGAACTGAGACTGGTGCCTTCAGGCCAATGCACGCAACGCTCCGGCACATGGCGCCAGATGCCCAGCGGCACCTGCTCCACGCCGCCGACTACCAAGTGCTGGTGATCGTCGCAGTTGGTCATCACCACGCGGAAGATTTCCAGCATCGAGTTGGGGAAGTCCGAGTCCCAGCCGCCAGTACCGAAACCCACTTGGCCGAACACTTCGCGATGATGGAACGAGAGCTTGGCGAAGGCTTTGGAGGTGGCGACGAAATCATAGAACGTGCGGTCGTCCCACAGCGGCACCAGGGTGTTCCACAGTTCCTTGAGGCGCGGCACGTCGCGGTCGCGGATTGCTTGCTGGATATCGGAGAACTGCGAGCCAGCCTCCAGGGCATCGGCCCAGGCGTCAGCGACTTCCTGGAACAGTGCAGGAAGATCCGCCAGTTTCTGTGCGTAATGAGTTTTGCCTTCCAGATCGATTACCGTGCTGCCCGAGGCAGGCGTCAGCGGGTTCGGGAAGGGTTTGGTCTGCAGGCCGAGTTTGTCGACGTAGTGATAAAACGCAGTGGACGACACCGGGAAACGCATACCGCCGAGTTCGGCGATGATGCCTTCCGCGCCATTGAACGCCTGGGAGCGCAGACGGCCGCCCATCTTCGAGGCTTCGTAGACGACGGGTTTAAGGCCCAGTTTCATCAATTCGTAGGCGGCCACCAGACCGGCAATGCCTGCCCCGACAATCGCCACTTCGGCGCCGTGATTGTGCGCCGGAATACTGCCCAGCCCGGCCGGGTGTTCGATCCAGTCGTCGAAAGCGAAAGGAAAGTCCGGGCCGAAAACGGTGACCGGTTTTTTACCGTCTGCAGGATGGCGATTGTTCTTGTTCATGGCTGACCTTGCTGGCGACCTGACGCAGAGTGCGCGTCTGAGTATAGGAAAAGATGGCAGCCATTCTAGAGAGCGTAGAACACGTTAATAAGACGCAATGTGTCGTCGTTTTGCACATTGTTTGCGCACTATGACGACGTAGCGCTACATACTGTAGGAGCGAGGCTTGCCCGCGAAGAGGCCCGACCAAACACCGAAGACCTATCGTCAGAAACTCAAACCGGCTGCCCCCGATCAATCTTGCTGCTCAAGATGATCGAAGTCGTCGTCTTCTCCACCCCATCCACACTGCCAATCTGATCCAGCAACTGATCCAGCTGCTCCGGCGAATCGGTGCGCAACCACGCCACATAATCAAATTCGCCACTCACCGCGCACAGCTGCTGCACCTGAGCCATGGCGCCAAGACGACGCAACACTTCCTTGCCAGACCGCGGTTGTACGGTAATCCCGACATACGCCTGCAATCCGCCATCCACCACCCGTTGCCCCAGGCGCACGCCATAACCGGTGATCACTCTGGCCTTTTCCAGCCGCGCCAGACGCGACGTCACCGTGGTACGGGCGATACCCAGTTGCCGGGCGAGCATGGCCACACTTTCGCGGGCATTGATCTGCAAGGCCGCGATCAATTGGCGGTCGATTTCGTCGAGAGCGGGCGGGCGAGTGTCAGGCAAAGGGGCATCTCCAGCGGTACAGAGCAGTGGGCAGGCATGTTACAGGCACATCCTGCGCGGTGCTCGTGGCGGTTGTCTGGACTAGCCTTGGATGACCTGCGCAAACGCCTCGCGAAATCGCCGCATCTGCGCGCGAACCCGCGGTGTATGCGCCAAAAACGGCAGGGCGGCAGCAAACCCCCATCAGCGAACGACGCGTGACATCAACTATAAAACTTCCTTTTTCGGATCATCAGAACGCCTCGGTCGGGTTACCAGGACACCGATGTAACGAAATGGTTAATGGTTGATTTAAGCTGGCGGAATGTCTGGAGTAATGATGCGGAACGGGTTCTACATCGATAGCAAGGACACGAGCCGTTACTCTCATAGTCGAATGCGCCACGGAGGGCTGTGACGGGAGATGATGGGAATGATGAAGAAGATGCCTCCCGCGATACGGGAACATGCATTGCAGATTGCGAATCACGAGATGGGGCACTACGTGGTTGCCCGAGCCTTGGGATTTGAAACGGGTGATGTGACCTTGAAAGTCACCATGGACTTGAGGCATCAGGCCGGGGCTTCCATTATCTTGACGCGGTCCATCTCCTCGATAGAAGAGATGAAGGAACATCTGGAAGGTCGGCTGATCGTCCTCTTTGCAGGAGCCATGAGTCAGACCTTATCTGCAAAGCATTCAGCCAGGAAACTCGTCGATAAATCGAAAGCGACAACCATCCTGAATGGAGAGCTTGGGGCGGAACAGGATTACGCAAAAGTAAGGGAGTTACGGCAATTGCTGCGAAATATCTCCTACCCTGATACGGATCCAGCGTCATCCGAGCGCATAACTGCCGAACTTAAAGAGATCACTGATCGTGTGTGGCTGCGGACTCAACAACTCGTAGAGGAGTTGGCCGATACGATTACCGGACTGGGCGCGGCGCTGGTAGACGGCATGGTCATCGTGGAGCAATGGGGTAGGCCGGCGGATACTTATGAGGCCGTGTTGACGAGGGAAATGCTTGAACGGTTACAGCCAGTGCAGACCATTCCATCGTTGAGTATTTGGGCCTGAAAAGTGCCAAGCGCTGACTTCAATTTACAGGGCAGATATCCTGTTTTGGCATAAAAAATCGAGCAAACAATTCGGGTTGTGATTTGATGTTTAATTTGGCGTAAATATTTCGGCGGTGAACTTTTATCGTTTCTGCCGACAGGGAAAGTTTTCCTGCTATCTGTTTGTTAGAGAAGCCGCTAAGTAATAACTTGAGCACGTCCTTTTCGCGTGTTGTTATTTGTGTGCCAAGCTGGAGAATTGTTTCTGGCCATAGAGTTGGTTCGGGGAGGTCTTTTTCTATGTCAATTTCAAAACACATGCGCTGATGCATTAATGCAGTTACCCATGGTTTGATAATGTCAAGTATTGTTATTTGCTCTTGGTTGAAGCGGGCGTTGCTGCCAAGGGACATGCATAACGTTCTATCGGCGTCGAGCTGAACGTTGTACTGCGCTTCATCTACAGAAATATACTGTGCGAAGTATTGGTGATAATACTCGGTTTCAAGAAAGTGCTCCGGTGCAATATCCAGCATATGAAAAAAACCGCTCTGCGGGTTTTCTCGATTAGCTATATAAAATGGATCCAACATATAGAGTCCCTTCACGTAGCGATGAATGAATGCATCTAGCTCTTCTGTGTCTGCTACTTCGGGAAGACTAACAACTGTCACTTGCTGATTGCTAAATATTAATACGACCCAGTTATCAATTTTCACATATTCATTTAACGTACGAATAAGTGAGCTCCAGAATTCTGGACGGTTCAACTGCATGATCAGCTTTCCAATCGATCGGTGCCAAGCCAGGCTATGAAGGTCGAGTGGCATTTTCTACCCCTTTAGGGTTAGGGATTCGTAGGTCGCGACTAAGTATTCGTAGGTATTTACTATTCGTCAATGCCGGGTATATTCACGATCAGGATTCACGATGGCCATGAGGGCATGTCGTCTTGACAAGGATAGTTGTATGAGCAAATCACCTTTGCGAACCATTTTTGCAGCCTCGCTTCTCTGTGCAGGGATAAGCACATCAGTGGGGGCTGTAGAGCCAGGGGTGTATCTGTATAACTGGTTCGGGTTTATCGCACCGGAGACCCCAAAGGAGTTTGAGCAGGAAACCGGCACCAGCGTCCATATGGATGCGTTCGACAGTGCCGAAATCATGCAGAGTAAAGTGATGGCTGGGCGCACGGGGTACGACGTGGTTGTGGCTACCTCCAACGTGTTGCCAAGCCTGATCCAGGCGGGAGTTCTTCAGCCGTTGGATCGTAATCAACTGAGTAATTTGTCACACATCGATCCTGATATCTTGTCCCAGGTTGCGGTCAATGACCCTGGTAATCGCTACGCTGTTCCCTATTTATGGGGCACCACCGGCATTGGCTATGACGTTGATAAAGTCAAAGCGGTATTGGGTGATAATGCTCCGGTGAATAGCTGGGACTTGATCTTCAAAGAAGAAAACATCAGCAAACTCAAGTCGTGCGGTGTGGCAATGCTCGATTCTCCAAGTGAGATCATTTCAATTGCTTTGCATTACCTTGGGCTCCCTAGCAATAGTAGGAACCCGGATGATTACCAGAAAGCCCAAGCCCTGTTGTTAAAAATCCGTCCCTACGTCCTCTATTTCGACTCATCCAGAATCGACTCTGACCTGGCTGATGGCAATATTTGTGCAGTTGTAGGATGGGCCAATGGTGCCCTTGCTGCGCAGGCCATCAACGAGAAGGCTAATACTGGACGCAAGATTGCATACAGCCTTCCTCGTGAGGGAGCGCTGGTTTGGTCAGAAAATTTGGTTCTGTTAAAAGATGCTCCCCACCCAAAGGAAGGCATGGCATTTATTAATTATATGTTGCGACCAGAAATTATTGCCAAGAGCTCAAATCACACGTTGTATCCTAACGCTAATAAAGATGCCACAGAGTTTGTTGAGCAGAAACTGCGTGACAATACTTGGATTTATCCAGACAAAAAGACCGTTGCTACACTTGTTCCACTTGAGCCGCTGCCATTGAAGTTGGAGCGAATCCGCACTCGGGTTTGGACCAAAGTGAAGAGTGGTACGTGATCTTTGTTGTTCTATGAGGATCTTTATTTTATGTGAGGGTGCTGTGGGTGCTACAGAGAAATTAAAAGCGAAATTATTGCGAAATGGGTGCGTCACCTGCAATAGCCCGCGTTTATTTGGAGCACTGGTAATCACGTAGGGAGCAGGGGCAGCCCTTATCAGCCGACTTACTTAGGGGTTGTCACAAAGATTCTAGGGAAGGAGAAAAATCATGTACCAAGGTGATTGCCAATGCTACTTGGAGTCGGACGAATACAAAGCCTACAAGGAGATTGAGGAGCAGATCGGCCACTGCACGCCCGAACAAGCCTGGGCCATGTATTACGTCTCGATCGGGATGGTGCGTGAAAACATCGCCATGGCGGTGATGGAACACATCGCCAGAGGTAACAAGGCACTGCTGGTGGAGTTCCCGGAACTTGCACCGGCTGAAAGGGAGTTCACCAATCGAGTTAAGGCGGATCACGCAAGCCTTTACAGCGAGGGGGGCACCAGTCCTGGATCGCGACGGTGTCCATAGGATTGTATCAGCGGTGGCCGACCAGAAAACACGAAAGCCGCGCAATGCGCGGCTTTGAGTTTGGTGGGCCCAGTAGGACTCGAACCTACGACCAAGGGATTATGAGTTTGCT
This sequence comes from Pseudomonas sp. GM50, assembly GCF_000282375.1. Classification (GTDB taxonomy): domain Bacteria; phylum Pseudomonadota; class Gammaproteobacteria; order Pseudomonadales; family Pseudomonadaceae; genus Aquipseudomonas. The sequence goes on from NZ_AKJK01000043.1 coordinate 105,741, forward strand.
GGCTATGCTGTATACCTAGTGAAATCTTGAGTAGCTTAGCAAAGGTATCATTAGCTGAAAGTATCGAGATCACAAAGGGTTAGCGTAATTTGGTGAAAGGTGGCAGAGCTATGCAGTGTACCGCTGTTGTACCATGCGCTCAATTAATTGACCTGCCAAGGTGCCACCTGCAAGAGGCACCCTCCTAAGGCAAGTCTTTGGCTCGTTGACCTAGTGTGGCTGAGACAATCTTAGCGGCAAGGATAGTAATGTCTTCCCAAAATTTTCAGCAGCTCTCTAATTTCATCTGGTCTGTGGCGGATCTTCTTCGCGGGCCCTACCGTCCCCCCCAATATGAGCGAGTCATGCTGCCGCTCACTGTGCTACGGCGCTTTGACGCGGTTTTGGCTCCAACGAAAGGCGAGGTGCTGAAACGCCACGCAGAGCTGGTTGACAGGAAGATCGTCAATATTGATGCGATCCTCAACAACCTGGCCAAGGACGACGAAGGCAAACCGCTTGGTTTCCATAATCACAGCCAACTCGACTTCTACAAGCTCAAGGGTGATCCGGATAACATCGGGCGCCATCTTGCCGATTTCATTAGGGGCTTCTCCGAGAATATCCAAAAGATCTTCGATCGCTTTGAGTTCGACAAAGAGATCGAAAAACTCGAAGAGTCTAACCGCCTCTACCAGGTGGTAGCGCAGTTCGCCGAGATCGACCTACATCCAAGCAAGGTAGACAACATCACCATGGGGTTGGTGTTCGAAGACCTGATCCGCCGATTTAACGAATCCGCTAACGAGACGGCAGGCGATCACTTCACACCGCGCGAAGTAATCCAGCTCATGGTTAACCTTTTGCTGGAGCCTGACACCCAAGTACTAACCCAGCAAGGCGTCATCGTAACCATCTGCGACCCCGCCTGCGGCACAGGTGGCATGTTGGCCGAGGCGCAGAACTGGATTCGCGCCCACAACGAGGAAGCTGTTGTCAAAGTCTTCGGCCAGGACTACAACCCGCGCTCCTATTCAGTGGCTGCCTCTGACCTGCTGATCAAAGGACACAAGGATGGCCAGGTTGCGCTAGGAAACACTCTCACCGACGACCCGTTTCCAGATCACCACTTCGACTACCTGCTGGCCAACCCTCCTTTTGGCGTTGACTGGAAGGCGGAAAAGAAAATTATAGATAGCTGGCCCAACTTTCGTGGTTACAGCGGCAAGTTGCCGCGCATCAACGATGGCGCCCTGCTGTTCCTGCTCTACATGATGAGCAAGTTTCAAGATTATCAGCCTGGTAACCGGGACAAGCCCGGCTCGCGTGCGGCAGTGGTCTTCAACGGTTCACCGCTGTTCACCGGTAGTGCCGGTAGCGGCGAAAGCGACATCCGTCGGTGGATTATTGAGCGCGACCAGCTCGAAGCCATCGTCGCCCTTCCCGAGCAGATGTTCTACAACACTGGCATCGGCACCTTCATCTGGGTGGTCACCAACCGCAAGGCCGCGCACCGTAAGGGCAAGATCCAGCTGATCGATGCCCGCGAATGCTACACGCCGATGAAGCGCAGCTTGGGCAACAAGCGCCGCTACTTGGATCAAGCGGCCCTAGACGCGGTTACCCGAGAGCATGGTGAACAGGAGAATAGCAAGACCAGTCGCGTGTTCGATAACACCGATTTTGGCTACCGCCGCATCACAGTTCTCCGCCCGCTGCGGCTGCGCTTCGAGATTACAGAGGAAGCTCGCGAGCGCTTCCTCAACACCTGTCCAGAGCTGTTTGACGCCCTGCTGGTGGTGCAAGAACAGTGCTGCGCAGAGCCACTCTTGGACTGGAACCGCGCATGGTATGAAGTGCAACAGGCATTCAAGAACCTACCCAACGATGTCGAAGGCTGGGCCAAGGGGGCCAAGGGTACAGCGCAGAAGAAGATCTTCAGGGACTGCTTCACTACGGTGGATCCCGAGGCTGAACCGGTAATTGCCAAACATATCAGTCCGGGTGACAACGCTCTTTCCGGGGGGCTGTTTCCTAGGCAAACGTTGCCGAAGCAGGATTCGCGTGCGCTGTATGAAGTACTGGGTTTGTATGCCGGAGCCAAGGGTAAGCAGATACAGTATGAGGCCGACCCGGCGCTCAAGGATTCGGAAAATATCCCTATCAAAGAAGATATTATCAGCTACTTCCTGCGTGAGGTACGGCCTTATGTGGCTGATGCATGGATCGACCGCGACACACTGGACGATCAGGACGGCGGCATAGGCAAGGTAGGCTACGAGATCAATTTCAATCGTGTGTTCTTTCAATACCAAGCGCCACGCCCTCTGGATGAGATCGATGCGGAACTGGCCGGCGTCGAGCAGCGAATTCTGGAGTTGCTACGCGAGGTGACGGAGTGAACCTAATAAAGATCGCGCCGACACTGCCAGACCGTTGGAGCGAAATACGTTTTCGGTATGTCGCAGAGACATCAAAGGGTCGCCTTCCCGCTAAAGGCGATGAAAATGTGCCCGACACTGACGCGTTGCCGTATTTGTCGATGGAGTACCTGCGTGGAGATTCAGATGCAACTACGTACGTGTCATCGGAAGGTATGGTTACCGCTGAGAACCAAGACGTTTTGCTTCTATGGGATGGTTCAAACGCTGGAGAATTTTTACGTGCGAAGTACGGCGTTGTTTCTTCTACTGCTGCCCTTGTCAGACCCTTTCAGTTTGACCGCAAGTTCTTATTCTGGCTTTGCAAGGCTGCCGAGCCGGTTCTCAAGATGTTTACAAATGGGATGGGCATCCCACATGTCGACGGTGAGTTCCTGAAGAATCTCGTGTTGCCTTATCCAAAGGAGCACGAAGACCAAAAACGAATCGCCGACTACCTCGACCGCGAGACCGCCCGCATAGACGGACTGATTTCGGAGAAGGAGCGCATGCTGGCTCTGCTTGAAGAAAAGCGCGCTACCCTCATCAGTCGAGTCGTCACTCGCGGCCTCGATCCCAACACACCGTTAAGACCCTCAGGTCAGGAATGGCTGGGCGAGATTCCGACGCATTGGGTGCTTCGTCGCATTAAGTTCATTACCGTTGCATTGGATCAAGGTAGCTCCCCGATCGCGTCTAATACACCAGCAGGGCCAGATGAACTGGGAGTATTGAAGCTAAGTGCTGTTTCAAAAGGTCGATTCAAGAGGGAAGAAAATAAGGCTCTACGCGAGGCGGATGACGATGAACAGATACATGCGCTTCGTAAAGGGGATGTGCTCATCACCAGGGGAAATACCCCGGAACTTGTGGCTGACGTTGCATGCGTGCCTGATGACGAGCCAAATCTTTTAATCCCCGATCTCATATACAGGCTGAGAGTTCGCGTGGGCGAAATATTGCCTGAATACTTGGCATCTTTTCTAACCACTGCGCCTGCTCGGGTTCAGATTCGTCGTGATGCACGTGGCTCAAGTGGCACAATGGTGAAGGTTTCGCAGGGACATGTCTTGGATTGGCATACAACCCTGCCGCCACTCTCAGAGCAAGCTGACATAGTGAAGTACCTGCAAAATGCCGATAGCCACTTTCAGTCAATGTCGATGGAACTATCTTCCTCTGTTGCCCTACTTGTGGAACGCCGCACCGCCCTTATCACTACTGTCGTTTCCGGTCAGATGTCATTGGGGGAGATGCTCGGATGAAGCTAGAAAAACTTACGCTGGCAAATTTCCGGGGCTTTGATCAGATTGATATCGAATTTTCCCATGATGTGACCGTGATTGCCGGCGTCAATGGCGTAGGTAAATCGGGCGTACTCAAAGCCATAGCGAGCGCAATGTCTCTGGCGCTGCCGAAATTCACCGTGTCCAGGGAAGCGCCTATTGGCTTGAGCGATACTGACGTCCAATCGGGTAAGCCCGGGCTGTCGGTGGCGGTCATATTGGGACTTGATGCGGCAAAGGTCATTGTCGATCTTACCCACGCTGCACCGCTGGCAGCCGACAAAGCAGAGAGCCTACTCAAACGCCGTGATGACTTACGTTTTGCTACTCGAGAATTGAAGAAGGGTTCAAAGGAAGAGCAGGACGTCAATGAAGAGATCCGCCGAATAGAAATGCAGCTTGATGAGACTTCAGACATTGCCGCTGTACGCATCCTGCCCAATGATGCTGCGGTCAAATCCGAGGACCTGATCGCAGCCAGCAAGGCCGGTATACAACAACCGCTTGCAGTGCTCTATTCAACTTCGAGGTTTCTGTCGCGACTGCCACCTGTACTACCGAAGGCAAAGAGCATTGACTCAGCGACGGCTTACGACAAGTCTCTTAGTCAGTTGGAAGTGTCGTTGAACGACTTTGCCAACTGGTTCCGCGTAGTTGTATCGGGAGCGGGATCAGAAACTAGAGAGCGGCTGTTTCAGCAGTTGGAGCAAGCGGTCAAGACGTTTCTGCCAGAAGTTTCCAGCTTGGCGCTGCACGAGGGACGACCTCCGCGATTCAGTGTGATGAAAAGCGGCCGTCTTCTATTTCTGGAGCAGCTTTCCGACGGTGAGCGCGGTCTGCTGGCCCTCGTTTTCGACCTCGTCCGTCGCCTGGCTATTGCCAATTCTGACAGTCGCAACCCTATTGCTGAGGGTGTGGCTTTGGTGCTGATCGACGAGATCGAGCTGCATCTGCATCCGAAGTGGCAGCGCGATGTGTTGCCCCGCCTGCGCGATATTTTCAAGGCTTGTCAGTTTGTGGTGACTACCCACTCGCCGCTGGTGTTGGGCGAGGTGCCTGCACGCTGCGTGCGTTTTCTAGAATTTATTGATGACAAGATATGCGCGACTGTACCCACTGAGGCGTACGGTATGGATGCCAACCGCATCCTCCAGGAGTTCATGGGCGCTCCGGTTCGCAATCGGCAGGTGGATGCCGAGCTAACGACACTATTTGAGCTAATCGATGAGGAGCACTTTGATGAGGCTCGCGCCGCCATCGCGAACCTGGCTCGAAAGTTAGGCGAAGACGAACCGGAATTGACCCGAGCTAGTTCGTTGATACGTTTTCTGGAGGGCGCCGAGTAAATGCGGACGATCCAGAAAGGTATGGAGCCCGTCTCGCTGACACGACATCGCCAACAGCCACATGCTGATTACGACAACTACACCGACAAGGCCGGCTTGCGAGCGGCACTCGTAGCTGAACAGCAGGGGGTTTGCTGCTACTGCCAATCGCGCATACGTGCTACACCGGACGGAATGAAAATTGAGCATTGGAAATGCCAAGCCTTGCATCCTGCACGGCAACTCGATTATAGCAACCTGTTGGGAGCATGCCTTGGTGGTCAGGGAGGAGCGGGGAAAAATCGGCATTGCGACACTCAAAAAGGGAATTCCAATTTGTGTTTCAGTGTTTGCGACCTAGCGCATCCCGTAGAGAGACAGATCAAGTTTCTTGGTAGTGGCAAGATCACTTCTGATGATGCTGCGGTCGACGCAGCTCTGAATGACGTCCTTAACCTCAATTGGTCCCGGTTGGTGAGCAACCGAAAGGCTGTTCTGGATGCGTTCAAACAAAAACTGGGGAAAGGCAATCTTAATATTGTCGCCGAACTGCAAAAATGGGACGGTACCCAAGCGGGCGAGTTGCCAGAATTCGCGCAGGTCATGGTCTATTGGCTAAAGAAAAAACAAGCGAGGGGGCGCGTATGAAACGCACCAGCGAAACGGCTTTTGAAAGCGCCATTGAAGCTGTGTTGCTGGATCATGGTTACTCACGGGTCGATGCAAAAGGCTTCGACCGTCTACAGGCGATCTTCCCTGAGGAGGCGCTTGCATTTATTCGCACCACCCAAGCCAAGGTGTGGGGGAAGTTGGAGGCGCTGAACGGCGAGCATACGGGCGCGCGGGTGCTGGAGTCGCTCTGCAAGTGGCTGGACACACATGGCACGCTGGCCACCCTACGGCATGGCTTCAAGTGCTTTGGCAAGACCTTGCGTATCGCCTTCTTTCGTCCGGCCCACGGGTTGAACTTGGAGCTAGAGGCGCGCTACCAAGCCAATCGCTTGGGGCTCACTCGGCAGCTGCGTTTCAGCCCTAGGAGCGAAAAGTCGTTGGATGTGGTGCTGTCGGTCAACGGTATTCCGATGGTAACGATCGAGCTCAAAAACCCGCTCAGTGGCCAGACCGTCACTGACGCCATTCATCAGTACCGGCACGACCGGGACCCGCGTGAGCCGATTTTTGCTTTCACCAAACGCACACAAGTGCATTTCGCAGTCGACACCGAAGAGGCGTACATGACTACGCGGTTGGCCGGGGCGGCGACGTACTTCCTGCCTTTCAATCGTGGCATGGGCGGTGGTGCCGGTAACCCACCGGACCGGGAAGGGCGTAACTACAAAACGGCCTATCTCTGGGAAGAGGTGCTGCAGCGCGACAGTTTACTTGATCTCTTGGCGCGCTTCCTGCACCTCGACATACAGGAAAAGGTGTCAGATAACGGCAAGAAGGTGCGCAAGGAAAGCCTTATATTTCCGCGCTATCACCAGTTGCAGGCGGTACGTCAGATGGTAGTCACTGCGGCGAACGAAGGCGTTGGACATAACTATTTGATCGAGCATTCGGCAGGCAGCGGCAAGAGCAACACCATAGCCTGGTTGGCACATCGCTTGTCCAGTTTGCATAATGAGAGAGACGAGCGCCTTTTCGATAGCGTGGTGGTTATCACTGATCGTGTGGTGTTGGATCGTCAACTGCAGAACACCATTTACCAGTTCGACCACCGTCAGGGAGTTGTACTAAAAATCGATGAAGACTCACGCCAGCTCGCCGAGGCACTCGAAGCTTGTGTCCCTATCATTATTACTACGTTGCAAAAGTTTCCGTTTGTCTCCGCTCAGCTGGCTAAGCTGAGCGAGGAGCGTGGCGAGGGTAACAAGAGCCATCTGCCCACGCGGAAATATGCCGTGATTATAGACGAGGCCCATAGTTCCCAATCCGGTGAAACAGCCACCGAACTGAAGGAAGTATTAGGCGGTGTTGAACTGCGTATGAAGGCGCAGGAAATGGCCGAGGAGGAAGGCGAAGTTGAACTAGAGCATCTGTTTCGCTCTATGGCCAAACGCGGTCAGCAGCCAAACATGAGCTTCTTTGCTTTCACAGCAACGCCCAAGCACAAAACCCTGGCGATCTTCGGCCGCAATGGTGAGTCTTTTCATCGTTACACGATGCGGCAGGCAATTGAGGAAGGCTTCATTGAGGATGTGCTCAAGAACTATGTTACCTACAAGACTTATTACAAACTAATAAAAAAGGCTGAGGAAGACCCCCGCGTCGAACGTAAGAACGCTGCTAAGGCATTGGCGCGTTTCATGCGCCTGCACCCTCACAACATCGGCCAGAAGACCGAGGTGATGGTGGAGCACTTTCAACGGTTCACCAGTCACAAGATAGGCGGGCACGCCAAGGCAATGGTGGTGACAGGATCACGTTTGGAAGCTGTTCGATACAAGCAGGAGTTCGACCGTTACATCAAAGAAAAAGGCTACCCCATCAAGAGTCTTGTGGCGTTCTCCGGAGCTGTGGAAGACAACAAAGTCACAGAGAAAATTTATCGTGAGGTCGAGATGAACGACGGCCTCAAGGAAAAGGATCTGCCGGAGACGTTTGCTAAACCAGACTTTCGTGTGTTGCTTGTGGCTGAAAAGTACCAGACTGGCTTCGACCAGCCACTTCTGCACACCATGTACGTGGACAAGCGACTAGCGGGAATTCAGGCGGTACAAACTCTTTCCCGTCTGAATCGCACGCACCCGCTCAAGGACGATACTTTCGTGCTGGACTTTGTCAATGAGCCCGGAGAAATCCAGGAAGCTTTTCGACAATATTATGAAGGCTCGGTGATGGGTGAACAGGTTGATGCCGACAAACTCTATGAGGTCAAAGCTGAGCTCGATGCTTCTGGAATTTATCGGCAGGCTGAGGTTGCGGAGTTCTCAAGTATCTTCTTCGCCCCAAAGCGCCGACAGAGCCCTGGCGATCACAAGGCCATGAACGCACTATTGGATCAGGCAGTGGCGCGCTTCTCGCAGCTACAAAATAGTGAGGAGGACGAGGCTGAGTTGTTGCGTGGGAAGCTGCAGGCCTTCCGTAGTCTGTATAGCTTTTTGAGTCAGGTGATTCCGTACCAGGACAGCGATCTTGAAAAGCTGTTCACTTACATACGTCACTTGGCGCTTAAACTACCTAAGCGTAAGGGTGGGCCCGGTTACCAGTTCGATGAGGAAGTAGAGTTAGATTACTATCGGCTTCAGAAAATCAGCGAGGGTTCGATCAGCTTGAGCGAGGGTTACGCGAAGCCGCTTGATGGACCTCGTGAAGTAGGTAGCGGTATGGTGAGGGAGGAAAGCGTAGCTCTTTCAAGATTAATTGACGTTATTAACGAGAGATTCGGTGGTGAGTTAAATGACGCGGATCAGTTGTTTTTTGACCAAATAGCTGAAATTGCGATTAACAACGAGTTTCTTGGTCAAGCGGCATCCGTAAATTCGTTAGAGAAGTTTCAGCTTGTTTTCAATCAAGTGCTTGAGTCTTTCTTTATCGAACGAATGGATTTAAATGAAGAGATTTTTACTGATTATATGAGTAAGCCTGACTTGCGAACCTTGGTCTCGAAGTGGTTGGGTGCAGATGTCTACAACAGGCTATCTAAACCCGCAAATAACCAATAGATATTTGGTAGCAGTATCCTCATTATGCCTCGTCGTCGAAATAGTCGCTGTCTAGCTTCGGAAGTCTCAGCAAACGTGAAGAAACTCCGACTTCATGATCCATCATCAGGTGAACGAGCTTAGTTCCATCCACCAGAACGATACCGTCGACTGAGCTCGCGAAACCGATGGCTTGTGCAGTAAAGCCGGAAGTGGTGATGAATACACCTCGTTTGGCCTTTTGCCCTGCCAGTGCACCGTAAAACGCCTGTAGGTCTGGTCGACCGACGGTATTTTGCCAGCGTTTCGCCTGCACATAGACCTTTTCCAGGCCAAGCTTGTCCAGCGAGATTACCCCGTCGATACCACCATCGCCCGAGCCGCCCACACGCTGTAGGTCATTGCGGCTGGCACCGTAACCAAGGCGATGCAGTACATCTAGGACTATCACCTCAAAACGCCCAGGAGAGACCTGTAGCAGGTTATCCAGAAGGTCAACGGCAACTGCGTCCCGTAATTCCTTGAGTGCTTGTTCAAGACGGTCGTCAGGGCTCGTTGTCGCTGATAATGGTGACGGATTGGCTTGTAGCTCTACATCCAGGGGGATGGCGTCAGTTGGTGTTCTGAGCTTCACATCCATGAACCCAATAGCAAGACGTTCGACTTTCTCTTGTGGTAGCGGTGCCGGATTTTCCAATGAATAGGCTATGCCCTGCTCGGTTAGTTTCCAGTAGCCTCGTTTGGCGCTGCTGGAAAGACCTGCACGCTTTAAGCGATCGTGAGCCCATCCGGAGCGATTTTTATAGGTGGCCTGGCCGCTATTGATCAGCTCCTGACGTTGTGCTTCGCTCAGTTGCAACGCATCTGCAGCAGCTTCATGTGCGTCACGCGCCGATGCGCCCCCAGGTTGATCGGCAAGGAATCGCAGAATTGGCTCAATAAATTGATCATATGTGGGTACTGACATTGAGAACTCTTAAGTGTGTAAGCGGCCTGATTGTCCAACAGCCAGGAGGAAAATAGACGAGCCAGCAACTCGCCTATATAGCCTTTTCCCCACAGCATGCACAAGGAAGTGGCACTAGAGATGATCTCGTGTAGCGTCACTCAAGATCCCACCGTTCAAGGCTGGCCCGGATAGCGGTGCTCACGACATGCGTATGTCTGTCGATGATTGCGCGTAACCCCTTGATCAATTCTGTCTGAATAGGATCGGGGTCACCTTCATTCAGCTTTCTCGCGATCTGATTCAAATTTCGACCTATAGCAAGCAACTGGTAATTGGATTCGCCCAATGCCTCGATTTCGCTCATGCCGAACTGCGCTTCATTTGTCAGTCCGGCCCGAATTGCGTCGATGACCCATCGACGCTGTGAGCATCGTTCGACCTCGGCGCGTTTTGTAAGAGCCGCCTTTTCGGATGGTGTCAGCAGGATCTCAAAGCGAACCTTTGGCTCTTTATCTGGGATTGGCTTTGTTTGCTGATAGGTTTTCGGCTCTGTCAGTGCGTTCGCGCTTTCAAGCTGCCTTTCAATCGCTTCCTTGAGCGCCGCGCCGGGCTTCTTTCCAATTGACGCGCAGTAGTCAGCCCATGGCTTTTTCAGTGACCCCAGGTACACATTCAGGTACGGATTTTCTTTCTCCAAGGCGGCATTCCAAAGCAATCAGCGGTAATACAGTGAGAGTTTTGTTTAAAAGTACGCGCGTATTTTACCGGCGTTTTGCCTATCCTGCACTAGTGCTCCACCGTCTTTCAAATTTGTTCATGAACAAGGAAAAATGGTAGTGGAGGTGGCGTTGTGTAATACAGCTTTCCGGTGAAAGCCTATCCTGCACTAGGTCTCATATCCCCCAAACATTTGTTCATGAACAAGCTTTCCTTGATGCAGTGTGTCGGATAGCTGGTGTAGCGCGAAGGCAGGCGTAGTGGGTGTCACATTCCCGGCGGAAGCCTATCCTGCACTAGATCTCCAATTGGCTAAGTTCTTGTTCATGAACAAAGCCCGGACGGATTCAGCTACGGAGCCTGGCGCTATAGATTCAAGAACGTATCACCTGAAAATGTGTGTTCTTCTTCGTAAAGCGAGGTGTAACTTAGCTCAATCGAGACGTCTTTCGTTGTTAGGAAAGTAGCCAGCGCAAGCTCGCAACCAGAGTTGAACAGTTTCGACTTGCCCAGAATTTCGATTTCCATTCCGGGCCTTAAGGCGGCAACCTTGGTTGGCCAGCCAATAGAAAAGCAAAGCGGTTCCAAGCCCATATCGCGCAAGATTTTCGGCCATTGATTCTTGCCTAAGCCTGCATAGACTCTCCCCGATACGGAAACGCTCAGGGAAGTAAGTATCCCGAGCCCGATACCTTCATTGGTGAGATAGAGCCCGTTCTTTCCGTTGGCACCTGCGAGGTGAGGCGTGACCATCAAGTAAGGTCTTACGGAAAGCACATTGTGCTGCTTAGCCATATCAAGCTGCCATAACGACACGCATAGGGCGCCAAACGCAACGGCAAGCGCGGAGAGAGAGATCAGGCGTTCCGGGGAGCTATCGATTCGTTTCCAGATTGACGCTGGAGGCTTTAGGCGTGGGCGCTGCATGCTTGCCATCCCCCTTCTCTCAGGGGGCCGGTGAAACCTGTTGTGGGGTAATGCATAGGGGGGCCTTTCTCAGGCATATGTTTCTTGCTTTTTCACCGCTGCGCTGTCAGTCAGCGTGCAGTTGTTGCCTTGTTAGTCCGACAAATGTCGGGCATGTGGCTCAAAATGTTCAAGCTTCGGTGAACTTACGCTCACTTCGGTCGGGAAGAGGCGTTCTCTTGCTGCGAGATCGACACAAACTCGTCCAGATCAATTTCGCCGCTGATGTAGCGTTCGCCGATGCGTTTCATACCCTCAGTGACTTCAAATCCAGACAGGTTTAATGAGGCGTTGGCAAAGTCCACGGTTTCCTTTCGTGTGCTCTGTTCGGACTCCGATATCTGGTGATCCTTGAGCTGGTCAATCCCGGCTGAGGAGGCAACGTTGTCTTGCTGTTGAGTGGTTTTATGATTTTCTGAAGTCATGCTGTTTCCTGACGAGTTTTTGAGAAGTCTTGTTCATGAACAAGGAATTCAGGTTTGAAGCATTCCTGATTGCGCGCAAGCACGCCTTGTAAACCACGAACGTGATGGAGGTACTCGCACATGTGAAAGCGTGCATTGATCAAAGTACCAAGGTTTTTGCTGAATGTGGTGTCAAGGGCGGCACCGGAAGCCGCATGCGGAGCGGAGCCGAAGGCGAGCACCGAACGGGTGAGGATGACGGGCGTAGCCGCACCCTTGACTCCACAGGAAGCGCTCAGCCTATCGCCAGGGGTAGGTCAAGGGCTCCGCCCGCCGCCTGCCCCGCAGCCAGTCCGGCAAGTTCGGACACGGGATGCAACCGAAGGGGTTGCCCAAGCGGAGCACGGAGTTATTAGAGATCGTATTTCACTCGTTTTCATCGCATTGAGCTTTTCGGCGATAACTTTGGTTTAACGTTTTGCAGCGCTTGGTGAGTCGATTAAGGCAAGCGCTGAAATTGTCTTGTTTTTGTAGTTAATCGCTAAAATTCAATGATTTAACGGTTTCTCGAATTGCCCATCCCCCCGCCCTTCCCGCGAGCGGGAAGGGAGCGAGTCGCCCTCTGTCGTCAAGGGTACAGGGGAGGCCTTCGACCTTGATCCCCTACACCCATGCCGTGAGCGTTGGACGCTACTGCCGCGTCAAGGGGCCGAGTCCTCGTCGCTTTGCTCCTGTGGGCCGCACCAACCCCTTGACCCGTCATACGCTATAGCCGTTGAAGGTACTCAACAAAAGACCCCGTCAAAGCGAAGTCTGATGAGCAGTGGGTCAATTGCTACCGATTTACTTTACCTCCTGTAGCGTCCCCCCAGTTTTTCCCCATGTTCTGCATGACGTGCTGTCGGTAGGCTGGGTTCCAGGCTGTGTTACCGGCCGCGAGGTGGTTCAAGCGTCCAGCAGTGACCATTTGCCCCGACTGCATGTCGCGGCGCGTGGACTGTCGGTTGAGCCCTTTGGTGATTGGTGAGGCGGCACCGCTTGCGATTCCGCGTAGGGTGAGCCCTGCGCTGGATATTCCCCCTGCAAGGCTACCAGCGACTGCATTGGCTTGCTGCAGCATGTACAGCACAACGACCGTCACCACCAAAAGCTCCAGGAAGGTGGATATCGGGTAGTCACCGGGTGTCGCGAGTATGTCGCTCGTTAGCGATGAGAAAAACTTGATCCCAAAGCTGAGCACCGTGACAACCAGTGCGATTTGCAGGATGTAGGTGATGACCTGGGCGAACCAGCTATCGAACCATTTGGAGGTGAACTGCCCAAACAACAGCATCATGATAAAAATTGGCCCGATGCCGAGCATGATCGACAGCATTCCCTTTGCAACGATGATCATTGCCCCTGCTGGAACCGCGATAATAAGTGTTGCCGCGTATACGATTATGGCGGTCAACAAATCAAAAAATATCATTCCGATGTCGTACCCAGCACGAAGTCCCATCTTCGTTAGAATATCGGCGCCTATTGCCCAGCCGTCGGACATGGCCTTGTCCACTACCTGAAATACAGACCTTGAGACCGTTGAGTCGCCAGTAGCTGAAAAGGCAGAAGCAACCCCTGTTTCCAGGCCGTGTAGTGCCTCCACTACCCACGACATATACGTGTCTGCGTTCATTGCCAGCCCGCTGATTAGCAGAAACTTTCCGCAGGTCTTGAGGAAATGGGATGCGGGTTGCTCGATTGTGCCGGTGATCATCATAAAGCCCATCATGGTCAAATAGAGCGTTCCACAAAGCGTTACCGTTAGTGAAAAGTCATCGATGACTCGGCTGGACGTCACGCTTATGAAGGTCTGGAGGGTTTGGTCCATGCTCCCCGCCATCCATTCGAATATTCCCGTCGTGGTCGTCATTCTATTTTCCCTGAGAAGAAAAATTGATTGGCTCGCGGTGTTTGTAACCGCGTAGCTCCAGCGTTATTGCATTCGCGGCCGATGACGCGTTGATGCAGTTCGCAGAGATAGAGAGCTCTCCAGGGCTGGTCTTGCACCTCTCCAGCAGCTTCAAGCGCTCGGATGTATTTGCCTTGTACCAATCGACGGTTTGAATAGATTCTTGTCGTTCGCAGCCCGTGAGAATTGAAGCTGTGATGAGCAGGAGAGCAGGAACCCTTTTCATTTTTTCACCTCCCGGCCAATGCTGCTGGTTGGTTCCGCGCTTGCGGCTTTCGCGCTGCGATTGCTGAACACATTCAGCGCTGCGGCCAGCTCTGCTTGATCAATGATCCGTAGCGACGCGACTGTACGCAGAGCGCTTTCCCGCGTTCCTGCCCAGTTGCCTGCGAGGCGTTCAAAGGTATCGTTGAGAGCGCCTATGCAGGCGCATACGCAGCAGACTGAGAGCAGTGCAGCGAAATCTGGAGGGATCGGGGCTGACTGGCGGGGAAGCGTTATTCCGAACCAGTCAATGGCCGCCATTGCGAATGGCACCATTGCAAGTACTGCGGCTATGAGGTCTCGTTGCAGTAACGACGGCGCTCGTTTAGAAACCTCTTTCATGTATCCGAGCCGGTCTACGCACACCCAGTATCGGCGGACGGATATGAGAACAAACGTGCAGAAGGTGAGAATCGGTAGGTAAAGGTACGAGATCATTGTGTTGCTCCTTGGGGTAGGGGCGAACGCAGTGCTGTCTTTCCAGCCGTCCGGCGACTCTTTTTATCGAGCTACTTTTCCCGCCAGTCAGGGCTTGTTTAAGGCCCGTATCCAGTGCGCTTTTGTGGCGCCCTTGGGATGTGGTCTATACGGCGCGTCTTTCCGCTGCTTGTCCGGTGGCTCTTTCTATCGAGCTACTGTTCCCACCTGTCAGGGACTTTCTTTTCAGTCCCAGCACCCAGTACGCTGAAGCATTCTTAGGGTATTAAATTTACTGCGTTCAATAATAAGATTGCTTGATGAGTGTGCTTCTCCGTTACAGCGTAGAGCTTATGACCAGGATGTGCGGTCTATCATTATTTTGTCTGATATGTAGGGGATATTGGCAAGCTCATCCAATGCCATCTCTACAGTTCTGAACCAATATGCATGGTTTTGCTCATCCGTTACCGGATGTTCGATTGTGCCGTCCGATACAGTCAGGGCGAAGCCTTTTGCATAATGCGCGTGCAAAATGACCTGGATGTTGCCGGAGTGCTCCAGGCTATCGCAGTAGTTTTCAAGTTCCTTGAATTGTAGCTGCATTGTCGTTGCTCCATTGGTCAATTGATTAGCATCTTTCTTTTTAAAGTTGCTATTGCTTCTTGCCCGACACCGCCGTTCTGCGACCTTTTGTCTGCAATGGCTATTGCACCACTGCTAGGTTGAAGTTTTCCCTGGTGGTAAATTTTTAAAAGCCCGTGGAATAACTGAGTGATGGTTGTCTTTACTTTTTTTGACGCAATCGCAGCCGCCAACTCATCTAGTAATTTTTGCGCGTCTGTATCTGAAACCTGTAGCAGGGCTTCTTCTATTGATGCCTGTGCTGCCCGAGACAGGTCGTGAGGGAAAATCAGGCGGTCTGTTGTTGTATTGTTATTTTTATAGTTATTGTTAGGGTTATAGTTACCCGCCCCCCTAGGTATATGGGATAGATAGGGTACTGATACCCTGTTATCTTGGGCATGGCCTTCTGGCTTCCCTCTCCGGCTACCCTCGGCTTCGGCGTGGATGGCAGCCTTGGTGTTTTCTCCACTGATCTGGGAGCTATAGTCATCCACAGGCCTGTCCATGGGCTGGCGATGGGGTATCGATACCCTATCGGTAGCGTCACAGCGGTGGTTTTCTCCCTGATTAGCGCTTTGGCTCGACGCTTGGAATTCCTGGATTAGCATCTCGCGATACTCGTCGGACTCTTGCAGTCTTTCCGCCATGTCATCCAGATAGTCTGATATCCAATGCGCAGGCATTTCTCTGATTTGCTTGATGGACTTCTGACGTAGCGTTGGCGCTAGCGCCATTTTCGGGGAGTTATGCTCCCACCAAATGCGAACCCACACGAAGCTCGTTTCGGCATCGTATTTTATGAAGTCAGAGTCACAGAGGCGTTTCAGTACTGGCATGAATTGTGACTCTGTGTCCCATCCCATTTCTGCTGCAGCAATCCTTGGGACGATAGAATAACTACCAACAATGTTGCTGGAGGTACATGTTAATAGATAGACGAGAGTTGCTCGGTCTTCTTGAGTGCGCCCAGCCATCTTGGGTGAGTTCCAAAATTTCTTGTCGTTGATCGTCCGTTGCCGACCCATAGTAAATCTCCCTCAGGTCAGTATTATTGAACGTGTGCTTCGCTTTTTGGTGCTTCAAGCTGTAGTGCTACATTGACTTGCTGCGTACGAAAGTAGATGCGACGGCCGATCCGTATCATTGTGGGTTTAAGTTTTCTCGATAGGTCGGTGTCCGAGTAGAGTGAAACTCTTAGCCCATCTGTCGAGCGTCCAAGTAACTCGGCCAAATCAGGCAGTTGCATTAGTGCGCCAAACTTTCCAACCAAATACGCTTCAGTGTTCATCGTGGTTTCACCTTTTTTGATGCAGGTTGAGCAGCGCTCGGTAGTCTGCAAGTTCGTGGAGAAGTTAGACGATTATGAGCGTAAGTTAGTTGCTGTCAAACTTGTTGGTGACACGGATTGTCCAAGGTAGATAAGTTTGGTATTCGGTGTGTCGCCATATAACTACCAGCGTGGTATATCTTGGTTTTTTGTGGTTTGCAAAATTGCCAGTAATTCAAGGGGTTATAATTAATTTCATTTTTTTGGCAAAAAGATGGTTTTTTTGATGCTCATGCTGTTCAGAAAGGCTCTGAGCAGGGCGGTTTCCTGCATGTCGTAGGCATTCGGTCTTAATGGCGTGCTTCGGTGAAATCTGGAAGGCCGGCCGCGGATCTAGGGTGCGCAGTGGGCCTTCAATGCGTTGACCTCCGAAATATGGCACATCACTGGTATCCGCTTCGCTCCGGCAAAATACAGGTAGCGCGTGCGATGGCGACCGTTTGTGTACCCGATGTATTTCAAGCGATACACGACGGCCTTCTTAAAAAACCGCCATTTTCGTTCGTATTGAACGACATCCCGCTCGTTGAATGAGATGACCGGCATTTCGACTGGTTGCTCCCGTGGCCCAGGCGGTGCTAAGAAACAAAAGATCCCTTCCCGCTTGGCCGGTTGCCAATCCTCTACTGGTGAAAGCACATACCCCCGTATGTCCTGATTGGAAAAGTGGATCAGCTTTTCCGTGTCGACCTCTACCACCTCGTAGTTCACGTAGCCAGGCCTGCGGCGGAGTGCAACGCTTTGGTAGTTAGGATGGTCCTTGCCCAACTGCACATGGAATAGTTCGTCGTCTTGCGACATTGTTGTTCCCTTGTCTAATTGTGGTTGCAGCAGGGAGTGTGCAAGTGAGTGAAATGGCTGACAAGGTAGAGGTTCTGTCCCTTGAGGTCTCTGATCGGATGATGGGAGCCTCACGGGCGTTGTGCTCCATCAAGTTCTCGATGGACATGAGCTCCCGGTATTATTTTGAGCAGGAGTATCAAAACGACTGGATGGACAGTGGTGGTACCTGCGCTTTTTGGGGGCATTCATTTCTACGCATTGTGGTGCCTTTTCTCGACTGGGAGGAATCCCAGTCGGTGCGGTTCAAAGCCCTTGTTGATCCTCGCTATGTCCTTGGGGCTAGCATCAAGGGGAAGCCTCAACACGTCCCTGAAGAGGAGATCGCGGATAGGATTGAGAGCTACTCGACGAACTTTACCTGGTCCAACAAGGCTCTTTACACCTGGTACAAGCCCTTGGGCATATTGACCGCGCATGAAGGTAAGCATCGTGTTGCGTTCATGCGTACTCATGGGAATAAACCGATTGCTGCCTGGGTTGATGAGCAGAATTATCCTGCTGCCAAACGAATTCAGCTCATAGAGCCAGCAAGGCGGCAGGATGAGTGGTTAGCTCTGCTAGACGGGCGATACCTGCAAGTACTCCAGCGACCCTATACCTCGGTAGCACTGTTACGGGAGTATGGTGTGGAGTCCTTCAGATGGCATCAACTGAAGGACCTTCCGCCTGAAGACTTGGTGAGAGACGCCGTTTACCAGCGTCGACTGCACAAAATACAGGAAACGATTAGAGAAGCTGATCGAACCCTAGATCTACTTGAACTTGTTGCTGTGGTCTCGGCCCCGGTACCTGAGAGTAAAAGCGTCCGTCTCAACCTATTGATGCTGGATAATCTGAGGTTCGACGCGCTCCGGTATGCTCGATGGCCAAGTAGCCTGTTGGCTCTGAGTTTGGCTGCCAAGCTAGTCGACGGTGTGTTTGAGCTTTCCGGGTTTGATGAGGTTGCAAACGGATTATTTTGCGCAGCCTTCGCTATGGCATTCGCACCAATGCTAATGGAGTGGAGGCGGCGGAAATCAACGTAGCAAGCTAATTCTCGGTGGCACGATCTGCTGTTAAAAAAGCATGATCCGAGACGGTTCTGAAAAGTTTAGGTAAGCGATTTCAGGCATAAAAGCCCCTTTTTATAGGTGGCGCTTATTACATTTGCGTTTACAGTGCGTAATTGCATGGACTAGACCGCCCATTTGCATTACCACTACTGATTAGTCAGCCCATGCTTCAATCTGCTAATAACGGGAGTATATTTTGTACAAGAAAAAGCATAGCCCTGCGGAAAAACCTAACGTATTGGAGGTGGATGGCGAAAAATTAAGCAATCCTCATCAATTCACGAGAGTTCAACATGTGATCCCGCAGGCGCACCTCAAGGAGTGGGCAAACGCTGACGGAAAATTATCCATTTTTGGAATGGAAGACCCAGTTAGGGTTGATAAAGCCTTCTATGTTGATCGACTTTGGAGTCAATGGGCAGAAGGGAAGATGCTGGGCGCAAACGAAAATAATTATTTTATACAGTCTCGCTTGATAAGAGCTGGCTCGCCAATCACAGAGCATACGCACCTTACAGCGTATTTCTGCATGCTGCATGCTCGGATGGTTGTTACTCATAAAGAACGCCCACAATATGCATCAATTATGACCGAACCTAACATTGTGCCAAGCAAGGCTGATTTAGAAAAAGTGGAAGCGAGTAATGCCAAAAGTCATGTTCATGAAGTAATGTTTGGCGACGACGATTCTCAGGCCGTTGCTCGGCAGCTTGTAACTATGCATCTACAGGCTGATTATCAGCGGTGGGTACGATATTATGAATCTACTCAATGGGAGGTTTTTCATATAGATCTAGGCCGATTTATTATGCCTGATTTCTTACGGGAATTACTGGTAATGAGGCGACCAATCCTTCCTATAACCCCTCAGACAATCGCCATTGATTCTAATTTGAAGCGACAATTGGAAAAAGCTGGCTGGCTCACCGAGCGAGGAATCAACACGATTCTGAAGGCTGGTGTGAAAAAACACTACGTGCAGTGATGTAATTTTTAGCAGGTTGCAGGGCGTGTAAGTTCTCACGTCAAAAGGCGGGCTAGATGCTATATAAGTATAGAAACTAGAGGTGGTCGATGCGAATTAGGCACGTTTAAGCTGGCGCTGCGGGTCGACCGGGTCGCTGCACTTTTAGGGGCTTCTTAGACCCATCACCCCGATTCAGTCGATGCCACATGATATCATCATATTGCACTGGAAATATTTTGCCCTGAAACTCTTCTTGAATGTGTTCGGTAATCAGATCTTGTAGTGCTTTGTATTCCAGTATTTCAAGGGTCGCAATTGTTTTAGCTTTTATCCTAGCAAGCGGGTATTTGGATTTTAGAAAGTTCATTATTGGATTGTCGATTGCTCCATGAAGAAATGGTAGCAACATTACTGTGGTTTTGGAATCCGGTAAGTGGCAGTAATGCACATAAACCTTCACTGAAATGTCGAATACTTTGGCGGCGTGCCCATACGATGCCGGCCTGCTCGGCTTCTCAGGTTTATTTTTAAATGTTTTGCGTGCCGTAGAGATCCTGCCTGCGAACCAGTTGCAAAACTCAGAATGTATTTGTTCGTATTCCTGGTGATTGGAAACTCTAGAGAGTTGTCTGAAAGACTTGTGAAGTTGATCCGAGATTTTCTCCTTTGAGTCTTTTTCAAACAAACGAATCATTGCAGTAAATGTCATTGCCATATCGATCACATTCGAGGCCTTGATCGATTCCGCTTCCTCGTTTGGACTCACGCGCATCTCCTTAGCCGGCAGTGTTAGGCATTTGCAAGGCTAACCTTATTGAGCATCGCTCTCAATCTTCATGACCTATGGCGACCCGCCACTACTGGCCGTTTGCTCTCCTACGGGAAGGCTAGCGCTGGGCAACTACTTGAGGCGAAGGGCTGCATTGGGTCGATTCTGCCGGTTACGACCGGCAGTGATGCGCAGTTCTCTGCCGATCATGGTCACCAAACGTGCTGGTCAAATCCGATGCAATCGGTGGTCAGAACGAATGCAGTCAGGTGCTCAAGTAGAGTGCAATTTCGCATACAGAAAAGATCCGAAAGCGGGGGCGCGTGGACAAAATCCCCCATTTTAACTAGTAAACTTCAGTGCCGGGTCTCGTTATTTTGTCCAGTTTACTGACGAGGTCTTCGGCTCGCAGGTGTGTGTAACGCTTAAGCATCTGCATCGATTTATGCCCACTGATAGCTGATACCTCCTGGTCGGACAGTCCACCCTCGACAAGCCGACTCACTGCTTCGTGACGCAGGTCGTGAAACCTGAAATCAGGCAGATCGAGTTTCTTCTTCAACTGACCCCAAATCTTGGTGAAGGTATACGGCCGCCGCTTCCCGTCCTTCCCAGGCTCACCAAAAAACACCAGATTGCAGTCGATCGGACGCACCGGGTTATCCATCGCAGCTTTAAATACTTCGGTGGCACGCTTGCTCAGAGGCACGGTGCGCGAGCCGTCGTTCTTTGTGTCTGAGAGGCGTATG
Organism: Pseudomonas sp. GM50; assembly: GCF_000282375.1. GTDB lineage: Bacteria > Pseudomonadota > Gammaproteobacteria > Pseudomonadales > Pseudomonadaceae > Aquipseudomonas. The sequence continues at coordinate 126,400 of NZ_AKJK01000043.1, forward strand.
ACGCGCTTTGCCAAATCCACTTGAGGACGACGTAGGGATGAGATCTCTGACGAGCGCATACCCGTTTCCAGAGCGATGCAAACAATCCAGCCCAGCATAGGGTTGCTATGTCGATTCACGGCCGCGAGCAGAAGGCGTTCTTCCTCCGGCGATAATCTTCGGTCACGACCATCCCCAGGACTCGGCTTACGGATGTTCAGCACTGGGTTGAACGTCAGGCCCAAACCCCACTCCTGAATCGCTACCGTGTACAGGTGGCTTAATAGGGCCAGCTCCAGGCGAACGGTGTTGTTGCTTATGGTTCCACCACGGCTGGGTTCGTTCAGGCGCTTGTCGCGATAGCCGGCGATGATTTCAGCGGAGAGGGCAGCCATGGAGTATTTGCCCAGGTGCTCGATCAGTTTCTTGGCTTTCGAGGTTTCGCCACGCTGAGTGGTGGGCTTCTTGGTGGGGGTTATGTCGCTCAGATAGCGCTTGAGTGCAGCCTCTAGCGTCATTTTCTCCGAGCCGCTACGCCGGATGTACACACCACGAACCATTTCTTCTTCAGTGCGCCGAGACCAATCCTCCGCATCACGCTTGGTGCGGAAGGTTTTAGCCACGGTCGGCCAGCCAGTTTTGCGAATCAGCGCCTTCCAAGTACCAGAAGGAGTTTTGACGATTGTAGCCATAGGGGAGGGGGTTCCTAGGAGGCTGGTGATCCAGCACTGTACCTAATTTGTACCCTTGGAGCGTAGGACTGTAAAAGCAGGGCTTCACCCAGAAACACGAAAGCCGCGCAGTGCGCGGCTTTGAGTATGGTGGGCCCAGTAGGACTCGAACCTACGACCAAGGGATTATGAGTCCCCTGCTCTAACCAACTGAGCTATAGGCCCTCAGTAGGCCGCGGATTATAGCGACGGTTTCTCAGCTGTGCTATCCGAAAAATCCAATATGGCTGTACGAAGAAACGTCGCGGCGAATTCGTCGGGGGGAAGTGGCAGGCTGACAATGTAACCCTGGATCTGTTCACAGCCCTCCGCAGCCAGGAATTGCTGCTGCGCCTGGGTTTCGACGCCCTCGGCGATGACGGTGAATTGCATGCTGCGGCCCAGGGCGATGATTGCGCGAACAATCGCCGCGTCGTGTGGGTCGTCCGGCAGGCCGCGGACGAAGGATTGGTCGATCTTGAGGATGTCCAGCGGCAGGCGTTTGAGGTAGCTCAGGGACGAATAGCCGGTGCCGAAATCGTCGATTGCCAATTGCACGCCCAGGCGTTTGAGTTGGTGCAGCACCGCCAGCGCTTCTTCGGCCTGGCTCATGATGAAGTTTTCAGTGATTTCCAGTTGCAGGAAGCCGGGTTTGAGGTGGTTGTCCTTGAGCAATTGTTCGATCCTGCCGAGCAGGTTCGGCTGGCGCAGTTGCGCACCCGCGAGGTTGACTGAGAGTGGGCCCAGGCACTCATAGACCTGATTCCACTCGTACATCTGTCGGCAGGCTGTCTCAAGTACCCAATCGCCGATTTGCAGGATCATGCCGTTTTCTTCGGCCAGGGGAATGAAGTGCTCGGGAGGTACATCGCCGAAGGTGGGGTGATGCCAGCGAATCAGCGCTTCGGCGCCGACCACTCGATGATCGTCCAGACTGATTTTGGGCTGGTAGTACAAAAACAGCTCATTGCGCTCGATAGCGCGCCGCAGTTCATGTTCCAGCGCCACGCGCTCGCTGGCTTGGGCGGTGAGATCGCGGGTGTAGCTTTCAACCCGGTTACGGCCCTTGGCCTTGGAGCGATACATCGCGGCATCGGCGTTCTTGACCAGTGTAGCGACGTCGCAGCCGTCCTTGGGGTACAGGCTGGTGCCGATGCTGGCGCTGATGAAAAACTCGTGCTCGCCGGCCTGGAAAGGGGCGGCGAAGCAATTGAGTAGTTTGGTGGCAATGTTGTCGGCGTCGCTGGACTGTTGCAGGCCGGGGAGCAGGATGATGAATTCGTCGCCCCCCAGCCGCGCCACGGTATCGATATCGCGCAACTGCTCCTTGAGGCGCACGGCAATGCCTTTGAGCAGCAGGTCACCGACCGGGTGGCCGAGGCTGTCGTTGATGTGTTTGAAGCGGTCCAGGTCGAGAAACAGCACGGCGCCCTGGCCACCGTTTTCCTGTTGGCTGTTCAGCGCGGTCAACAGCCGACTCTCGAACAGTGTGCGGTTTGGCAGGCCCGTCAGCGGGTCGTGGTGCGCCTGGTAGTCGAGTTTGGCCTGCGCGTGCTTGAGGCTGGAAATGTCCGCGAACACCGCAACAAAGTGGGTGATGAATTTATCCCGATTGCGCACTGCGCTGATAGTCAGCCAGCTCGGGTAGAGCTCGCCGTTCTTGCGCCGGTTGGAAATCTCGCCTTGCCAATGACCGTCGGCGGTCAATTGATGCCACATCGCCGCATAAAATGCGCTGTCATGCAGGCCCGAGGCGAGCAGGCGAGGGGTGTGGCCCAGAGCTTCGCTCTCGCTGTAGCCGGTAATTTCGGTGAACGCACGATTGACCGCGCTGATGTGCTGTTGGGTGTCGGTGATCAATACGCCCTCGGCAGTGCTCTCGAACACCGTGGCGGCCTGCTGCAATTTCTCCTGCATCAGATGCCGCTCGGTAATGTCCCGGGCGATGGTCAGCATGCAGTCCTCATCGCCGATGGGCAATGGACGGCTTGAAACCTCACAGAGCCGGATCTGCCCGTCTTTGCGGCGGATGTGGCAACTGAAGTCACGGACGAAACCATCCCGGTGCAGCAACTCGAGCATCTGTTTGCGTTCGTTGAGATTGACCCAGATCCCCAGGTCCAGGGCCGACCGATCCACGGACATCGCACTATTGAAACCGGTAATACGGCTGAAGCCTTCGTTGACTTCCAGCAGCAAGCCGTCGCTCTGCCGGGACAAGAGCAAGCCGTCGGGAGACGCATGAAAGGCCTTGGCGAATTTCTCTTCGGAGGTTTGCAGCTGTTGCTGGGTTTCCTTGAGCTGACTGATGTCCCGCACGACGACCACCAGAGCCGGGGTCGTATCGAGATCGAAAGGCTCGGCGGAAATCAGGCCGGTAAACACCTGGCCATTGCTGCGGCGAAAGGGCATCTCCAGGTTGCGGATGCTGCCGGCCTGCAACCGCTGCAACAAACCCGGCCCCACGCCGGGTACGCCCCAAATGTTCAGGTCGGTGGCGGTCTGGCCTATGACGTCTTCGGCCTTGAGGCCGATCTGTTCTTCGAACGCTTCATTGACTTCCAGCAGACAACCGTCGGAAAGCCGCGCGATCACCAGAATGTCCGGGCATTGCTGGAACACCGATGCGAACTTCTGTTCCGACAGGCGCAGCGCCTCTTCAGTGCGCTTGGCTTCGCTGATGTCGATCATCAGCCCGCGCAGTACCGGTTCATGGGCGTGCTCGATCAGGCTGACGATATCGCGGACCCAAAGGCAGCGGCCATCAGCGGTGATGACCCGGTAATCGACGCTGTGATCGCGTCCGGCCGCCACTTCGCGGTCGCAGAAGGTCTGGGCCCGCGTCAGATCCGCGGGGTGGATAATGTTGCGCCAGAAGCCCGGAATCAGCCAATGGGGCAGGGGATAACCAAGCAGATCCTGAGCGTGAGGTGACACGTAACTGTAGGTGTAATCGCTGATCCGCGCCTCCCAGGCGATGGCTGAAAGACTCTCCACCAGCCCGCGGTAATGGTATTCGCTGCTGCGCAGCTCCTGTTCCAGAGCGACCCGACGGGCAATTTCCGAACTGAGTCGGCGGTTGATCCGGATAACCACCGCCAGCACGATCATCAGAAACAGCAAGCCTGGCAGGCCGTAACTCAGCGCGTCCAGCCAGAAGGTTCGATGGTCCAGGACGTTACCGACCCAATGCTCCTGGATGGCACTGATTTCACTTGGGGTCATGTCTGCCAGGACTTTGTCCAGGATGCTGACCAGCAGTTTGTTGTTCGGGGGCACGGCCATTGCCAATTGGTAGCGATAGGGTGTTTCACCGCTGACGTAGAGCCCGTCGAGCTTGAGCTGGCGCAGACTCCAGACACTGGAGGCGAGATCGCCCACTACGGCGTCCACAGCGTCGGTGGCGAGCGCCTGCAGCGCCGAGCTGACGTTGGGCATCGCCACCAGATTCAGGTCGGGATGGTGGGTGCGCAATAGTTCATGGGGGGCATAGTTTTCCACCACGGCGATCTTCAGCCCGTACAGGTCTCCGAGTTTGCGCGGTTGGGGGCCTCCGACGTGAGCCAGAATGACAATCGGAAAGTCGAGATAGGGGCGGGTGAACGACAGATACGTCTGGCGCTCGGGGGTCGACATAATGCCGGGCAAGATGTCCAGCTTGCCTTGTTTGGCCTGCTTCAGGACCTCGGTCCAGCTGACCGGCTCGATGGGCGTGAGTTTGATGGCCAGCCGTTGGCGGATAACGTTGATGTAGTCCGCTGCCAGGCCCTGATAACGCCCATGTTCGTCGCGAAATTCAAACGGCGGCCAGGACGCGTCCACGCCCAGGCGCAATTCCGGATGAGCCGTCAGCCAGTTACGTTCTTCGTCGGTAAGAGTCAACGCACCAGCCGTTGCGGTCCAGGTCATCAGCGACAGCAAAAAAAGCACGGTCGGCCATCTGGGCATAACGGTCTCGTTATGGCTGCGGGGGAATGTTTCGAGTGTAGACGGGCTATTCGGCGGGGGGGATGTACGGGGCATTTAATCTGTATAAAGCAAAACCCCCGGCCTGGGCCGGGGGTTCTGTGATCACTCGTCGAGGAAGGAGCGCAAATGCTCGCTTCTCGTCGGGTGGCGCAGCTTGCGCAGCGCCTTGGCTTCGATCTGACGAATCCGTTCACGGGTCACGTCGAACTGCTTACCAACCTCCTCGAGGGTGTGGTCGGTATTCATGTCGATACCGAAGCGCATGCGCAGAACCTTGGCTTCACGGGCAGTGAGGCCGGACAGTACTTCGCGAGTCGCTTCTTTAAGGCTCTCAACAGTGGCGACATCGATTGGCGACTGCATGGTCGAGTCTTCGATGAAGTCACCCAGATGAGAATCTTCGTCATCACCGATCGGGGTTTCCATGGAGATCGGCTCTTTAGCGATCTTCAATACCTTGCGGATCTTGTCCTCAGGCATTTCCATGCGTTCGCCCAGCTCTTCCGGGGTCGGTTCGCGACCCATTTCCTGCAACATCTGCCGGGAAATACGGTTGAGCTTGTTGATCGTCTCGATCATGTGCACCGGAATACGGATGGTGCGGGCCTGGTCGGCGATCGAGCGAGTGATCGCCTGACGGATCCACCAGGTGGCATAAGTCGAGAATTTGTAGCCGCGGCGGTATTCGAACTTGTCTACCGCTTTCATCAGACCGATGTTGCCTTCCTGGATCAGATCGAGGAACTGCAGGCCACGGTTGGTGTACTTCTTGGCGATGGAGATCACCAGACGCAAGTTCGCTTCGACCATCTCTTTCTTCGCGCGGCGGGCCTTGGCCTCACCGATCGACATGCGACGGTTGATGTCCTTGATCTCGGCGATCGTCAAACCGGTTTCGGTTTCCAGCGCGGTCAGCTTCTGCTGGCAACGAATGATGTCCGGTTGCAGGCGACCAATGGCTTCAGCGTATTTGCTTTTGCCTTTGGCCAGTGCATCGGTCCAGCTTTCGTCGACTTCGTTGCCCGGGAACTGGCGCAGGAAGTCGGCACGCGGCATGCGGGCATCACGAACGCACAGTTGCATGATCGCGCGCTCTTGCTGACGCAGACGATCCAGGGCGCTGCGAACACGCTCGACCAGGCCTTCGAATTGCTTCGGCACCAGTTTGATCGGCATGAACAGCTCAGCCAGGGCGATCAGCTCGGCGATTGCCAGCTTGTTGCCACGACCGTGCTTTTTCAGGGCCTTGCGGGTGATTTCCATCTGATCGGCGACAGCGCCAAAGCGCTGTGCGGCGATGACCGGATCCGGACCGCTTTCGGCTTCTTCTTCGTCATCGCTCGCTTCGGCGTCATCGTCGTCGGTGTCGTCATCCGCTTTCACGGCTTTCGGGTCGACAGGCGGTGGCACTTCGGCAGCAGGCGGCGCAATGCCGTCGTCCGGGTCGATATAACCGCTCAGGACGTCGGACAGGCGGCCACCTTCGGTGGTGACGCGAGTGTACTCGGAGAGAATATGGTCAACCGTGCCAGGGAAGTGCGCGATTGCGCCCATCACTTCGCGGATGCCCTCTTCAATACGTTTGGCGATTTCGATTTCGCCTTCACGTGTGAGGAGCTCTACCGTACCCATTTCACGCATGTACATGCGCACTGGGTCGGTGGTGCGACCAATGTCGGTCTCGACCGCTGCCAACGCTGCTGCTGCCTCTTCGGCCGCGGCTTCGTCGGTATCGGCGTCGGCCAGCATAAGGGAATCCTTATCTGGCGCAACCTCGAATACGTTGATCCCCATGTCATTAATCATGCGGATGATGTCTTCCACCTGTTCCGGATCTGAAATATCCTCCGGCAGGTGGTCGTTGACCTCCGCGTAAGTCAGGTAGCCCTGCTCACGACCAAGTGTGATCAACTCTTTGATACGAGACTGCTGTTGCGCTTTTCCGGACATAACACCCTATCCACTGAAGGTCTTGGCGGGCAAAAAACAAGCCGAGGATTATACCTGAGCTATGACCTCACGCGCCAGTTGAGGTCGGGCTTGATACGGAAACATTGCGACTTAAAAGGTCGCGCAGTTGATTTTTCTCTTCGGCGCTCAATTCACTTTGACGTGCTTTTCGAAGAAGTTGTTCCAGGTTCCGCTCGCGTTGGCGGGCTGACAAGCTAGTAATGGTGTCGAAAAACTGTTGTTCAAGGTTATCTCCATCAATCAGCCATTCCTTTTCTGCCAGCGCTTTTAGCAGTCGGCCTTGTTCGGTGCCGTGCCAGCGCGCAATCAGTTGAAATGAGTTTAGCTTGGGATTCTTCTGTACGGCTTCGAGCAGGGCGACCAACAGTTGCGTGTTGGTATGGTCCTCGGCAGCGAAGTGCCCCGCATCCTCGACTTTCTCAGCCAGTTGCGGGTGATGCAGCAACGTGCGCAAGGCGGCCAGGGTGGGCGGCTCTACAGCGGCTGGCACCCGTGGCGCCCGCGGTTGATCACGCTCGCCGCCACGTTTGCCGTTCTTGTCCCACGGCTTCTTGTCCCATTTCTTGCCACCTGCACCAGGCTTTTTCGGCGTCCATTCCTGCTGCGGCGCGTACATCTCTTGCGCCTGCGGCTGATGGTAGTCGCTGTAATCCGGCATGGCGTCGTAATCGATGCCCGGATCGTAAGCGGGTGGCGCTTCCTGAGGCTGAGGCGTGCTTTGCACGAGTTGGCTCACGGCTTCACCGCTAAGCCCGGTAATTTCGCTCAGGCGCTGGCGCATCAAGATGCGCAGGTTGGCGCCCGGGACTTTGTCGATCAGCGGCGCGGCGAGGGTGGCCATGTGGGCCTTGCCTTCGAGGGAGCGCGGGTCCGATTCTTCGGTCAGCTGTTGGAAGAAGTAATCGGCCAACGGCTGGGCGTGCTGATTGATTCGCGCGCGGAACGCGTCAGTGCCCTCGGAGCGGACCAGGGTATCCGGATCCTCGCCCTCAGGCAGGAACAGAAAGCGCGCCCGGCGCCCGTCCTGCAGGCATGGCAGGGTTGCCTCCAGCGCCCGCCAGGCGGCATTTCGGCCTGCCTGGTCGCCGTCGAAGCAGAACAGTACGCTGGGCACGACGCGAAACAGGCGCTTCAAGTGCTCTTCGCTGGTGGCGGTGCCCAAGGTTGCGACGGCATTGCGCAGGCCTTGCTGGGCGAGGGCGATGACGTCCATATAGCCTTCGACTACGATGATTTCGTCGAGGTTGCGGTTGTTCTTGCGTGCTTCATAGAGGCCGTAGAGTTCCTGGCCTTTATGGAAAACCGGGGTTTCCGGTGAGTTCAGGTATTTCGGCTTGTCGTCGCCCAGCACTCGGCCGCCGAAGGCGATGATGCGCCCGCGACTGTCGCGGATCGGGAACATCACGCGATCGCGGAAGCGGTCATAGCGCTTGCCGGTTTCGGCGTTCTCGATCAGCAGGCCAGCATCGATCATGGCTTTTTGCTGCAGGGTATCGCTGCTCAAGTGCTTGTACAGATTATCCCAGCCGGGTGGGGCAAAACCGAGTCCGAAGTCCCGGGCGATTTCTCCCGTCAGTCCACGACCCTTCAAGTAATCCACGGCGGCTTTGCGCGACGGATGGCTTTTCAGGGCTTGACGATAAAAATCGGCGGCGGCTGTGAGCAGCGGATACAGCGGCGAATCGGTGGGCTGCCGCGGTTTGTGCGGTCGGCCACTTTCTTCGCGGGGAATTTCCATGCCGGCGGCTTTGGCCAGTTCTTCGACAGCCTGGACGAAATCCAGGTTGTCATGGTCCATCATGAAGCCGAGGGCGTTACCGCCAGCGCCGCAGCCGAAGCAGTAATAGAACTGTTTGTCGGGGCTGACGCTGAAGGAGGGGGTTTTCTCTTTATGAAACGGGCAACAGGCAGTGTAGTTTTTGCCGGCTTTTTTCATTTGCAGGCGCGAGCTGACCACGTCGACGATGTCGGTGCGGTTCAGAAGGTCGTCAATGAAGCTCTGGGGAATTAGCCCGGCCATGGCGTTCTCGTCATCTGCGCTGATATGGACCCAAAACGAAGGGCGGCCGAACGCGGGTCGTTGTTTGAGGCGCGCAGGGTGTGCGGCTCGACCTGTGTCGTCTGCGTATCGCTGTCGGGAAGTGTATCTGCCGAAAATCCACTGACGTTAGTACCAATCAGTATTCGACTATTTGAAAGTGTTTCGCTGAATCCGGCGACGGCCAGTCATTGGCCTCGGATAGCTCATAAGCGGGCACGCAAGAAGGTGCCTTGGGCTGATCGTCGTGAGAGGAATCAGTGGGTGTGCTCGTCAGTAGCCTTGGAAGGCTCGTCAGAAAAGACGTGCACCGCTGGCAAAAGAGCCAGGTCTGACGCTGTGAAGCAGATTTGTCTCGGTCGCGTCTGCGGCTTTGACGGTGAAGCATCAAGCGTTTTCCGCAAATGCCATTAGCCCGGCTGAGGGCCGGGCTTGGCAGAAGCTTGCTACGATCGTCTGTGTATTAGTACAGACGAACGGCGCGGCGCTGTTCGCGCTGAACTTTCTTGGCGTGACGCTTAACAGCGGCTGCTGCTTTACGCTTACGCTCAGAAGTTGGCTTCTCGTAAAATTCGCGGCTACGAACTTCAGCCAGTACACCGGCTTTTTCGCAGGAGCGCTTGAAACGACGCAGAGCTACGTCGAAGGGTTCGTTCTCTTTTACTTTGACGGCTGGCATCCAGAGCTACCTTCATTCATTACCGGGGTCAACATCCTCGCGGCAAAAGAGCACTTGAAGACGTCGGTTTTTAAGGGTTGCGGATGTTAACCCCTCATCGCTCGGAATGCAAAGCCTCTGATCGAAAACCGCTGGTCGGGGCATCACGCGACGACTATTATGCGCGCCTTCGAATTCAGCCTCTACAAGGCGCAAACCCATGCTAGTACTGGGATTAGAAACCTCTTGCGACGAAACCGGTGTCGCACTTTACGACAGTGAACGCGGGTTGTTGGCCGACGCGCTGTTCAGTCAGATCGATCTGCATCGTGCCTATGGCGGCGTGGTGCCGGAGCTGGCGTCGCGTGATCACGTCAAACGCATGCTGCCCTTGATTCGTCAGGTGCTGGCCGAGGCCGGCTGTGTGCCGACCGAGATCGACGCCATCGCTTATACCGCGGGTCCTGGCCTGGTCGGAGCCCTGCTGGTGGGGGCTTCCTGCGCCCAGGCGCTGGCCTTTGCCTGGGGCGTTCCGGCCTTGGGCGTGCACCACATGGAAGGTCACTTGCTGGCGCCGATGCTGGAGTCGCAACCACCGCAGTTCCCGTTCGTCGCTTTGTTGGTGTCGGGTGGTCATACGCAGCTGGTTCAGGTCGATGGGATCGGCCAATACACGCTCTTGGGCGAGACCCTCGACGATGCTGCCGGCGAAGCATTCGACAAGACCGCGAAGATGATGGGCCTGAATTATCCGGGCGGCCCGGAGATCGCTCGTCTGGCGGAGCAAGGCGTTGCAGGACGTTTCACCTTTCCGCGTCCGATGTGTGATCGTCCAGGCTTGGCTTTCAGCTTCAGTGGCCTGAAAACCTTTGCTCTGAACACCTGGCAGCAGAGCGTCAACGCCGGGGACGACAGCGAGCAAGCCCGTTGCGACATCTCGCTGGCGTTCCAGCAGGCCGTGGTGGAGACTTTGACCATCAAGTGCAAGCGTGCCCTGAAACAGGCGGGTCTCAAGCGTCTGGTGATCGCAGGGGGCGTCAGCGCCAACAAAGCACTGCGGGTTTCACTGGAAAAAATGCTCGGCGACATGAAGGGCGATGTGTTTTATGCCCGTCCGGAGTTCTGCACCGATAATGGCGCGATGATTGCGTTTGCCGGTTGCCAGCGCTTGCAGGCCGGCCAGCATGAAAACCTGGCGATCAGCGTGCAGGCGCGCTGGCCGATGGAGCAATTGTCGGCGCTGTGATGAGCGGCGTTCACGTGCGGTATTTAAAAATGCCGTTCGCGCCCGGCAAACAGGTCGCGTAGATTGCCGCGATGACGCCAGACGATCAGGCCCGTGAGCGCGCTCATGGGTAGCAGTGCCGCCGGTTCTTGCCAGGCAAGCAGCGGCAGGGTCAGTGGTGTGGCAATCAGGGCGGCGAGTGAGCTGGTGCGGGTCAGGTAGAACGTCAGCAGCCAGGCGCAGACCCCCAGCAGCGCGGCGGGCGGGTAGAGCCCCAGCAGCATGCCGGCCGCGGTGGCGACACCCTTGCCACCGCGAAAGCGGAAGTACAGCGGAAACAGGTGACCGATAACGGCGCAGACGCCGATCCAGGCCTGTTCTTGTAGTGAGAGGCCTATTGCACCCGCGATCAATACGGGCAGCAGGCCTTTGTTCAGGTCGCCGAGCAAGGTCAGGATGGCGAGTTTCTTGCCGGCCAGACGCAACATGTTGGTGGCACCGGCATTGCCCGAGCCACTCATTCGCGGATCGGGGTTACCGGTCAGGCGGCTGAGCAAAATGGCGAAGGACAGAGAGCCGAGCAGGTAGGCGAGAATCGCCAGTAACCAAAACATGCTAACTATTCCGGGCGAGGACGCCCTGATTCTAACGGCGCATTGCGCCCTTGTCGTGCAGTGGAGAGAAGTGCTTGGACAGAGTGTTTATCGAGGGCCTGGAAGTCGACACCGTGATCGGTGCCTACGACTGGGAACGAGGCATCCGACAGTGTCTTCGACTTGATCTGAGCTTCGCCTGGGACAATCGTCCGGCCGCCGCCGGTGATGATCTGACCCTGGCGCTCGACTACGCGAGCGTTTCGTCGCGCATTCAGGCGTTTGCCGAGCAGGCGCAATTTCAGCTGGTCGAGACCTTTGCCGAGCGTCTGGCGGAAGTTCTGATGAGCGAATTCAATATCACCTGGATGCGCCTCAAACTGACCAAGCCAGGTGCCATCCCGGCTGCCACGGGTGGTGTGGGCGTGGAGATCGAGCGCGGATGTCGCTGACTCAGGTGTATCTCGGGCTCGGTAGCAACATCGAGCGCGAAGCCCATTTGCAGGCAGGCCTGGACGCCCTGGCGGGTTTCCTGGTGGATATGCGCTGCTCGGCGGTATTCGAAAGCCAGCCGGTGGGGATCAAGAGCGGCCCGTTTTTCAACTTTGTGGTCTCGGCCTTCACCGATCTGCCACTGATGGAGCTGGATCGACGGTTGAAATTCATCGAAGCGGATAACGGCCGTTACGCGCCGGACCGCAAGGGCTTGCCGCTGGATATCGACGTGCTGCTATTCGGCGACCTGGTGGGCAACTTCGATGGCTTGATCTTGCCGCGGGCCGAAATTCTGAAAAATGCATTCGTGCTGTGGCCATTGTCGCTGATTGCGCCGGATAGAGTGCATCCGGGCGTAGGCAAGAGCTTTGCGACCTTGTGGGGTGAGGCGCAGATCGATCAGGTGTTGGCGCCGGTGGCTTTTGAGTGGCGCGGTGAGCAGTTGACCCCTTTGAGTTTGTTGTGAGGCGCAAGACGCCTTCGCGGGCAAGCCTCGTTCCTACAGGTGACGTCGTTCATCACCTGTAGGAGCGAGGCTTGCCCGCGAAGCTTTTCAGGCCGACGCCGCTTCTTTGTAAGCTTTCAACGCCCTGAGCCGCTCGCGCTTGATCGCCTCGCCCAACTCCGGTCCCTTGAATCCCTTCTCCAGCAGCGGCTGAACCGCAATGCTTCGCGCCGCAGTTGCCGCGCCCCGCAAATAATCCGCCTGTGGATAACTTCTCTGCTCCAGGCCTTTACGCCCTCGAGCGTCCATCTCGCACGCCGCGATAAATTCCTCAAAGCGCTGAGGTCGACGATAGACGTCGAAACTCTGCAGTAACTCCAACAAGGTCGACGGTTTCAACTCCAGCGCACGATGGCCATGGGTGTGATACTCGCCCACCAGCAGCGCCAGTTCCTGACAGTCCTTCGGTGCCTTGAAGCGCTCGTTGACCGCTTTGATCAACTTCAGGCCTTTGTGCTCGTGAGCGATGTGGCGGGGCCATTCTTCCTCGGGCGTCAATCCTTTGCCCAGGTCATGCAGCAAGCAGGCCCAGCGTACGCTCAGCGGTTGTTTGTGCAGCGCCGCTTGCTCCAGCACGCTCAGGGTATGCACGCCCGTGTCGATTTCCGGGTGATGGGCTGCGGGTTGCGGTACACCGAACAGCGCGTCGACTTCCGGCATCAGTACCTTGAGAGCACCGCATTCGCGCAGCACCTCGATGAATACTTGGGGTTGGTCTTCCATCAGTGCGCGAGCGATTTCTTTCCAGCTGCGTTCCGCGGTCAATGCCTCCAACTCACCTGATTCGCTGAGTTGACGCATCAGCTCCAATGTCTCGGGGGCAACGGTGAAACCCAGTTCCGCATAACGCGCGGCAAAGCGGGCAACGCGCAGAACACGGAGCGGATCTTCGGCGAAAGCGGGGGAAACGTGACGAAGCAGGCGCGCCTCTAGATCCCGCTGGCCATGATAGGGGTCCGTCAGGTTCTGCTGGTCGTCTTCAGCCATGGCGTTGATCGTCAGGTCGCGACGAATCAGATCTTCTTCGAGCGTGACGTCGGGGCTGGCGTGAAAGATGAAGCCGCCGTAGCCGCGCCCGTTTTTGCGTTCGGTGCGGGCGAGAGCATATTCCTCACCGCTTTTGGGGTGAAGAAATACCGGGAAGTCCGCGCCCACCGGACGAAAGCCCTTGGCGAGCATTTCTTCGGTGGTGGCACCCACAACGACCCAGTCGATATCGGTAACAGGTTTGCCCAGCAGGCGATCGCGGACCGCTCCACCGACTTTATAAATCTGCATAAAAAACCTCCGTTAGCCCGACAGAATAACCTTTGCGTCGAACTTCCGGAGGCAGAAAACAGGATCAAAGATGAATGACTGCCAGGTCCAGCCGGCCGTAATCCCCCTCGCCGTGCTCGTTTCTGGGCGGAACATGGTGGGTTTTCATCACCTGATCCCCTTGCAGGGTTTCCAGGTGGATGTCGAAGCCCCAGAGGCGGTGCAGGTGCTTGAGCACTTCATCAGTGGAATCGCCCAGCGGTTTGCGGTCGTGTTGTTGGTGACGCAAGGTCAGGGAGCGGTCGCCACGTCGGTCGATGCTGTAGATCTGTATGTTGGGTTCACGATTGCCCAGGTTGTATTGCGCCGCCAGGGTTTCACGAATGGTTCGATAGCCGTCTTCGTCGTGTATCGCCGGAACCAGCAGGTCGTCCTTCTGATCGTCATCGAGGATGCTGAACAGCTTGAGGTCGCGGATCACCTTGGGTGACAGGTACTGCAGGATGAAACTCTCGTCCTTGAAGCTGCTCATGGCGAATTTGATGCTGGACAGCCAGTCGGTGCCGGCGATTTCCGGAAACCAGCGATAGTCCTCTTCGGTGGGGTGTTCGCATATCCGGCGGATATCGCGATACATGGCAAAACCCAGGGTGTAGGGGTTGATTCCGCTGTAATAGGGGCTGTCGAAACCGGGCTGGAAGACCACGCTGGTATGGGAAGTCAGGAACTCCATCATGAAGCCATCGGTGACGAGGCCTTCGTCATACAAGTCGTTCATCAAGGTGTAGTGCCAGAACGTGGCCCAGCCTTCGTTCATCACCTGGGTCTGGCGCTGTGGATAAAAATACTGGGCGATCTTGCGCACGATCCGCACGATTTCACGCTGCCAAGGCTCCAGCAGCGGAGCGTGTTTTTCGATGAAATACAGGATGTTTTCCTGAGGTTCGGCGGGGAAGCGTGCGTTGTCCTTGTCGCTGTACTTGTCCGCGCCTTTTGGAATGGTCCGCCACAAATCGTTGATCTGCTTCTGCAGATGCTCTTCCCGATCCTTCTGCCGACGGCGTTCTTCTTCGGCGGAAATCGGATAAGGGCGTTTGTACCGGTCGACCCCGTAATTCATCAGCGCATGGCAGGAATCGAGCAAGTCCTCTACCGCGTCGATGCCGTGGCGTTCTTCGCACTGCATGATGTACTGCTTGGCGAACACCAGGTAATCGATGATCGAGCTGGCGTCGGTCCAGGTGCGGAACAGGTAGTTGCCTTTGAAAAAGCTGTTATGGCCATAGCAGGCATGAGCCACCACCAGAGCCTGCATGCAGATGGTGTTTTCTTCCATCAGATAGGCAATGCAGGGGTCTGAGTTGATCACAATCTCGTAGGCCAGGCCCATCTGGCCGCGGCTGTAGGATTTTTCGGTGCTGAGGAAGTGTTTGCCATAGGACCAATGGTGATAACCCAACGGCATACCGACAGAGGCGTAGGCGTCCATCATCTGCTCGGCGGTGATCACTTCGATCTGGTTGGGGTAGGTATCCAGGGCGTAGCGGGCCGCGAGACGACTGATTTCGCGGTCGTAGGCCTGGATCAGCTCGAATGTCCATTCAGAGCCGGTGGAAATGGGTTGGCGCTTCTGCTCTTTGGCGGTCATGTCACTAACCTGCGCTGGAAGAGTTCACGAAAGACCGGATAGATATCCCCGGCCGAGACCAGTTGCTGCTGGGCAAAAGTGTCAGAGAAGGCTTCGGCGATGCGTTCGTACTCGAACCACAAGGCCTGGTGTTCGCGCGGGGTAATCTCAACATAAGTGTAGTACTGCACGAACGGCATGATCTGATTGATCAGGATGTCGCGGCAGATCGGCGAATCGTCGTTCCAGTTGTCGCCGTCGGACGCCTGGGCGGCATAGATGTTCCATTCATTGCTCGGGTAACGCTCGGCCATGATCTCCTGCATCAGTTTCAGGGCGCTGGAAACGATGGTGCCGCCGGTTTCCCGGGAGTAGAAAAACTCCTCCTCATCCACTTCACGGGCACTGGTGTGGTGGCGGATGAACACGACGTCGATTTTGTCGTAGTTGCGCTTGAGGAACAGGTACAGCAGGATGAAGAAGCGTTTGGCAATGTCCTTGGTTGCCTGCGTCATGGAGCCGGACACGTCCATCAGGCAGAACATCACTGCTTTGGAGCTGGGGTTCGGCTGCTTGATCAGCAGGTTGTACTTGAGGTCGAAGGTGTCGAGAAATGGCACTCGGTGGATACGCGCGCTGAGCTTCTCGATTTCTGCTTCGAGCTCCTGGATATCGCCGAAGTTGTCCGGTTCTTCGCGTTTAAGCCGCAGCAGTTCCTCTTTGACTTCGCGCAATTTCGCCCGGCTGCTGCCGGACAAGGCAATGCGCCGTGCATGTGCCGAACGCAGCGTGCGGATAATGTTGATCCGCGACGGGTTGCCTTCGTTGCTGATGCCTGCGCGTACGGTCTTGAAGGTGTCGGTGCCGGTCAGATGGCGTTTGACCAGATTGGGTAATTCAAGGTCCTCGAACATGAATTCGAGGAATTCTTCCTGGGTAATCTGGAAGACGAACTCGTCCATCCCTTCACCCGTGTTACCGGCCTTGCCGGGGCCTCTGCCGCCACCACCTCCGGGCGGACGGGCAATGTGCTCGCCGCTGGTAAATTCCTTGTTGCCGGGGTGCACGATGGTTTGCTTGCCGCCACGACCGTGGTGAAGCACCGGCTCGTCGATGTCGCGACCGGGAATGCTGATTTGCTCGCCGTGTTCCATATCGGTAATGGAGCGCCGGCTGACCGCCTCTTCGACTGCCTTTTTGATGTGATCACGATAGCGCCGCAAAAACCGTTGGCGGTTTACCGTGCTCTTGTTCTTGCCATTGAGACGTCGGTCGATCACATAGCTCATGACTGCTCCTTAGAAGCTGTCCTGAAAGGGGCGAGCGTTAACGCAGCATAAGGCCAGTGCCGGAGGGTGTACACGCTCCCCCAAGCGCTTTGATGCTGCCTGAACCTCGCTACCGCATTTCGGACACCTCCAGAGGCCTGTGTAACAGAAAAAGCGTAAACAGGCCTCGGGCTAACGACAACCGGTCTGACCGGCAGCGGGTTACTGTGATTTTCTGACCCGCAAGTACCACTCGGACAGCAGTCGTACCTGTTTGTCGGTGTAGCCCCGCTCGACCATCCGTGTGACGAAGTCGTTGTGCTTCTGCTGGTCCTCTTTGCTGGCCTTGGCGTTGAAGCTGATGACCGGCAGCAGGTCCTCGGTGTTGGAGAACATTTTCTTCTCGATGACCACCCGCAGTTTTTCGTAGCTGAGCCAGGTTGGGTTCTTGCCGTTGTTGTTGGCTCGGGCGCGCAGTACGAAGTTGACGATTTCGTTGCGGAAATCCTTCGGATTGCTGATGCCGGCCGGTTTTTCGATTTTCTCCAGTTCCTCGTTCAGGGCTACGCGGTTGAGGATCTCGCCGGTTTCCGGATCGCGGTATTCCTGATCCTGAATCCAGAAGTCGGCGTACAGCACGTAGCGATCGAAGATGTTCTGACCGTACTCGCTGTAAGACTCGAGGTAGGCAGTCTGGATCTCCTTGCCGATGAATTCGATATAACGCGGCGCCAGGTACTCTTTCAGGAAGCGCAGATAGCGTTCCCGGGTCTCGGCCTGGAACTGTTCCTGTTCGATCTGCTGTTCCAGTACGTAGAGCAGATGTACCGGGTTGGCGGCGATTTCGTGCGGATCGAAGTTGAAGACCTTCGACAGAATCTTGAAGGCGAAGCGGGTCGACAGACCGTTCATGCCTTCGTCGACACCCGCTGCGTCGCGGTATTCCTGGATCGACTTGGCCTTCGGATCGGTGTCCTTGAGGTTTTCGCCGTCATACACGCGCATCTTGGAGTAGATGTTGGAGTTTTCCGGTTCCTTGAGGCGCGAGAGCACGGTGAACTGAGCGAGCATTTTCAGCGTGTCGGGCGCGCAATGGGCCTTGGCCAGCGAGCTGTTGAACAGAAGCTTGTCGTAGATCTTCACCTCGTCGCTGACGCGCAGGCAGTACGGCACTTTGACGATATAGATCCGGTCGATGAATGCTTCGTTGTTCTTGTTGTTACGGAAGGTGTGCCATTCCGATTCGTTGGAGTGGGCCAGCAGGATCCCGGTAAACGGAATCGCCCCCAAACCTTCGGTGCTGTTGTAGTTGCCTTCCTGGGTGGCCGTCAGCAATGGGTGCAGCACCTTGATCGGTGCCTTGAACATTTCGACGAACTCCATCAAGCCCTGGTTGGCCCGGCACAGCGCCCCCGAGTAGCTATAGGCATCGGCGTCGTTCTGCGGGAACTCTTCCAGTTTGCGAATATCGACCTTGCCCACCAGTGCCGAGATGTCCTGGTTGTTTTCATCTCCCGGCTCGGTTTTCGCGACTGCGATCTGGTTGAGGATCGATGGATAGAGTTTCACCACGCGGAACTGGCTGATGTCGCCGCCGAATTCGGCCAGGCGCTTGGTGGCCCATGGCGACATGATGGTATTGAGATAGCGCCGGGGAATGCCGAAGTCTTCCTCGAGGATCGCGCCATCTTCGGTGGCGTTGAACAGACCCAGGGGCGACTCGAAAACCGGCGAGCCCTTGATTGCGTAGAAGGGCACTTTCTCGATCAGTTGTTTGAGCTTTTCGGCCAGGGACGACTTACCGCCACCGACAGGGCCGAGCAGGTAGAGGATCTGTTTCTTCTCTTCCAGACCCTGGGCCGCATGGCGGAAATACGACACGATCTGGTCGATGCATTCTTCCATCCCATGGAAGTCTTCAAAGGCCGGATAGCGGCGGATCACCTTGTTGGAAAAGATTCGCGACAGCCTCGAGTTGGTCGAGGTGTCGAGCAGCTCCGGTTCTCCGATGGCCAGCAAGAGACGCTCGGCGGCGGAAACGTAGGCGCTGCGGTCCTTTTTGCACAGCTCCAGGTACTCCTGCAGAGAGAGTTCTTCCTGGCGCGTGGACTCGAAGCGTTGTTGGAAGTGGCTAAAGATACTCATGACGTCACCTCGCTCGATACGTGGAGCCGACGCCGGATCACTCAGTCGATGCTGGCAGCAACCGAACAGGCAGTTGCTGTTTACCCCCCAGAACTCTCCCGGAGCTGACGACTCCGAAAGCTACTCCCGATGACCCGCGCGCCGGTGTACCGGCTCTCCCCTGTTTTGGATGGCCTGCGCTTAAGGATAGTTGGGAATTCGGAAGGTAAATGCAAGATGCGTAATAAGTTGTGGCAGACCGTTCGTCTGTCACCGCGCAAGCCCGCGGGGACCGGGGCTTGCGCGCATTGAAAAATATTATTCGGAAGTGCCTTGCGCCGTTTCCGAAGGATAGGCCGTACGCCACAACTCGAAACCGCCATCCATGCTATAGACGTCGGAGAAGCCTTGGCTGACTAGATAGGCCGCCGCGCCTTGGCTGGAATTTCCGTGATAGCAGACCACTACCGTCGGCGCGTCCAGGTCAGCGCCCTGAATGAAAGCATGCAGGGAATGATTGTCCAGATGCTTGGAGCCGGCAATGTGCAGCGCGGCAAACGTTGCCGGATCGCGGACATCGACCACCACCGCGCCTTGTTCGCGCAGGGCCTGGGCCTGTTCTGGGGGGATACGTTTGAATTCGCTCATGGCGGGCTCCTGTGGCTCGGCTGAAAGCGCAGTCTAGCGCGGGGCGCTGGCTGACGTTTGTTCGGGAATAGGGGCGGCGACAGCCGGCCGAGTGTGGCCATGGGCGTCGCATTTACATTGCAGGCGCTCACCGGTGTCGACGTTCATCAGGGTCATGGCGCCACCCCAGACGCAACCGGTGTCGAGCGCAAACAGGCCTGGCTCGTTGCACTGGCCTTCGAGCGCCGCCCAGTGGCCGAAGATGATCTTCAGGCCTTTGGTCTTGCGCTCCTTGTGGGTGAACCACGGCGCATAGCCCGGCGGTGCGGTGTCGACGCCTTCCTTGCCCTTGAGATCAAGCTTGCCGTCGCTGGTGCAAAAACGCATTCGGGTGAAATAGTTGGTGATGACTCGCAAGCGCGCTGCGCCTTTGAGGTCGCTGTCCCATTTCACCGGCTCGTTGCCGTACATACCGTCGAGGTAAGGCGCGAAGCGGTTGTCGTCGTGCAGGGCTGCTTCGACTTCGGCGGCGCACTTCAAGGCTTTGCGCAGCGACCATTGCGGCGGAATGCCGGCATGGACCAGGGCGATATCGCGCTGTTCGTCGTAATGCATGAGCTTTTGTTGCCGAACCCACTCCAGCAGCTCCGCGCAATCGGGTGCTTCCAGAATTTCGCGCAGAGTGTCGGCCTTCTTCAGGCGTTCGATGTTTTGCCCGACGGCCAGCAAGTGCAGGTCATGGTTGCCGAGCACGCACACCAGCGACTCGCGGAGGCTATAGAGGAAGCGCAAGGTTTCCAGCGACTGTGGGCCTCGGTTGACCAGATCTCCCACCAGCCATAACCGGTCCTGGGCCGGGTCGAAAGCGACTTGCTTGAGCAGGCATTGCAGCGGCTCAAGGCAACCTTGCAAGTCGCCGACGGCATACGTCGCCATCAGTGCAGGGCTCCGGGGACCGCCAGACGAAACGGAGCGATGACAGCATCGAAGTGTTTACCGTCGTCGGCGACCATCTCATAAGTGCCCTGCATGGTACCGACTTTGGACGTCATGACGGTGCCGCTGCTGTAAGTGTGGCTCTTGCCCACGTCGATCAACGGCTGCTGGCCGACGACGCCTGCACCGCGAACCTCCTCGACATGCCCGTCACCGTCGGTGATCACCCAATGCCGTGAAAGCAGTTTGGCGGGCACCAGGCCATTGTTCTGCACGGTGATGGTGTAGGCGAAGGCAAAGCGATTTTGCTCGGGTTGCGATTGTTCTGCCAGATAGCGGGTGACGACGCTGACGTCGACCTGATAACGAGGATCGGACATGCAAAAGGCCTTAGAAACGAAGCGGGACGCGGGGCATAGCTGATAGAACTCAGTCTAGGCCAAGTATCGGGTAGTAAACCAGAGTGGCGCCCTACCCGATAGCGCTCATCGCCTTTCAGTCGGTGGCAGGCTTTTGTAGGACTTGTTCGCTGAGCTTGTCGGCCAGGCGCACGAAGGCAGCCAGATCGAGCTGCTCGGGACGTAGGCTGCCATCGACGCCGGCGGCTTCGATTTCAGCGTTGTTGAGCAGCAATTTCAGCGTATTACGCAGGGTTTTGCGGCGCTGGTTGAAGGCTTCGCGCACAACGCGCTCCAGCAGTTTGTGATCTTTGGCTGGATGCGGAAGTACCGCGTGAGGCACCAGCCGCACGATGGCCGAATCGACTTTCGGCGGCGGATTGAATGCGCCCGGGCCCACGTTGAACAGATGTTCTACCCGGCAGTGATACTGAACCATGATCGACAGGCGACCCCAGTCACCGCCACCAGGCCCCGCCGCCAGACGCTCGACTACTTCCTTCTGCAGCATGAAGTGCATGTCACGAATCAGGCTTGCGTTGTGCAGCAGATGAAAAATCAGCGGCGTAGAGATGTTGTACGGCAGGTTGCCGACCACTCGCAGGCTGTTCGGCGCGGCGTTCAGGCTGTTGAAGTCGAACTTCAGCGCGTCACCCTGATGCAGGTGGAAATTGCTCTTGCCGGCGAACTGCTGGTTGAGGATCGGGATCAGGTCCTTGTCCAGCTCTACTACGTCCAGTTGTGCGCCGCTGTCGAGCAGGCCTTTGGTCAATGCGCCCTGGCCCGGGCCGATTTCCAGCAGACGGTCTTCAGGCTTGGCATGGATGGAACGCAGGATACGGTCGATAACGCCGGCATCGTGCAGGAAGTTCTGGCCGAAGCGCTTGCGCGCTCGGTGTTGGTAATGCTCGGTCATAAACGAGTCTCGGCCATCTGGTAGGCGGTTTCCAGGGCGACTTGCAGGCTGCCGGTATCGATTTTGCCGCTACCGGCCAGATCCAGGGCGGTGCCGTGGTCGACCGAAGTGCGGATGATCGGCAAGCCGAGGGTCACGTTGACTGCCGCGCCGAAGCCTTTGTATTTCAGCACGGGCAGGCCCTGGTCGTGGTACATCGCCAGCACCGCGTCGCAGTGCTCCAGATATTTGGGGGTAAACAGAGTGTCGGCGGGCAGGGGACCGCGAAGGTCCATGCCCTCGCCGCGCAGGCGCTCTAATGTAGGTTCGATGATGTCGATTTCTTCATGGCCCAGATGACCGCCTTCACCGGCGTGCGGGTTAAGCCCGCAAACCAGGATGCGTGGCTGGGCGATGCCGAATTTTTCTTGCAGGTCGGCGTACAGGATCCGCGTGACCCGCTCCAGGCGCTCCGGTGTGATTGCATCGGCAATCTCGCGAAGGGGCAGGTGAGTGGTCACCAATGCCACGCGCAAGCCGCGGGTGGCGAGCATCATCACCACTTGCGCAGTATGAGTCAGGTCAGCGAGAAATTCCGTGTGCCCGGAAAAGGCGATTCCGGATTCATTGATCACGCCCTTGTGCACCGGGGCGGTGATCATTCCGGCGAAATGCCCGTCCAGGCAGCCCTGGCCAGCACGCGTCAGGGTTTCCAGAACGAAAGCCGCATTGGCTTTGTCCAGTTGCCCGGCGATGACCTTGGCGTTAAGCGGCGTATCCCACACATACAGACTGTTGGCCGGGGCCGGAGTATCTGGCCAGCTGTCCGGCGTTACCGGCAGCAGATCGACAACCACGCCCAGCTGCGCGGCCCGCTCGATGAGCAGGTCGCGGCTGGTAATGGCAATCAGAGGGTGTGGCTGGGCTTGCGAGGCGAGCAGCAGGCACAGGTCAGGACCTATGCCGGCCGGTTCGCCGGGGGTCAACGCGAAACGCTTGGGTTTCACTGCGTTGCCTGGTCTGCACCAGGGAGCTTGATTTCTACATACGCTTCGTCACGGATCTGACGCAGCCAGGTTTGCAGCTCTTCATCGTATTTGCGGTTACGCAGTACGGTCATCGCTTGCTGTTCACGGGCCTGGTTGGTGCTGTCGGTGGCGCGGCGGCCAAGGACTTCCAGAACGTGCCAGCCATATTGAGTCTGGAACGGCTTGGACAGCTGACCTTGTGGGGTCTTGGCCATCACTTCGCGGAATTCAGGCACCAGTGCATTCGGGTCGATCCAGTTCAGGTCGCCACCGTTGAGGGCGGAACCCGGATCTTCCGAGAAGCTTTTCGCCAGCTCGCCGAAATCTTCGCCCGCTTCGATGCGGGTGTAGAGCGATTGAGCCAGAGCCTTGGTTTTTGCTTCGTCGCGGATCGGGCTTGGTTTTACCAGGATGTGACGCACATGCACTTCGTCGCGCACCTGGGCTTCGCCGCCACGCTTGTCGAGGATCTTCAGGATGATGAAGCCGCCCGGTGTGCGCATTGGCTGGGTAATGTCGCCGACAGCCATGGTGCTCAGCATACGATCGAAAGGAGGTGGCAGTTGACCGGCTTTACGCCAGCCCATGTCGCCACCTTCCAGTGCGGTTTCGCTGGCGGATTTGGCGATTGCCAGCTGACCGAAGTCAGCGCCTTGCTTGAGCTGCTGGTAAACCGCGTCGGCCTGTTTGGCTGCATTCTGAATCGCGTCGGAGTTGGCGCTTTCCGGCGTAGGAATCAGGATGTTGGCCAGACGGAACTCTTCGGACAGCTGCATCTTGCCCAGGTCGGACGCCAGGAAGTTCTTCACTTCCTGCTCGGACACCTGGATGCGTTCGGCTACACGGCGCTGACGTACACGGCTGATGATCATTTCGCGGCGGATCTGGTCACGAGCGTCGTCATAAGACAGACCGTCGCGAGACAAAGCGGAGCGGAATTGTTCAATCGACATGTTGTTGCGCTGGGCAATGGTGCCGACAGCCTGGTTCAGTTCTTCATCGGTAATGCGGATGCCGGAACGCTCGCCGATCTGCAGTTGCAGGTTTTCGACGATCAGACGCTCGAGCACCTGCTGATCCAGCACGCCCGCAGGCGGTACGGCAGCACCGCGTTTGGCGATGGTTTGCTGAACTTCGTGAACGCGCTGGTCCAGTTGGCTCTGCATGACCACGTCGTTGTCGACGATAGCCACCACTTTATCGATGGACTGTACCGCGGCGTTGGCCGCGGTACCCAGGAACAGCGCGCCCAGCATCAGCGGGCGCAGACAATCAGAAAGCTTGGTCTTCACGTTCACGATAACCTTGGATGCCTTTGTCGAGGAAGCTCTCTACCTTGGCGCCGGTGAGGCCGCCGAGTCCCTTCAGAACAATTTGGAGGAAGATGCCGTGGTCGCCTTTTTCGTTTTCCGGGGCGTTCTGACTGAACTCGTCATAGCTGACCCAGTAACGGTTGATCAGGCGCAATTTCCAGCAGCAGTTGTCGTATTCGAAACCACCGAAAGCTTCCAGAGTACGGTTGCGGTTGTAGTCATACTGCCAGCGGCTGATAGCGTTCCACTGCGGCACGATCGGCCAGATCACCGAGAAGTCGTGCTGCTCGATCTTGTAGTAGTCCTTCACGTAGCCAGGAGTGCCCGGAGTACCGTAGTCACCGCCGCCTACCGACCATTTACCGGTGTTCTGGTCATAACGAACCTGGTCATTGCGATAGCGATAACCGGCGTTGATGACCTTGTTCGGGTTGTCTTCAGGCTGGTAGTGGAACATCGCGCTGCCCGAGCGAGGGCTGCGGCTGTCCGGGTCCCAGTTGTAATCGGCGGTGGTGCGCCAATCGCGGTTCCAGCGGTATTCGTATTCCAGCGCGTACGGTGAAACTTTGGCTTGTGCATCGTCGCGGGTTTTTGCATCGATACCTGGCAACTGGACTTCGCGGTCCTTGAAGTACAAGGCCTGGCCGACGCTGATGCGTTGACGTTCGAAGCCGTTTTCTTCGATCCAGCGGTTGGTCACGCCCAGCGACAGTTTGTTCTCGTCACCGACACGGTCGGAGCCGGAGAAGCGGTTGTCGCGGAACAGCGAGGCGTAGTTGAAGGTGTATTCGCCTGTGTCAAAGACTGGAATGTCGGCCTGATCTTCCTCTGGAACATAGAGATAGAACAGGCGCGGTTCCAGGGTTTGGCGATAGTTCTTGCCAAACCATTGCGTGTCGCGATCGAAGTACAGACCGCTGTCGATGCTCGCGATCGGCACACCACGGTTCTGGTTACGGCTGTAGGTGCCGTTGAGTCGGTCGGCTTCTGCGCTTTGTGCAGCAACCTGGTTTTTGCCGGTACCATCCAGATCCAGATCGTACTGGGTGTACTGGTACTTCAGGGATGGTTTCAAGAAACCATAAGTCCAGTTCAACGGAAGGCTGACACCCGGCTTTAGATTCAAGCGGTTGCCATTGGCACGTGCCAGGCCAGTCACGTTGTTATCAAGACGCGACTCGACGGTGCCGTCTTCGTTTACGAAGTCGCCGTTCTTCAAGTCACGCTCAAACCGCACAACCTCTGTCTCGTAATCGAAATCCAGACCTTCCGGATGATACGGCAGCTGGCCATTGAAGGTTATCTGCGGCAAACGATCATAAGGCGTGATGTTCGAAACAGTCGCCAGCTGATAAGCCTGGGCATTCAAACGAGCGGTGTAGCTGTCGCCACGATAGGTGACAGAACCCTGCTGGTTCACGAAATCGGCACTTTTCACACCAATCTGGTCAGTCTGCAGATCCTGGAAGTAATACGGATCGCTGATCTTGGTGTAATCGACCTGAGTCATTACGCGCGAGTCCAGACCACCCTTGTGCTGCCAGTTGTACATGTAGCGGGTTTTTTCGTAATCGGTCTGCTTGCTGCGCTCGGTTTCCTCGTCGTTGAGGTAAGCGGCGCCGAACTGACCTTCGCTGGACTTGGTCAGGTAGCGGAATTCGCCTTCCATCAACAGGCCACGGTTGCTCATGTAGCGTGGGTACAACGTGGCATCGTAGTTCGGCGCCAGGTTGAAGTAGTACGGAGTGACCAGCATGAAGCCGGTATCGCTGCCGGTGCCAATGGTTGGCGGCAGGAAGCCGGACTGGCGACGGTCGTCGATCGGGAAGTAGATGTACGGCGTGTACAGAACCGGAATGTCCTTGACCCGCAGTGTCACGTTGGTCGCGGTACCGAAACCGGTCGCCGGGTTCAAGGTGATGTTGTTGCCCTTGAGCTGCCAGGCGTTGCTGTCCGGTTCGCACGTGGTGTACGTACCATCCTTGAGGCGGATGATCGCGTTCTCGGCACGTTTGGCGTACAGCGCGTTACCTCGGATACGCGATTTGTGCATCACGTATTCGGCGTTGTCGACCTTGGCTTCACCGGTGTCGAGCTGCACGTCGGCGTGGTCGCCCACGATCAGTGCGCCATTGTCGCGAATGCGCACATTGCCGCTCAGTTCGCCACGGCTTTCGGCCTGGTACAGGTTCGCTTCGTCGGCTTCGGCCTGCATGCTGCCCTGACGCATGACCACGTCACCGGCCAGGGTCGCGACCTGTTCTTCCTGCTTATAGCGGGAGGCCTTGGCACCGAGAAAGGTTGGCGCGTCACTTTTATTCGTCTTGTCATTCATGCCAGGACGAATCGGTTCGATATAGGAACCAGAGCAGTAAGGACCGGTTTCGGCCAATTGCGCTGCGGTGAGCTTCTCGCGCGGAACCCAGTCGAGGTGGCTGTAGTCTTCACTACGCGACTTCAGGCCACGGCCCTTGGACTCGGTAACCAGCACTGGCTTGGCGCCGGTGTCTGCGCTGGAGCCGGTGTCTGCCGCGGCTTCACCAGTGGCGGAAACTGCGCTGCCGTCATGGACGGGGCGTGGCGGCAATGCAGCAGCCGGCGCCTTTGGCGCACAGTCCCAGGCACCCGAAGCAGAGACTGAGCAGTCATACTGTTCCGCGGCGACCACGAACGAAGTGGCTAGAGGTTGCAGGGCCAGCAGACTGCCGGTGACCAACAACGGAAATTTTTTACGAAACGCGGGGGATTTCAATGCCATCTTATTAGTCCGGGCTTCCTGCGTGCCATCTGCCCGCGGTGTGGGCCGCACGCCTCTCGATGGTCTGAAAAAGATGCTGGATAATAAAGCATGACCCGCTTGACGGCTAGCGCCGTCGGAGACCCTTGCAATGCCTGACCAAGATGTACGTTTGCAACACCTGAAAGTTTGGCTCGATGAACAGTTGGCTATCCTATTTGCAGAACACGGCTGGGGCGCCGTACCCCCGGCCACGTTGACTGCGGCCAGTAGCGACGCGAGTTTTCGGCGCTATTTCCGCTGGGAAGGCGCAGGCCGGAGTTTTGTCGTGATGGACGCGCCGCCGCCCCAGGAAAACTGCAAACCCTTCGTGGATATCGCTTTTCTGCTGGCGAAATCCGGAATAAACGTGCCGAAAATTTATGCCGAAGACCTCGAACGTGGTTTTCTTTTGCTCAATGACCTGGGCAACAAGACTTATCTGGACGTGATCGACAGCGAAAACGCCGACGATTTGTTCAAGGATGCCCTGCAAGCGCTGCTGGCTTACCAGCAGTTGCCGATGGTGGCGCCGCTGCCAAGTTATGACGTGGCACTGCTGCGTCGCGAGCTGGAACTGTTCCCCGAGTGGTACGTGAAACGCGAGCTGGGTATCGAGTTCGACTCGGCGCAGCAAACACGTTGGCAGCAGGTCAGCGACCTGCTGATCGACAGCGCTCTGGCCCAGCCCAAAGTCCTGGTGCATCGCGACTACATGCCGCGCAACCTGATGCTTAGCGAGCCGAATCCCGGCGTACTGGATTTTCAGGACGCGGTTTACGGTCCTGTGACCTACGACGTGACTTGCCTCTTCAAGGACGCCTTCCTCAGTTGGCCTGAAGAGCGCGTGCGTGGCTGGCTGGAGGATTACTGGCAGCAAGCCGGCGCACTCGACATCCCGGTTCAGCCAGACTTCGAAGATTTCCTGCGCGCCAGCGACCTGATGGGCGTGCAACGGCACTTGAAAGTCATCGGCATTTTCGCCCGCATCTGCCATCGCGACGGCAAGCCGCGCTACCTCGGTGATGTGCCGCGCTTCTTTGCTTATATAGACGCGGTCATCGCCCGTCGCCCTGAACTGGCGGAGCTGGGTGAATTGCTGGCCAGTCTGCGTGCTGGAGCGACTGCATGAAGGCAATGATTCTGGCCGCGGGCAAAGGCGAGCGCATGCGTCCGCTGACCCTGACCACGCCAAAACCGCTGGTTCGCGTCGGCGGAGTGCCCCTGATCGAGTATCACCTGCATGCCCTGGCAGCTGCCGGATTTACCGAAATAGTGATCAACCATGCCTGGCTCGGTCAGCAGATCGAAGATTATCTGGGCGATGGCTCACGGTATGGCGTGAGCATTCAGTACTCGGCGGAAGGTGAGCCGCTGGAGACCGGTGGCGGTATTTTCCGTGCGTTGCCGTTGTTGGGTGACGAAGCCTTTGTGGTGGTCAATGGTGACATCTGGACCGACTACGATTTCAGCGTGTTGCATCAGCCCATCGCCGGGCTCGCTCATTTGGTGCTGGCGGACAACCCGGCTCATCATCCGACCGGGGATTTCACCCTGCTCGATGGTCAGGTGCGGGACGGTCAGCCGGATACATCAACCCTGACCTACAGTGGTATTGCCGTGCTGCACCCGCAGCTGTTTGACGGATGCTCGGCCGGTGCCTTCAAGCTTGCGCCACTGCTGCGCAAAGCCATGGCTGACGGGCAAGTGAGCGGCGAACGTCTGAATGGGCATTGGGTGGATGTCGGCACCCACGAGCGCCTGGCTGAAGTAGACACTCTGATAGAAGCGAGACGCTGACATGTTGTGGCCAGGGACTCTGATTGGAGCCGGAGCGGGCTTTGCCATAGCCAGCATTCCGGGGGCCATGCTCGGTGCTTTATTGGGACAGGCGCTGGACCGGCGCTTGCACCTGCAGAGCTGGGCTCATTTATGGGAAAAATTCGGTGGGCGCTCGGTGCTGCGCAACGATGAACTGCTGTTCGTGTTGCTGGGCCGATTGGCCAAGAGTGATGGACGGGTAGTAGATGGCCACATCCAGCAAGCGCGGCAGGAAATGCGCTCGCTGGAGATGAGCGAACCGGCGCAACGTCGAGCGATTGCGGCGTTCAATCGCGGTAAGTCGGGACATGACCGGTTGCGCGGTTATCTGCGACGCCTGAGTAATCAGCCCTATGCGGCGGAAGGTGTGTTGCGTGCCTGTTGGCGGATGGTCTGGGCCGATGGCCGCGCCGGTAGCAGTGAGCGCGAGCTGATTGCCCAGTGGGGCAAATGGTTGGGCTGGACGTCGCATCAGGTGCAGGCGCTGGCGAACGACTACGAGCCGAAGCGCCCATCGGTCAGCAGCGCGATCACTTATCAAGACGCCTTGCAACTATTGGGAGTGTCAGCGACCAGTGAGCCGGCGCAAATCAAGCGCGCCTATCGACGACTGCTCAGTCGTCATCACCCGGACAAGATTGCCGGCAGCGGTGCGACGGCGTTGCAGGTTCGCGAGGCCACGGACAAGACTCGCGAGTTGCATACCGCTTACACATTGATTCGTGAGCGGCGGGATTTTCGTTAGCCGGGTAGAGTTGTGTTGTCAGTGATTCCGTCTTCGCGAGCAAGCCTCGCTCCTACAGGTTTTATGATCGCCGGGCGCGACACGTAACCTGTAGGAGCGAGGCTTGCCCGCGAAGGGGGACGACTCGGTCTATCAGTCCGCCGCATTCTGTGGATTCAACCACCCGCGCACCCGACGAACCAACTGCTCTTGTTCTGCCTTGGCATTTGGCAACGCCTTGAGCGATACCTGACTGAACCCCGAAGTCTTCAAGCGCTTGCTGGCCTGCACGCGTTCCAGCGCCGCGTTACGATCCACCGGCTTATCCATATAGAAGATATCTGCGGTAGGCAGCTTCAAGGTGGGTGTGAGCTCAGCCAGCCCCGGTTTTGCTGTAACAGGCGTCTGGGCGGCGACCATCACCAGCTTCTCCACTTGCGATGGCTGCTTCTCGCTCAGATAACGCGCGGCCCAGTAAGCGCCGGTACCATGGCCCAACACGACGATACTGCGAGCGCTTTGCTGTTCGGCGTAGGCGATGGCTGCATCGATGCGAGCGAAGATTCGCTCAGCGTCGGCTTTGGCCTGTTCTTCGGTGGTTTCGACGATGGCCTTGTCGGCCACGTCCGCTTCGCCGCCGGCCGCCTGTTCGATGGGCGCTGCAGTCGTGGAATCTTTGCTGCCGGCATCAGGCGTTTTGGGCGCTGGCGCCACTTCGACGATGCGTGGCGCAATGGCTTCGCTTTGCAGGTCCGGCAAGGTGATACTCAGGCTGCTCCACTCGGCGTCCGGCAACTTGCGCCGCAATGGGCTGATCGCTTGCGGCCAGTCAACGGTTTCACCGGCGCCCGGGATGATAATCACCGCGCCTTTGGGTTCGGCGGTATTGGCCGGTTTCCACAAGGCGAGAAAGTTGTCGTTGCCGGCTTGCAGTTGTTGCTGTTCCTGCACCGGGATTTTTCGCTCAAGTGCGCTCGCTTCTTCCTGACTACGCTCAAGCAGCGGCTGGCGTTCAACCGGTTTTTCTTCTGCGGGTTTTTCCGCTGCGGCAGGTGCCGGGTCGGCCGCCTCGACGGAAAACGCGCAAGGCAGGATCAACGACAGGCACAATGCTGGCAGTGCCAGGCGGTAGACAGGGGGCATCGGATATTCCAGGCCAGAAGTTATTCCGGCAGCCTAATGGGTTGGTCAGTATTTGTCAGTGTGTGAGACTTCGATGATGCATTTTCGCTGCCTGTGGGTTATCGGCTGTTTATGGTTTCCCTTGATGGGCTGGGCGGCGCCCGCGCCACCGGCGCACGTCGTGCACCTGTCGCCAGCGCAACAGCAATGGCTGGCGCAGCATGGCGAGTTGCGGGTCGCAGTGGTGTTGCAAACGCCCTATGCTCAATACGATCGCCGCTTGCAGCGCCTGTCCGGGGTTAACGTCGAACTGATGAAGTGGCTGGCCAAGGCCCTCAAGCTCGAACTGAGTTGGCGTAATTATCCTGATCTTGCGCAATTGGAAGCCGCGGCGCGTGAAGGCGACATCGATATCGCGCCAGGTTTGACGCAAACCCCCGCGGGTTTGCGGCTTTGGCAATTTTCCGACCCTTACATGCGGGTGCCGCAACTGGTGGTGAGCGACCAGAAAAGCACCGGTGCGGTAGAACTGGAAAAACTCGACAGCCAGACCCGCGTCGCCGTGCGCATGCCCAGCGTCACCGCCGATTATTTGCGCAGCACCTATCCCCATCTGAATCTGCAAGGCGTGCCTCTGGACCGCCAGGCGCTGCAACTGTTGTTGAGTCAGCAGGCCGGTTACGCCGTGGTCGATGAAGCGCAGTTCGGGCGTCTGTCTGCCGAGCCTGAGTTCTCCGGGCTGGCCGTGGTGGGCGATATCGGTTTCCCGCAACTGCTGCGGGTGGCCACGCGCCGGGACTGGCCGGAGTTGGCCGGTATCGTCGAAAGCGCGCTGCGGGCGATCCCGGCCAAGGACCTGGAGCAACTGCACAATCAATGGGTGCAACCCAAGTATCCGCGACTGTCCGAGTCGCCGGGTTTCTGGCAGAACCTCTGCCTGCTCTTGGTGGTGTTGCTGTTGAGCAGCATGGCCATTGTGTTCTGGCAACGTCGCCAACAACACAGTCTGGAGCAACGATTGCTGGCGGCGCGCGAAGACATTGCCCTGCGCGAGGCCAGCGAAGAGGCCTTGCGCCTCACGCAGTTTTCCATCGATCAGAGCACCGTCGGCATCCTCTGGGTCAACTGGGACAGCCATGTGCGCTATGCCAACCGCGCGGCCGAAACCATGCTCGGCTACCCGGCGGGCGGAATCATCGATCGGCCATTGATCGACTTCGAACCCGGATTGCATATGGACCGCTGGCTGAGCCTGTGGAAACGCGCCCGGGCCAGTGAAGAGGGGCCGCAAAGTTTCGAAACCAATTGCGTGCGAGCCGATGGCAGTATTCTGCCGGCGGACGTTTCGTTGAGCTTCTTGCGTTTTCGCGATGGCGAATACCTGGTGGTTTATCTCAATGACGTCACCGAACGTCGTCGTGCCCTGGCCGCGTTGCAGGAAAGCGAAGCGCGGCTGCAAGGGATCGCCGCCAACGTTCCCGGCCTGGTCTTTCGTCTGGAGCGCGCGCCGGTGACCGGGCAGATCGACTTTGCCTACATCAGTGAAGGCAGCGAGAGCCTGGTGGGGTACTCGCCGGCGACTCTGGCCCATCGCGACAAAGGCTTGCGCAGCCTGGTGCATCCGGATGACAAAGCCAGCTATCACCAGACTCAGGACCATGCACTGGACACCGACAGTGACTGGTCGTGGCAGGGGCGGATTCTGACCCGTCAGGGCGAACAGCGCTGGGCCGAGATCAAGGCCATCACCCGTCGGCTCGAAGACGGCGCCTATGTCTGGGACGGGATTGTGTGGGACATCACCGAGAGCAAGCGCATCGAACTGGAACTGGCCAGTTCCCGCGAGCAATTGCGCGAGTTGTCCGCCCACCTGGAGAGCGTGCGGGAAGAGGAAAAAGCCCGTATCGCCCGGGAAGTTCACGACGAGTTGGGTCAGATGTTGACCGTGCTGAAGCTGGAAACGTCCATGTGCGAACTGGCCTACGCCCAGCTCGACCCGGGTCTGCATGAGCGCTTGAACAGCATGAAGCGGCTGATCGCTCAACTGTTTCAACTGGTACGCGATGTGGCCACGGCGCTACGGCCGCCGATTCTCGATGCCGGGATTGCCTCGGCCATCGAATGGCAGGCCCGGCGGTTCGAGGCGCGCACGCAGATCCCGTGCCTGGTACAAGTGCCGGATAACTTGCCGGTGCTCAGTGATGCCAAGGCCATCGGGCTGTTTCGGATCCTTCAGGAAGCGCTGACCAATGTCATGCGCCACGCCCAAGCGCATACTGTTGAACTGACACTGGCCCTTGAGGGCGACGAACTCTGTCTGACTGTTAGCGATGATGGCGTAGGATTTGTCGCCGCTCCTGGCAGGCCGACATCCTTTGGTGTGGTCGGCATGCGTGAGCGGGTGTTGATCATGGGCGGGCAGTTGTCGCTTGAGAGTGAGCCGGGTGAGGGCACGACCCTGACGGTAAGAGTGCCGCTGGATGAGGCCTGAAGAATTTTTGTTGTCTGTGCTGACGCCTTCGCGAGCAAGCCCGCTCCCACAGGGGGTTGTGTAAGTGCACAGATCTTTGACACCCCCAAATCACTGTGGGAGCGGGCTTGCTCGCGAATGATCCTGGCTCTGACATAAGAAGAATGGAGAAGAACGTGATCCGTGTACTGGTAGCCGAAGACCACACCATCGTTCGCGAAGGCATCAAGCAATTGATCGGTCTGGCCAAGGACTTGCTGGTGGTAGGGGAGGCGAGCAATGGTGAACAGTTACTCGAGGCCTTGCGCCATGTTCCCTGCGAAGTGGTGTTGCTGGATATCTCCATGCCCGGGGTCAACGGCCTGGAAGCGATTCCGCGGATTCGCGCCTTGAACAATCCCCCGGCGATTCTGGTGTTGTCGATGCATGACGAAGCGCAAATGGCCGCTCGGGCGTTGAAGGTTGGCGCCGCAGGCTATGCGACCAAGGACAGCGATCCGGCATTGCTGCTGACGGCAATCCGCAAAGTCGCGGCGGGAGGGCGATACATCGACCCGGACCTGGCCGACCGTATGGTCTTTGAAGTCGGCCTGACTGATTCGCGGCCGTTGCACTCGTTGCTGTCGGAGCGTGAATTCTCGGTGTTCGAACGCCTGGCCCAAGGCGCCAACGTCAACGACATCGCCCAACAACTGGCCCTCAGCAGCAAAACCATCAGCACCCACAAAGCGCGACTGATGCAGAAACTCAACATCACCTCCCTGGCCGAACTGGTGAAGTACGCGATGGAGCACAAGCTCCTCTGATTCTGAAC
Organism: Pseudomonas sp. GM50; assembly: GCF_000282375.1. Classification (GTDB taxonomy): domain Bacteria; phylum Pseudomonadota; class Gammaproteobacteria; order Pseudomonadales; family Pseudomonadaceae; genus Aquipseudomonas. The sequence continues at coordinate 159,743 of NZ_AKJK01000043.1, forward strand.
GCGATCCCCCGTAGGCGCGAGGCTTGCCCGCGAAGCTTTTAGCGCACTTGAGGACGCCTTCGCGGGCAAGCCTCGCTCCTACGGGATCGTTGTGGCATGTCCATTTACGACATGCACACAAAGCCGCTTTTGCCGGTTCTTATGGCTTGCAGCTTACCGCCTGTCGCTATCGCAAATCGACATATCCATCCCCGCCATCCTTGTAGGGCAATCCCTACCCACAATCTTCCATCCGGCTGAGGCGATTCTCTCCTGCGCCCCGATTTGCGCCGCTCCCAGCGTCCACTAGGCTTAGTCCACAGCAGTCATCAATAACAAAGGTGTGGGTATGAGCCAGGTCGATTCAAGCGCAGGGGCCAATGACATTCTGGTCAGCTTTCGTGGAGTGCAAAAGAGCTACGACGGCGAGAACCTGATCGTCAAAGACCTCAACCTGGATATTCGCAAAGGCGAATTCCTCACCTTGCTCGGGCCGTCCGGCTCCGGCAAGACCACCAGTCTGATGATGCTCGCCGGTTTCGAAACGCCGACCGCCGGCGAGATTCAACTGGCCGGGCGCTCCATCAACAACGTGCCGCCGCATAAACGCGACATTGGCATGGTGTTCCAGAACTATGCATTGTTTCCGCACATGACCGTGGCCGAGAACCTGGCGTTCCCGCTGACTGTGCGCGGCTTGAACAAAAGCGACGTCAGTGACCGGGTCAAACGTGTTTTGAGCATGGTTCAGCTCGACACCTTCGCCCAGCGCTATCCGGCACAACTGTCCGGCGGCCAGCAACAGCGTGTGGCTTTGGCCCGCGCCCTGGTGTTCGAACCGCAACTGGTGCTGATGGACGAACCCCTCGGCGCACTGGACAAACAACTGCGCGAACACATGCAGATGGAAATCAAACACCTGCACCAGCGTCTCGGCGTAACCGTGGTCTACGTGACCCACGACCAGGGCGAAGCCCTGACCATGTCCGACCGCGTCGCTGTGTTCCATCAGGGCGAAATCCAGCAGATCGCGCCACCGCGCACACTCTACGAAGAGCCGAAAAATACCTTCGTCGCCAACTTCATCGGCGAGAACAACCGCCTCAACGGCCGCTTGCACAGCCATACCGGCGACCGCTGCGTGGTCGAGTTGGGTCGCGGTGAAAAGGTCGAAGCGCTCGCAGTCAACGTCGGCAAGACCGGCGAACCCGTCACGCTGTCGATTCGCCCGGAGCGCGTGAGCCTCAATGGTTCGAGCGAGTCCTGCGTCAACCGCTTCTCAGGGAGGGTGGCGGAATTCATCTATCTGGGCGACCACGTCCGGGTTCGCCTGGAAGTCTGCGGCAAGACCGACTTCTTCGTGAAACAACCGATTGCCGAGCTCGATCCCGCGCTCGCTGTCGGCGATGTGGTACCGCTTGGCTGGCAGGTCGAACACGTTCGCGCGCTCGACCCACTTTTAGAGGCGCATTGATCGCCCCCTGCTTCACCAACACCAACCCTGCACGTGGAGAGAACAATAAATGTTGAGATCCCTGAAATTCACCGCTTTGGTCATGGGTATGATCGGTGCGGCACACGCGATGGCGGCGGGCCCGGACCTGACCGTGGTGTCCTTTGGCGGGGCGAACAAGGCCGCGCAGGTAAAAGCCTTTTACGCACCGTGGGAAGCGGCGGGCAACGGCAAGATCGTTGCCGGCGAATACAACGGTGAGATGGCCAAGGTCAAAGCCATGGTCGACACCAAGAGCGTGTCCTGGGACCTGGTGGAAGTTGAATCGCCAGAACTGTCCCGTGGTTGCGACGAGGACATGTTCGAGCAGCTTGATCCGAAGTTGTTCGGCAAGACCGAAGACTACGTCAAGGGTGCCATCCAGCCATGCGGCGTGGGCTTCTTCGTGTGGTCGACCGTGTTGGCCTACAACGCTGACAAGCTGGCATCCGCACCGACCAGTTGGGTCGATTTCTGGGACACCAAGAAATTCCCGGGCAAACGTGGCCTGCGTAAAGGCGCCAAGTACACCCTGGAATTCGCACTGATGGCTGACGGCGTTGCGCCGAAAGACGTCTACAAAGTACTGGCCGGCAAGGATGGTCAGGACCGTGCGTTCAAGAAACTCGATGAGCTCAAACCAAGCATCCAGTGGTGGGAAGCCGGCGCGCAACCGCCGCAATATCTCGCGTCCGGTGACGTGGTCATGAGCTCGGCCTACAACGGTCGGATCGCGGCGGTACAGAAAGAAAGCAACCTGAAAGTGGTGTGGAACGGCGGTATCTACGACTTCGACGCATGGGCGATTCCAAAAGGTCTGGATAAATCCCGTGCTGAAGCGGCGAAGAAATTCATCGCGTTCTCGGTAGCTCCGCAGCAGCAGAAGACCTACTCGGAAAACATCGCCTATGGCCCGGCCAACACCCAAGCCGTGCCGTTGCTGTCCAAGGATGTCCTGAAAGACATGCCGACCACCCCGGAAAACATCGCCAACCAGGTGCAGATCGACGTCAGCTTCTGGGCTGACAACGGCGAGCAACTGGAACAGCGCTTCAATTCCTGGGCTGCCAAGTAAGACCACCCCGTGGGCTTACCCACTCTTGTAGGAGCGAGGCTTGCCCGCGAAGACGTCAGCACATTCAACATCAATGTTGACTGACACAGCGCCTTCGCGGGCAAGCCTCTCTCCTACAGGGGTGATGCGTAGTTATCAAGAACAGAGGTGGCCTTGCGGTCACGGAATGCCGCCTCTGTAACGATCAAAGATTTCCGGAGTACGCCATGGCCACCGCCATTCCCCTGAACGCGGGCACCGACCCCACCTTGAAGCAGCGGCTCAAGCACGCCGAGCGGATCAACCGCTGGAAAGCACAAGCCTTGATCGCGCCGTTGGTGCTGTTTCTGTTGCTGGTGTTCCTGGTGCCGATCGTGGCGCTGCTCTACAAAAGCGTCGGTAACCCGGAAGTGGTCGGCGCCATGCCACGCACCGTGGCGGCCATCGCCAGTTGGGACGGCCGAGGCCTGCCGGCAGAGCCTGTGTACAAGGCCGCCAGCGAAGACCTTGCCGAAGCCCGCAAGAATCAGACCTTGGGCGACTTGTCCAAGCGCTTGAACATGGAGTTGGCCGGCTACCGCAGCCTGTTGACCAAAACCGCACGCGCCTTGCCGTTCGCCACTGAGCCGGCTTCTTATAAAGAAGCGCTGGAAGGCCTCGACGAGCGCTGGGGTGATCCGGCCTATTGGCAAGTCGTGCGCCGCAACACCAGTGGCGTCACACCTTATTACCTGCTGGCCGCCGTCGACCACCGTATCGACGACCTCGGCGAAGTGGCCCCGGCCACTCCCGATCAGGCGATCTACCTCGATATCTTTGCCCGGACCTTCTGGATGGGCCTGATCATCACCGTGATCTGCCTGGTGCTGGCCTATCCGTTGGCTTACCTGCTGGCGAACCTGCCATCGCGGCAAAGCAACCTGTTGATGATTCTGGTGCTGTTGCCGTTCTGGACCTCGATTCTGGTGCGGGTCGCCGCGTGGATCGTGTTGCTGCAATCGGGCGGTTTGATCAACAGCGGCCTGATGGCCATGGGCATTATCGATAAGCCGTTGGAGCTGGTGTTCAACCGCACCGGGGTCTACATCTCGATGGTGCACATTCTGCTGCCGTTCATGATTCTGCCGATCTACAGCGTGATGAAAGGCATCTCACCGACCTACATGCGCGCGGCGATTTCCCTCGGCTGCCACCCGTTCGCCAGTTTCTGGCGGGTGTATTTCCCGCAAACCTATGCCGGTGTCGGCGCCGGTTGCCTGTTGGTGTTCATCCTCGCCATCGGCTACTACATCACCCCGGCGTTGCTGGGCAGCCCGAACGATCAGATGGTCAGCTATTTCGTCGCCTTCTACACCAACACCAGCATCAACTGGGGCATGGCGACCGCGCTCGGTGGGCTGTTGCTGCTGGCGACGGTGGTGCTTTATCTGATTTACAGCTGGCTGGTGGGCGCCAGTCGCCTGCGCTTGAGCTAAGGGGAGAATGAAATGCTGAGTCCTTATATGTCGCCCATCGAACGGGTGTGGTTCTACAGCTTGCGGATTCTCTGCGGCTTGATTTTGTTGTTCCTGATCTTGCCGGTGCTGGTGATCATTCCGCTGTCGTTCAACTCGGGGAGTTTTCTGGTCTATCCGCTGCAAGGCTTCTCACTGCACTGGTACCAGGACTTCTTTGCTTCGGCGGAATGGATGCGTTCGTTGAAGAACAGCATGATTGTGGCTCCGGCGGCGACCGTGCTGGCGATGATCTTCGGTACGCTGGCAGCGATCGGCCTGACCCGGGGCGATTTCCCGGGCAAACCGCTGGTGATGGCGCTGGTGATTTCGCCGATGGTGGTGCCGGTTGTGATCATTGGTGTGGCCAGTTACCTGACCTTTGCCCCACTGGGATTTGGCAACAGCTATACCTCGCTGATCGTCGTGCACGCCGTCCTGGGTGTGCCGTTTGTGATCATCACGGTATCGGCGACGTTGCAGGGGTTTAACCAGAACCTGGTACGGGCCGCTGCAAGCCTGGGAGCTTCGCCGCTGACTGCGTTTCGTCGGGTGACCTTGCCGTTGATTGCACCGGGCGTGATTTCCGGTGCGCTGTTTGCCTTTGCCACCTCATTCGATGAAGTGGTGGTGACGCTGTTCCTCGCTGGTCCTGAGCAAGCGACATTGCCTCGGCAGATGTTCAGCGGCATCCGCGAAAACCTCAGCCCGACGATTGCCGCTGCCGCGACGCTGCTGATTGCGTTCTCGGTGGTCCTGTTGCTGACGCTGGAATGGCTGCGTGGGCGCAGCGAAAAACTGCGCACCGCGCAGGTATAAAGCAGCACCCCGCTCAACCTGTGGGAGCGAGCCTGCTCGCGATAGCGGATCGACATTCAACATTGATGTCGACTGACACTGCGCTATCGCGAGCAGGCTCGCTCCCACAAGTGTTTTGTGTGGTTTTCGGGATCGGCGGTCATTCACCAACTTAATAGCAGACAAACCCCAATCCCCAGCTACTATTGTGCCCAGCTCCCCTATCTATAAGAGGCTGCGCACATGAGTCTTTCCTCTTTCAAAATCGCTCACAAACTGATCACCGGCGCAGGTGCCATCGAGCAACTGGCCGCTGAACTCACACGCCTGGATGTCGACAACCCGTTGATCGTCACCGACGCCTTACTGGTCAAGTCCGGTACGGTAGAGCTGGCGCTGGCGCAGCTGGGCGAGCGCAGTTACGAGATTTTCGACCGGGTGTTGCCGGATCCGGAAATCGCCATCGTCGAAGATTGCATGCGGGTTTACCGTGAAGGCGGGCATGACGGGCTGATCGGCCTCGGTGGCGGCAGTGCCATCGACATCGCCAAGAGTGTTGCAGCCTATGCCGGTTACCACGGCGCGCTGGAGGATTTGTTCGGCATCGATCAGGTGCCGCGCAAAGGCCCGCCGCTGATCGCCATCCCGACCACCGCCGGCACCGGTTCGGAAGTGACCAACGTGGCCATTCTCTCCGACAAGGTTGCGCAGCTGAAGAAGGGCATTATCAGTGATTACCTGTTGCCGGACGTGGCGCTGGTCAGCCCGCAAATGACCCTGACCTGCCCGCGCAGTGTCACCGCTGCCAGTGGCGTCGATGCGCTGGTGCACGCCATCGAGTCCTACCTGTCGCTCAATGCCTCGCCAATCACCGATGCCCTGGCCATTGGCGCGATCAAGCTGATTACCCAGGCGCTGCCCAAGGCTTACGCCAATCCATCCCACCTGCAAGCCCGCGAAGACATGGCCACCGCCAGCCTGATGGCCGGCATGGCGTTCGGCAATGCCGGGGTCGGCGCAGTGCATGCGTTGGCGTATCCGCTGGGTGGGCGTTTCAACATTGCCCATGGCGTCAGTAATGCCTTGCTGCTGCCGTATGTCATGACCTGGAACAAGATGGCTTGCGTGGAGCGCATGCAGGATATTGCCGAGGCCATGGGGGTGAAGACTGCTCATCTGAGCGCCAATGAAGCGGCGGACAAAGCCGTGGAGGCGATGACCGAGCTGTGCGCCGCGGTGGAAATCCCGCTGGGCCTGCGCAGTTTCGGGGTGCCCGAGGATGCGATTCCGGCCATGGCTGTGGAAGCCGCCGGTATCGAGCGCCTGATGCGCAATAATCCGCGCAAGCTGAGCGCCATCGATATCGAGAAGATCTACCGAGCAGCCTATTAGAGCCCAATCATCGCAGCACGGTGCGCGCGTCAAAGCATGAGGTATACAATGCGCGCCATCGTGATTCTGCTCAAAAAAGGTGCGTCATGCAGCCCTTCGTCATTGCTCCGTCGATTCTCTCCGCCGACTTCGCCCGCCTGGGCGAGGAAGTGGACAACGTCCTGGCCGCCGGTGCCGACTTCGTGCACTTCGATGTCATGGACAACCACTACGTGCCAAACCTGACCATCGGCCCGATGGTTTGCTCCGCGCTGCGCAAGTACGGCGTGACCGCGCCGATCGACGCGCACTTGATGGTCAGCCCGGTGGACCGCATCGTCGGTGACTTCATCGAAGCCGGTGCGACCTACATTACTTTTCACCCGGAAGCCACGCAGCACGTCGATCGTTCCCTGCAACTGATCCGCGAAGGTGGCTGCAAGGCCGGCCTGGTGTTCAACCCGGCGACCCCGCTGGACGTGCTCAAGTACGTCATGGACAAGGTCGACATGATCCTCCTGATGAGCGTCAACCCAGGCTTCGGCGGGCAGAAGTTCATTCCCGGCACGCTCGACAAACTGCGTGAAGCGCGGGCACTGATCGATGCCTCCGGTCGTGATATCCGCCTGGAAATCGACGGTGGGGTGAACGTGAACAATATTCGCGAAATCGCTGCTGCTGGCGCCGACACCTTCGTGGCCGGTTCGGCGATCTTCAATGCGCCGAACTATCAGGAAGTGATTGAAAAAATGCGCTCCGAACTGGCGCTGGCTCGCCCATGAGTGGTTTCGAGCAGCTGTTCCCCGGGCGTCTGCCGCGGCTGGTGATGTTCGATCTGGATGGCACGCTGGTCGATTCGGTCCCTGATCTCGCGGCGGCTGTGGATAACATGCTGCTCAAACTCGGGCGTCAACCTGCCGGTATCGAACCGGTGCGCGAGTGGGTTGGCAACGGCGTGCATATGCTGGTGCGCCGGGCGTTGGCCAACCACATCGACGGCGAGGGTGTCGATGAGGTCGAGGCCGAGCATGCCCTGGAATTGTTCAATGGCTTTTATGAGGACGGTCACGAACTGACGGTGGTTTACCCCGGCGTGCGTGACACCCTCAAGTGGCTGAGCAAACAAGGCGTCGAAATGGCGCTGATCACCAATAAACCGGAGCGCTTCGTCGCGCCGCTGCTGGATCAGATGAAGATCGGCCGTTACTTCAAATGGATCATCGGTGGCGACACCCTGCCGAATAAGAAGCCTGACCCGGCCGCGCTGTTTTTCGTGATGAAAATGGCCAACATTCCGGCGTCGCAATCGTTGTTCGTCGGCGACTCGCGCAGCGATGTGCTGGCGGCGAAAGCGGCGGGGGTCAAATGCGTAGCCCTCAGTTATGGCTATAACCACGGTCGGCCGATTGCCGAAGAATCGCCGGCGCTGGTGATCGATGATCTGCGCAAACTAATTCCCGGTTGCCTGGATCCGGCCGCTGAGATAACGTTGCCCGACGCTGTTCAATCCCCTCCTGGAAACGCCATCGTGGTGGTCACTCGCAAACTCTGGATGAAAGTCATCAAGGCCCTGGCCCGCTGGCGTTGGCGCGCCTGACTTGTTCCTGGCCGGCGTACCGGCGCGTTTGCATACCTGACCGTTAGACCCTCAAGCCACGAGGCTACCCCATGATCCGCGAAGAATTCCTGCGTTTGGCCGCTGCCGGCTACAACCGCATCCCGCTTGCCTGCGAAACCCTGGCCGACTTCGACACGCCGCTGTCGATCTACCTGAAGCTGGCCGACGAGCCGAACTCCTATCTGCTGGAGTCGGTGCAGGGCGGTGAGAAATGGGGCCGTTATTCGATCATCGGCCTGCCGTGCCGCACCGTGCTGCGGGTTCACGATCACCACGTCAGCGTGACCCACGACGGCGTCGAGATCGAAAGCCACGACGTTGAAGACCCATTGGCCTTCGTCGAAGCCTTCAAGGCGCGCTACAACGTGCCGACCATCGCTGGTCTGCCGCGCTTCAATGGTGGTCTGGTGGGCTACTTCGGTTACGACTGCGTGCGCTATGTGGAGAAGCGTTTGGGCAAGTGCCCGAACCCGGATCCACTGGGCGTACCGGACATTCTGCTGATGGTGTCCGATGCGGTGGTGGTGTTCGACAACCTCGCCGGCAAAATGCACGCGATCGTCCTGGCCGATCCGTCGCAGGAAGACGCCTTCGAGCAAGGTCAGGCGCGTCTGCAAACGCTGCTGGAACAACTCCGTCAGCCAATCACTCCGCGCCGAGGCCTGGACTTCAGCAAACAGCAATCGGCTGATCCGGTGTTCCGCTCGAGCTTCACCCAGAACGATTACGAAAAAGCCGTCGACACCATCAAGGAATACATCCTGGCCGGTGACTGCATGCAGGTTGTGCCGTCCCAGCGCATGTCGATCGACTTCAAGGCTGCGCCTATCGACCTGTACCGGGCGCTGCGCTGCTTCAACCCTACGCCTTACATGTATTTCTTCAACTTCGGCGACTTCCACGTCGTCGGCAGTTCGCCGGAAGTACTGGTGCGGGTCGAAGACAACCTGATCACCGTGCGCCCGATTGCCGGCACCCGTCCGCGAGGCGCCAACGAAGAGGCTGACGTGGCGCTGGAAAAAGACCTGCTGTCGGACGACAAGGAAATCGCCGAGCACTTGATGCTGATCGATCTGGGCCGCAACGATACTGGTCGCGTCTCGGAAATCGGTTCGGTGAAACTCACCGAGAAGATGGTGATCGAGCGTTACTCCAACGTGATGCACATCGTGTCCAACGTTACCGGCCAATTGAAGGCCGGGCTGACGGCGATGGATGCACTGCGGGCGATCCTGCCGGCCGGCACCTTGTCTGGCGCGCCGAAGATTCGCGCGATGGAAATCATCGACGAGCTGGAACCGGTCAAGCGTGGCGTCTACGGCGGCGCGGTGGGTTACTTCGCCTGGAACGGCAACATGGACACCGCGATTGCAATCCGCACCGCAGTGATCAAGAACGGCGAACTGCACGTGCAGGCGGGTGGCGGCATCGTTGCTGATTCGGTGCCGGCCCTGGAATGGGAAGAAACCCTGAACAAGCGCCGCGCCATGTTCCGCGCGGTGGCCCTGGCCGAGCAAACCCCGGACGCCTGAGCTCACGCAAAACCTGTGGGAGCAGGCTGTTGTAGCGAGGGAGCTTCTGTGGCGAGGGGGCTTGCCCCCGTTGGGTCGCGAAGCGGCCCCCTGCATTCTTTCCTTTCAGGCTGATCAAGTCGCCTGGATTTGCGACTGTTGCGCAGCCGAACGGGGGCAAGCCCCTCTCCACAATAAGTGCTCACCATAAAAAACGCGGCGCCTCTAAGGGCACCGCGTTTTTTGTGCCTGCCATCCCCATATAGGAGCTGCCGAAGGCTGCGATCTTTTGATCTTGCACTTCGGCCGTTCCCAATCCCGCCCAAAGATCGCAGGTTGCGCCAGCTCCTCCACAAACCGCCTGCACAGGGTCAGAAGTCCAGCGTCACCCCAACGTTGATGCCCTGCTGGGGAAAGTCATCATCCTTGCGGAACGTGTAACCGCCACGCAACGCCAGGTCGGCGGTCAACTTGTGGCTGACCCCCAGGCTCACGTGGTTCAAGTGAGGCTGTTGCCGTTCGGCGCGAACCCGTCGATTGTTTCACGCGCTTCGATCGCCCCATATTGCACGCTCTGCCCAGCTAAGTTACTGTGCCAAGACGTATAAATGAGACCTTCCCCGTGTTGATCGTCAGCAAACTTCTGGATCAAGTCATCAAGGCACACGCCCGTTGGCGTTGGCGCGCCTGAATCCTTCTGCCGGCCCGGCCGGATCTTTACCGCTTTGCCTTCTTTACCCGCAAGACAAACCGCTTTGCAGCGCGACTCCAGCGACTGACAAAGTGCAGGACGTTGCGGGTAAATCATTCGAAGGCTGTATTCAAAGTCAGTAAATTCAAGAGGTTCTTAACGCCATGTTGCTGATGATCGATAACTACGACTCTTTTACTTACAACGTTGTGCAATACCTCGGTGAGCTCGGCTCCCAGGTCAAAGTCGTGCGCAACGATGAGCTCACCATTGCCGAAATCGAAGCCCTCAACCCTGAGCGCATTGTCGTGTCGCCCGGTCCTTGCACCCCGACCGAAGCCGGTATTTCCATCGAAGCGATCAAGCACTTCGCCGGCAAGCTGCCGATTCTCGGCGTTTGCCTGGGTCATCAGTCCATCGGCCAAGCCTTTGGTGGCGATGTGGTCCGTGCCCGTCAAGTCATGCACGGCAAGACCAGCCCGGTATTCCACGAGGACAAGGGCGTATTCGAAGGTCTGAATCGCCCGCTGACGGTCACCCGTTACCACTCGCTGATCGTCAAGCGCGAAACCCTGCCCGATTGTTTGGAGCTGACTGCCTGGACCCAGCTCGAAGACGGCTCGGTCGACGAGATCATGGGCCTGCGCCACAAGACGCTGAACATCGAAGGTGTGCAATTTCACCCTGAGTCTATCCTCACCGAACAGGGCCACGAGCTGTTCGCCAACTTTCTCAAACAAACCGGCGGCACGCGCTAAGGACTTTCCATGGATATCAAGACAGCCCTGAGCCGTATCGTCGGCCACCTCGACCTCAGTACCGATGAGATGCGCGATGTCATGCGCGAAATCATGACCGGGCAATGCACTGATGCGCAGATCGGCGCGTTCATGATGGCCATGCGCATGAAGAGCGAAAGCATCGATGAGATCGTCGGTGCCGTGACGGCGATGCGTGAGTTGGCGGACAAGGTTGAACTCAATACCCTCGACGGCGTGGTCGATGTGGTCGGCACCGGTGGCGACGGTGCGAACATTTTCAACGTTTCCACCGCGTCGTCGTTCGTGGTCGCGGCGGCCGGTTGCACGGTGGCCAAGCACGGTAACCGTGCAGTGTCGGGCAAAAGCGGCAGCGCCGACTTGCTGGAGGCCGCGGGTATCTACCTGAACCTGACGCCGGTTCAGGTGGCACGCTGCATCGACAATGTCGGTATCGGTTTCATGTTTGCCCAAACCCACCACAGTGCCATGAAGCACGCCGCCGGCCCGCGCCGCGAGCTGGGCTTGCGCACGCTGTTCAACATGCTCGGCCCGCTTACGAATCCGGCCGGTGTGAAACATCAGGTGGTGGGTGTGTTCAGCCAGGCGTTGTGCCGGCCATTGGCCGAAGTTTTGCAACGTCTGGGCAGCAAACACGTGCTGGTGGTGCATTCGAAGGATGGCCTGGACGAGTTCAGTCTGGCGGCTCCGACCTTTGTGGCGGAATTGAAGAATGACCAGATCACCGAGTATTGGGTCGAACCCGAAGACCTGGGGATGAAGAGCCAGAGCCTGCACGGTCTGGCGGTGGAAAGCCCGGCGGCCTCCCTTGAGCTGATTCGCGATGCCTTGGGCAAGCGCAAGACCGAGAACGGTCAGAAAGCCGCCGAGATGATCGTGCTCAATGCCGGTGCCGCGTTGTACGCCGCCGACCATGCCAGCAGTTTGAAAGAAGGCGTTGCCCTGGCGCACGATGCGCTGCACACAGGCCTCGCTCGGGAAAAACTTGAGGAGTTGGGTGCATTTACCGCGGTATTCAAAGTGGAGAATGAGGGATGAGTGTACCGACGGTTCTGGAAAATATTCTGGCCCGCAAAGTCCAGGAAGTCGCCGAGCGTAGCGCCCGTGTGAGCCTGGCGGAGCTGGAAAACCTGGCCAAGGCGGCCGATGCACCCCGTGGTTTTGCCAAGGCGTTGATTGCGCAGGCCAAACTCAAGCAGCCGGCAGTCATTGCGGAAATCAAGAAAGCCTCGCCGAGCAAAGGCGTGATTCGCGAGAACTTCGTTCCCGCCGACATCGCCAAAAGTTACGAAAAGGGCGGGGCCACTTGCCTGTCGGTGCTCACCGATATCGATTACTTCCAGGGCGCCGATGCGTATCTGCAACAGGCCCGGGCGGCGTGCAAGTTACCGGTGATCCGCAAGGACTTCATGATCGATCCTTACCAGATCGTCGAATCCCGCGCATTGGGTGCTGACTGCGTGCTGTTGATCGTCTCCGCACTGGACGACGTGAAGATGGCCGAACTGGCGGCAGTGGCCAAAAGTGTCGGTCTTGATGTGCTGGTGGAAGTCCACGATGGCGACGAGCTGGAGCGGGCCTTGAAAACCCTCGACACACCGCTGGTGGGTGTGAACAACCGCAACCTGCACACCTTCGACGTCAATCTGGAAACTACCCTCGACCTGTTGCCGCGTATTCCGCGCGATCGTCTGGTGATCACTGAAAGTGGCATTCTTAACCGGGCCGATGTCGAACTGATGGAAATCAGCGATGTGTATGCGTTCCTGGTCGGCGAAGCGTTCATGCGCGCCGAAAGTCCGGGTATGGAATTGCAGCGCCTGTTCTTTCCCGAGCGTGGCATTCCAGTGAGTGGTTCTACGCTCGACTGATTACACGCAGACCGAGTCGACCCCATCGCGAGCAGGCTCGCTCCCACAAGAGATCTACTAACATCAGAGATCCAATGTGGGAGCGAGCCTGCTCGCGATGGCGGCATAAGTAGCACCATAGGCTTCATGTCCAACGGAATACCTTATGACCTCTCCAACCCCTCTGACCATCGAAGCCGGCTTGCTCGCCGAGCAGGATCTGTTGGCCCATGTGTGCACCGGTGAGGCGGAGTTTGGTCTGCTGTTCTGGCAACCCACTGACCGCGCATTGGTCATGCCCCGCCGCTTGAATCGTCTGCCACAGTTTGAGGCGGCGTGCGAAGTCTCCGCCGCCGCGGGCTGGCCGGTGCTGCTGCGTGAAACCGGCGGTGAGCCAGTGCCGCAATCGGCATCGACCATCAACATCGCTCTGGTTTATGCCCCTCCGCGCAGTGAAGGCGATCTGAACCGCATTGAAACCGGCTACCGGCGTCTGTGCGATCCGATCTGTCAGTTACTGGATGAGCTGGGCGGCACTTCGTCTTTGGGCGAAATTGAGGGCGCGTTCTGTGACGGCCGTTTCAACGTCAACCTCGATGGTCGAAAGATGGTCGGCACCGCCCAGCGTTGGCGCCAGAGCAAGGGCGGTCAGCGTCCGGTCGGCCTGGTGCACGGGGCGATGTTGATCGATGACGAGCGAGAGTCGATGGTCGCGGCGGTCAATCGCTTTAACGAAGCCTGTGGCCTGGAGCAGCGGGTTCGCGCTGAAAGCCACATCGCCCTGCATGAAAAGTTTGCCGCTCCTGAGGCACTGGAACGGCTCGATGCGCTATACCGACAGTTGCTGGCAGACATGCTCGGAGCTTAAATGCTCGAAGCTTGGTTTTCGAGCTTAGCGCGTGCCGAAGACCACCATGGTCTTGCCTTTGACGTCGACCAGGTTGCGCTCCTCCAGATCCTTGAGCACGCGGCCGACCATCTCACGGGAACAACCGACAATCCGGCCGATTTCCTGACGGGTCACCTTGATCTGCATGCCGTCCGGGTGGGTCATGGCGTCTGGTTGCTTGCACAGCTCCAGCAGGCAGCGCGCAACGCGACCGGTCACGTCGAAGAACGCGAGGTCGCCGACCTTGCGCGTGGTATTGCGCAGGCGCTGTGCGATTTGTCCGCTGAGCACGTAAAGAATGTCTGGATCTTGTTGGGACAGCTCGCGGAATTTCGCGTAGCTGATTTCCGCGACTTCGCATTCGACTTTGGCGCGCACCCAGGCGCTGCGTTCCTGTTCCAGCCCCGCTTGTTCAAACAGGCCCAGTTCGCCGAAAAAGTCGCCGGAGTTGAGGTAGGCAATGATCATTTCACGGCCGTCGTCATCCTCAATCAGGATGGTCACCGAACCTTTGATGATGAAAAACAGCGTGTCCGAGCGGTCGCCGGCACAAATGATGTTGCTCTTGGCGGCATAACGACGGCGTTGGCAGTGCATCAACAGTTTGTCGAGGTTCTTGATTTTGGGTGTGGGGGTAATAGCAACCATGGTTGTATCCCGAAAAGACTGCACGGTATGTTTGTTTTTTTGTAGGAGCTGGCGAGGCCTGCGATCCTTTTACTCGCTGCAAAGCTGGCTATACGCCATTGATTTGGCGTCAGCTTAACAGACGCATTCCTTCAAGATTCGAGAATTTGCCTACGACGCAGATGGTTATGTCCTAGGAAGGCGAAGTGCTGCCAATCAAGGGCCCTGTGCTAAGCTGGCGACCCTTTTTTAGACAGTGGAGTCTTGGCGATGAAGGCACGCATCCAATGGGCTGGCGAAGCCATGTTCCTCGGCGAATCCGGCAGCGGTCATGTCGTGGTCATGGACGGTCCGCCCGATGCTGGCGGTCGTAACCTGGGTGTCCGGCCGATGGAAATGCTCCTGCTGGGTGTCGGCGGCTGCAGCAATTTCGATGTGGTCAGCATCCTCAAGAAGTCCCGTCAGGCCGTCGAAAGCTGCGAAGCGTTCCTCGAAGCCGAGCGTGCGACCGAAGACCCGAAGGTTTTCACCAAAATCCACATGCACTTCGTGGTCAAGGGCCGCGGGCTGAAAGAAGCTCAGGTCAAGCGCGCCATCGAGCTGTCGGCCGAGAAGTATTGCTCGGCCTCGATCATGCTCGGCGCGGCCGGCGTGGCGATTACCCACGACTACGAAATCATCGAACTCGGTTGAATCGACATTCAACTATCGTAAAGGCAGTGCAGACTCGGGTGATGTAAATTTTCTACCCGCGCAACATGCCGAACTAAGAGTTCCGAGTACAAAAAAAGGCGACTACATTGGGTAGTCGCCTTTTTTATTGCCGAAACGCGGTCTCTGGTGGGAGCGGGCTTGCCCGCGATGGGGACGTCGCGGGCGCTGCAATACTTAGATCCGATACGTACTCTTGGTCATCACCTTGGCCAACAGACTCATACCGAACTTCACCGGCGCAGGAAAACGGAACCCCCCGGCATCCAGCGCGCTTTCGGCATGGTGTTCCTCATCAATGCGCATCTGCTCCAGGATCGCTCGGGATTTTTCGTCCTCGGCAGGCAGTTGCTCAAGGTGTTCGTTCAGGTGTTTGCAGACCTGATGCTCGGTGGCAGCAACGAAACCCAGGCTGACTTTGTCGCTGATCAATCCGGCGACCGCGCCAATCCCGAACGACATACCGTAGAACAGCGGATTGAGGATGCTGGTGTGGCTGCCCAACTGATGAATGCGCTGTTCGCACCAGACCAGATGGTCGATTTCTTCTTCGGCGGCGTGCTCCATGGCGGCGCGCACTTTCGGCAGCTTGGCGGTCAGGGCCTGACCTTGATACAGCGCCTGGGCGCAGACTTCGCCAGTATGGTTGATGCGCATCAAACCAGCGACGTGTCGGGTGTCCTCGTCGCTCATTTGCGCATCCGGCTGCACGATGGCCGGCGACGGACGGTAGGGCTGACCACTGAAGGGCAGCAAAGTACGCATCGCGGCGTCGGCTTGCAGCAGAAGACGGTCAATTGGCGAGTAGTGACGTTGGGTAGTCATGCTGACCTCCGGGAAGAATCTCGGCGGCCAGTTTAACCCAATCGGCCCGGGGGCGGGTTTGCGTTGGGTCATTTCCGGTGGGCGCGATACCAATTCTGTAGGAGCGAGGCTTGCCCGCGAAGGCGTCCTCAAGTGCGCTAAAAGCTTCGCGGGCAAGCCTCGCTCCTACAGGGGGCGGTTGATGGATCAGCCCGGCGGCCAGTGCATCTGGCGCTGACCCAGCACGTGCATATGAATGTGATAGACGGTCTGCCCGCCCAATTCATTGCAGTTCATGACCACCCGGAAACCTTCTTCACAGCCCAATTCCAGGGCCAGGCGCTGGGCCGTGAACAGAATATGTCCGGCCAAAGCCTTGTCGTCCTCGGTGAGGTCGTTAAGGGTACGCACCGGTTTCTTCGGGACAACCAGGAAATGCACGGGGGCCTGTGGCGCGATGTCGTGGAAGGCCAGTACCTGGTCGTCCTCGTAAATGATCTTCGCCGGGATTTCCCGGTTGATGATCTTGGTGAACAGAGTATCCACAGCTGTTTTCTCCGTTGTTTGGGCTGGCCTGAGTGTAACCATGGGTTATGTCAGAGCCCAGTCTTTTGCCTTGAGGATTGATCAGCGCGGGCAATAGGCTTTGTTGACCATGCCCGCGATTGTCCGGGTCAGCCAGCGTGAGCCGAGCCGCGGCAGGAACGCGAACCAGCGATTCAGGCGACCGGGGATAATAATGGCGCGATTTTTCGCCAGCGCTCGCACGGTATAGAGCGCGACTTCTTCTGGACTCATCAGCAGTTTGCTCTCGACCAGTTTGTCGGTGTCCAGTTGCGCGGTGCGGAAAAACGCCGTGCGGGTCGGGCCAGGGCACAGCACCGACACCTTGACCGCGCATTTTTTCAGTTCGACGCGTAAACCTTCGGAAAAATGCAGTACGTAAGCCTTGCTGGCGTAGTAAGTGCTCATCCAGGGACCGGGATGGAACGCCGCGACCGAGGCGACGTTCAGAATCTGCCCGCCGCCCTGCAAGGCCATGCTGTTGCCGATGGCATGACACAAGCGAGTGAGGGCCAGGATGTTCACTTCGATCAAATCCTGCTCGGTCATCCAGTCCTGGGCCAGGAATGGGCCGCAGGTACCGATGCCGGCACAGTTGACCAGCAAATCTATCTGCCTGTCGCCTTCCTCCAGCTCCAGCAAAAAACCGGACAGTCTCAGCGGCTCGCCCAGGTCGCAGGCGCGAAACAGCACCTCCACACCAAAACGTTGAGTCAGTTCAATCGCAATACTTTCCAGCTGATCACGCTGTCGGGCCACCAGAATCAGGCTGCGGCCGCGCCGGGCCAGCGCTTCGGCCATCGCCAGGCCGATGCCGCTGGAAGCGCCAGTGATCAGAGCGTAACGGGTCATGCAGTTCTCCATCGCAACAGCTCCGCGCCGGCGACGCAGGTGTCACGGGCGGGGAGCGCTGTTCATTCTTTCGCAGAGTCTACAGGGGCCTCGGCTGCTTCGGCTGCATCATCGGATGAATTTGGCGCTTGTTCGGCCTCATCGGCCGGCTCGACTTCAACTTCGTCGGTGATCATCGAGCTGCTTTGATAGGTGCTCTCGGTGGCGCTTTCATACTCATCCTGGATCGCAGTAAGGCCGCCAGTCAGCCCGCCGACGAACATGATCGCGATAAACACCAGCCACAGCGAAGCCAGCACCCTGACCGCGTTGCTGTTGGGCGGTGGTGGTGCGCCATATCGGTTGGCCGTGTTGTTACCCGGCACGATCATTATTACAAACGGAAAAACGCTGCCCACGACCGGCACAAGGTTCAGCAGCCAGAGCCAGCCGGACCAGCCGATATCGTGCAGGCGCTGCACGCTGAACTGGATGCTGATGAAGGCGAGCACCACGACCAGGATAAAGGCCAGCAGGCCAGCGAGAATCAAGCCGGCAGTCGAGTCCGTGCTAATGAGCGCGAAGCCGAAAATAGCCAACACGGAGCCAACGCCAAGCGTCACCAGCGTAAGAGCCATCGTCCAGGCCAGAAAGCGCAAGCGCCCGATGCGGCCAACGAAACTGAATGCCTTGAGTGCAGAAAACTCCGGCAGTGTTTCGCCGACTGAGGCACGGGGCGGTGCATAGGGAGAATCGGGATCTGCCGTGACAGGTTGGCTGTTGGCAGGGGCGTGTTCGTGAACGTCGGACAGGTTCAGCTCGATCGAGGGTTCTGTTTCGATTCGGGCATCGATGCCGGTTTTCGTCAGCGCCTGAAGGTAAGTCTGCGCATCGGCGTGTGACAGGTCGCGCTTGAGTGCAACCGTCCGGCCACTGAACAGGCGCTCGATGGCCGCAACATCGCTTTTGAACAGCTCGGCGAGATTGAGCTTCGCGGTGGTGGCGTCAACACCTGGCTGCAGAGCGCCATCGAAGACGATCTTGAAACGGTTTTCGCTCATGGCCGAGGCATCCTTGTCGCGAGAGTTTGTAATAGACGGAGTTGCGAATATGGAGTGTAGGGCCAGCCGGATTGGGCAGGCCAAGTTTTTCTGTCAGCGCGGCCAGCGCTTGGGCAACGCCGCCGCCAGTTCCAGCGCCTTGCGGTACTCGGTGTCGAGACGTGCGACCAGTTGATCGACACTCGGCAGGTCATCGATTTCTCCGACGCCCTGGCCTGCGGACCACACGGTTTTCCAGGCTTTGGCTTCATCGCTCAATGGCTTGAGCTTGGAGCCGAAGTTCACCTCGCCCTTGCCTTGCAGGGCTGCCATGTCGAAACCGGCGGCCTCCAGGCTCCGACGCATGAAGCTTGCCGGTACCCCCGACACCGCTGGAGTATGGACGATGTCTGCGGCTCTGGAAGTCAGGAGCATCTCCTTATACGCGTCAGGCGCATGACTTTCAGTGGTACCGATAAATCGCGTACCGAAGTAGGCAAGATCCGCACCGAGCAATTGCGCGGCAAGAATTTCATGGCCATGGTTCAGGCAGCCGGCCAGCAACAGGGTCTTGTCGAAAAACTGTCGAATCTCGGCGATCAGCGAAAACGGGCTCCAGGTCCCGGCGTGACCACCGGCGCCCGCAGCCACGGCGATCAAACCGTCCACGCCGGCCTCGGCGGCTTTTTCTGCGTGGCGACGGGTCGTCACGTCATGAAACACCAGGCCGCCATAGCTGTGCACGGCATCGACCAGTTCTTTCACGGCACCGAGGCTTGTGATCACGATCGGTACTTTGTGCTCGATACAGATCGCCAGATCCGCCTGCAATCGCGGGTTGCTGTTGTGGACGATCAGGTTTACCGCATAAGGCGCGGGGTTTTCCAGTTCCGCCAGGCCTGCTTCGATTTCTTCCAGCCAGGCCTTGAAACCGCTGCTCTCGCGCTGGTTCAGCGCAGGAAAGCTGCCGACTACGCCATTACGGCAGCAGGCGAGCACCAGTTCAGGGTTGGAAATCAGGAACATCGGCGCCGCCACCACGGGCAGACGCAAGCGTTGTTCGAGCAAAGCGGGCAGCGACATTGGAAGTACCCCGGGTGAATGATGCTTGTTGGATTAAAACGGCCGAACGACGACCAGAATTACGATAGCCAGCAATATCAGAACCGGCACTTCATTGAACCAGCGATAAAAGACATGGCTGCGGGTGTTTTCGCCACGGGCAAAACGTTTTACCTGTGCGCCGCACATGTGGTGGTAGCCGATCAGGATCACCACCAGGGTCAATTTGGCATGCATCCATGCACCCTGGGTGAAGTAGGCGCTGGGGTTGAGACTGATCAGCCAGATGCCGAACACCAGGGTGGCGATCATCGCCGGGCCCATGATGCCCCGGTACAGCTTGCGCTCCATGATACTGAAGCGTTCCTTGCTGACGGTGTCTTCGCTTTGGGCGTGATAGACGAACAGGCGCGGCAGGTAAAACAGGCCGGCAAACCAGCAGACCATGCTGACGATATGAAGCGCTTTGAGCCACAGATAAAGCATTTTTAGTTATTCCCAGGTTCACGGTAGCCCGAATAGTAGAGGCTTGAGCCGCCGCACGTCACCTTGGCGGTTGTCGCAGGGCCGCGCGGCCCCTATTATCGACGGCTTTCCAGTGGGTTCGTTGAGGGCAGGTTTATGGTCAAGGTCGGTATCGTCGGCGGCACGGGTTACACCGGTGTCGAACTGCTGCGTTTGTTGGCACAGCATCCGCAAGCTGAAGTGGTAGTGATCACTTCCCGATCCGAGGCCGGCCTGGCCGTGGCCGACATGTACCCGAACCTGCGAGGCCATTACGACGGCCTGGCTTTCAGCGTTCCGGATATCAAGACCCTCGGGGCCTGCGACGTGGTGTTCTTCGCCACGCCGCACGGTGTCGCCCATGCCCTGGCGGGTGAGTTGTTGGCTGCCGGGACCAAGGTGATCGACCTGTCGGCAGACTTCCGTCTGCAAGACGCCGATGAGTGGGCCAAATGGTACGGTCAGCCGCACGGCGCGCCGGAACTGTTGGAGGAGGCGGTTTACGGCTTGCCGGAAGTCAATCGTGAGCAAATCAAACAGGCGCGCCTGATCGCTGTGCCGGGTTGCTACCCGACTGCCACGCAATTGGGGTTCCTGCCTTTGCTCGAAGCGGGTCTGGCGGATACTTCGCGCTTGATCGCAGACTGCAAATCCGGCGTCAGCGGTGCCGGTCGTGGCGCTTCTGTAGGTTCGCTGTACTCCGAGACGTCGGAAAGCATGAAGGCTTACGCCGTCAAAGGGCACCGTCACTTGCCGGAAATCCGCCAGGGCCTGCGTCGCGCAGCGGGCAAGGACGTGGGGCTGACCTTCGTTCCGCACCTGACGCCGATGATTCGCGGCATTCACTCGACGCTCTACGCGACTGTCGTGGATCGCTCGGTGGATCTGCAAGCGTTGTTCGAAAAGCGCTATGCCAACGAACCGTTCGTCGACGTGATGCCTGCCGGCAGCCATCCGGAAACCCGCAGCGTGCGTGGTGCCAACGTTTGCCGTATTGCCGTGCACCGTCCGCAGGATGGTGATCTGGTGGTGGTGTTGTCGGTGATCGATAACCTGGTCAAAGGCGCGTCGGGTCAGGCGGTGCAGAACCTGAATATCCTGTTCGGCCTGGATGAGCGCTTGGGCCTGTCCCATGCGGGCATGCTGCCGTAAGGCTTATCCCACTCAGCAAAAAGGCCCGTCGAACGGGCCTTTTTGCATTTTGGTCTGACAATTGGGTTGATTGATATACCGTAACAATAGTTGACCGATTTTCTGGGAGAAGCGGATAATGCGCGTCATCACGCATTATGGCGGCGTAACGCCGGGAGATAGTCAGCATGAGCGTCGAATCCTTCACCCCCACGGCTTTGCAATTCACCCACGGTGCCGCGCACAAGGTGAAGAGCCTGGTCGATGAAGAGGGGAATGATCGCTTGAAGCTGCGCGTATTCGTTACGGGCGGCGGTTGTTCAGGGTTTCAATACGGCTTCACCTTCGATGAAGAAGTGGCCGATGACGACACCATCGTCGAGCGCGAAGGCGTCAGCCTGGTGGTCGATCCGATGAGCTTCCAGTACCTGGCAGGTGCCGAAGTGGATTACCAGGAAGGTCTGGAAGGTTCGCGTTTCGTGATCAAGAACCCGAACGCTACCACCACGTGTGGTTGCGGCTCTTCGTTCTCGATCTGATCGCACCCTCACCGCATTACCAGGCGCCGCAGGGTCTCAGGACTTTGCGGCGTTTTGCTGTCTGGGGTTTCAGGCTCAGGCGGGGTAGATGGCGCCGAGTACGCGCAGGCCGCGGGCACCGGTGACACTCGGACGGTTGGCCGCGATACCTTCCAGGCAGCAATGGGCCAGCCAGGCGAAGGCCATGGCTTCGACCCAGTCCGGGTCTACACCATACGCAGCAGTGCTGCTGACTTTCGCGTTCGGCAACAGACTGGCCAGGCGCTTCATCAGCGTGGCGTTGTGCGCGCCGCCACCACAAACCAGCAGCTCCCGGGTATCCGATTGGGCGCTTTGCAATGACTCGACAATGGTCAGCGCAGTCAGCTCAAGCAGCGTGGCCTGTACGTCTTCGGCAGCGAAGCTCTGTAGCTGTGATAGATGCTGCATCAGCCACGGTAGATTGAACACCTCGCGGCCGGTGCTCTTCGGGCCTTGAGTCACAAAGAACGGATCACTGAGCAGCTCGTTCAACAGGACAGGTTCGACCTTGCCGCTGGCAGCCCAATGGCCGTCACGATCAAAGTTGTCGCCGCGTTGCTGGTGAATCCAGGCATCCAGCAGGACGTTCCCGGGGCCGCAGTCAAACCCGGCAACAGGCTTGCCGGGTTCGATCAGGCTGAGGTTGCTGAACCCGCCGACGTTCAATACCGCGCGGTTGCCAGGCCGTTCTTCAAACAGGGCTTCGTGAAAGGCTGGAACCAGTGGCGCGCCTTGTCCGCCAGCGGCTACATCGCGGCTGCGGAAATCGCTGACCACGGTGATGCCGGTCAGCTCGGTGAGTAAGGCAGGGTTGCCGATTTGCACCGTGAACCCGCGCGCCGGCTCGTGGCGAATGGTCTGGCCGTGGCTGCCAATCGCGCGAATGTCGTCGGGTTTCAGATTTTGTTGGTCGAGGAGGGTGTGAATGCCCTGTGCGGCCAGTTTCACCCAGTTCTGCTGGGCAATGGCAGAGCGGGCAATCTCGTCCGGGCCGCTGGCGCACAAGCCAAGCAGCTCGGCGCGCAGGGAATCAGGCATAGGGATGTAATGGGTGGCGATCAGCTTGATCGCCGGGGTTTGCTCGATCAACGCAATGTCCAGGCCGTCAAGGCTGGTCCCGGACATCACACCTATATAGAGCGCCATGGCTTAGCGTTTCGAAGCCAGCTGAGTGGTTTTCTCTTGATCCATACGCGCCATCAGCGGTTGGCTTTGCGCGAGGAAGCGTGAGCGTTCGGCTTTGGAGATCGGATCGGCCATCGCCACCTTCTGACCCAGCGGGTCGACGTGCACGCCATTGACCTGGAACTCGTAGTGCAAGTGCGGGCCGGTGGAGAGACCGGTGGTGCCGATGTAACCGATCACCTGACCTTGCTTGACGCTGCCGCCAGTCTTGATGCCTTTGGCGAAGCCCTGCATGTGGCCGTACAGCGTGCGGTAGGTATTACCGTGCTGGATGATCACGGTATTGCCGTAACCACCGCGACGACCCGCCAACAATACTTTGCCGTCACCGGCAGCCTTGATCGGCGTACCGCGTGGTGCGGCGTAATCGACACCTTTGTGGGCGCGGATCTTGTTCAGGATCGGGTGCTTGCGGCCCATGGAGAATTTCGAGCTGATGCGGGCGAAGTCTACCGGGGTACGGATAAACGCCTTGCGCATACTGTTGCCGTCAGCCGTGTAGTAGCTGCTGTTGCCTTGTTTGTTGGTGTAGCGCACCGCGGTGTAAGTCTTGCCGCGGTTGGTGAAGCGTGCGGAGAGGATCGGGCCGTTGCCGATTGCTTTGCCGTTGACGACCTTCTGTTCATAGATCACATCGAACTCGTCACCCTGGCGAATATCCTGGGCGAAGTCGACGTCATAGCCAAACACACTGGCCATATCCATGGTCAGGCTGTGGGACAAACCGGCTCGGGCGGCAGATTGCGACAGCGAACTGTTGATCACGCCATGAACGTAGGCGGAGCGAACAGTGGGCTTGGCGGTAATGCGGTTGAACGCATAACCCTTGTCGTTCTTGGTCAGGCTGATGCTTTCCATGTCGCTGACTTTGCTGTGCAAGTTGGTCAGCTGGCCATCCGGGCTAAGTTCGAACTCAAGCTTCTGCCCATGTTTGAGTTGGCTGAACTGCTTGGCCTGCTTGTCGCTGGCCAGTACTTCATGCACCGAAGTGGCCGGAAGGCCGACTTTCTCGAACAAAGTCGAGAGAGTGTCGCCTTTGCTGACAATCACTTCCCTGTGGCCTGGCGCCTTCTTTTCTTCGACGACTGGCGCGGGGGCGACCTGAGCGGTTTCCGGGGTGTCTTCGGCGCTGTTTTCAATCTGCGCGAAAGGGGAGGCTGCCGGCTCATTTGTGGCTTGGACGACGTCGGCGGCGTCTTGATCTTGTGTCAGTTGTTCTGCAGGGCTTTCCAGTTCAAGACTCAGGGTCGTCTTTTTGGCTTCAACATCACTGGAAGGGAATACCAGAAGCGCCAGGCTGAGAAGGGCGGCGATGCCACTTGCTGCGAGCAGGTGGGTCTTCGGGTAAAGCGGCGGCGCTTTAGACGGTTCTGTGGTCATAGGTAATTTTGACTTTGAAAAGATGAATTGGAAAAGATGAATGACATGATGAAGACGAAATAACTGTATAAAATATAACCAAATCATCTCTGAAGCAAGCCTGCGAACGCTCTGTCCGTGGATTGGCGTCCGTGCGCCGGGCAAAACTTGTATTTGGTGCGCGATCTTGTATGGTTGTTCCCCTTTGAATCTGAGCCTTGCGGGTCTGTTATGAAGTCGGTTGAAGAGCAGCTAGCGCTGATCAAACGTGGTGCAGAAGAACTGTTGGTCGAGTCCGAGCTGATCGAAAAGCTCAAGCGTGGCCAGCCACTGCGTATTAAGGCAGGCTTCGATCCGACCGCGCCGGATTTGCACCTGGGTCACACCGTGCTTATTAATAAGCTGCGCCAATTCCAGGAACTGGGTCACCAGGTAATCTTCCTTATAGGTGACTTCACCGGGATGATCGGTGATCCGAGTGGCAAGAGCGCGACACGTCCTCCGCTCACCCGTGAGCAGGTTCTCGAGAATGCCGAGACCTACAAGACTCAAGTCTTCAAGATTCTTGATCCAGCCAAGACCGAAGTGGCGTTCAACTCCACCTGGATGGATCAGATGGGGCCTGCCGACTTTATTCGCCTGACTTCGCAATACACCGTGGCTCGCATGCTCGAGCGCGACGATTTCGACAAGCGCTACACGACCAATCAGCCAATCGCCATTCACGAATTCCTCTATCCGCTGGTTCAGGGTTATGACTCGGTCGCTTTGCGTGCGGATGTCGAGCTGGGTGGTACCGATCAGAAGTTCAACCTTCTGATGGGGCGTGAGCTGCAACGTAGTTATGGTCAGGAGGCTCAATGCATTCTGACCATGCCATTGCTCGAAGGTCTGGATGGCGTGAAGAAGATGTCCAAGTCGCTGGGCAACTACGTCGGCATCCAGGAGGCGCCAGGTGTCATGTACGGCAAGCTGGTCTCTATTCCGGATGTGCTGATGTGGCGTTACTTCGAATTGCTCAGTTTCCGCTCCATGGAAGAGATCAATGCTTTTCGGGCTGACGTCGAAGCGGGCGCGAATCCACGTGACATCAAGATCAAGCTGGCCGAAGAGATCGTTGCGCGTTTCCATGGTGAAGAGGCAGCGGCCAATGCTCACCGTGCGGCGGGCAACCGTATGAAAGACGGTGAGCTGCCGGATGATCTGCCAGAGATCGAGCTGACTGCTGCCGAGGATATGCCGATTGCTGCTGTCCTTAATAAAGCGGGCCTGGTGAAGAACTCCGCAGTGGCGCGCGACCTTCTCGGTTCTGGTGGTGTGCGTATAGATGGTGAGGTTGTCGATCGCACCTTTATATACGTACTGGGCGCGACCCATGTTTGCCAGGCCGGGAAGAAGGCATTTGCGCGTATTACGCTCAAATCCGAATAAAGCTGGAATCAGGGGTTGACGGCAGATT
>NZ_AKJK01000044.1 GCF_000282375.1 Pseudomonas sp. GM50
ATTGCATGCGGTGTACCTGATACACCGCGATTGCAGGTTTTGGGGCCGCTTCCCCCCTCGCCACAAAAGCCCGCTCCCACAGGGATTGCGCTTGACTGACTGGCATTAATCATCCCGCCAACGGGCCTACCCCACCAAGGCCATCAACTGTTGGCGCTGCGCATCCGTCAGCATCGGACCGAAACCCGCACCGGCGTTTTCCGCCATGTAGCGCGGGTTGCTGGTGCCGGGGATGACACAGGTCACCGCCGGATGAGCCAACAGGAATTTGAGCGCCAGTTGCGCCCAGCTATTGACCCCCACTTGCGCGGCCCATCCCGGCAGCGGTTTGCCTTTCAATCGCGCGAGCAGGTCACCGCCACCGAAAGGCCGATTGCAAATCACCGCCACACCGCGCTCGCGACACAGCGGCAGGATCCGTTTCTCGACGCCGCGGTCGTCCAGGGCGTAGTTGATCTGCAAAAAGTCCATCGGCTCGGCTTTCAACACCGCTTCCACTTCGTCATACGCCGACGCCGTGTAATGGGTGATGCCGATGTAGCGGATGCGCCCTTCTGCCTTCCATTGGCGCAGGGTCGGCAGATGGGTTTTCCAGTCCAGCAGGTTGTGAATCTGCATCAGATCGATACGGTCGGTCTGCAACAGCTTGAACGACTGTTCCATCTGCGCGATGCCTTCTTCGCGACCCTGGGTCCAGACCTTGGTGGCCAGAAATGCAGGCGAACGAGGCCGATGGATCGACAGCAATTCACCGGTCGTCTGCTCGGCGCGACCGTACATGGGCGAGCTGTCGATCACCGTGCCGCCCTTCTCGAACAACGCTCTGAGCACAACGGGCAACTGCTTGTAGGCGGCGTCGGAAGGCGCGACATCAAAGCCGCGATACGTGCCCAACCCGACCATGGGTAACGGCTCGTTGCTGGAAGGAATGGCTCGGGTCAGCATGTTCTTGCCTCCTGTGTGGCGAGGGGGCTTGCCCCCGTTCGGCTGCGTAGCAGTCGTAAAACATTGCATGCGGTGTACCTGATAACCCGCGATTGCAGGTTTTGGGCCCGCTTCGCGACCCAACGGGGCGATGCGGCGTTCCGACAAGCCCCCTCGCCACACAACTGGCATCGGGCACCTCTCCTGTACAGCTGAGTTTGCTGGACTACACTTTGGCCGCACTCAAGCAAAAGCTGTCTCAAGGCCCAAAGCAGTCAATGTCGTCCACTAAACTTAGTCGAATGTCGCGCCCACTGATGTCTCTCTTCGCTTTCATTGCAATTGCGTACCTGGTGCTCTGCGCGGCGCTGTTCGTGTTTCAACGCGCCCTCATCTACTACCCGCAACCACGCGCCATCGACTCACCCGAAACACTGTTGACGCTGCAAGTCGCCGACGCGCAGGTGCTGGTGACCGTCAGGCCGCACGACGGCCCAAAGGCGTTGATCTACTTTGGTGGCAATGCCGAGGACGTTTCCCGCAGCCTGCCCGGGTTCTCGCAGGCCTTTGCGGATCATGCGATCTACTTGCTGCATTACCGAGGCTACGGTGGCAGTTCCGGGTCGCCGTCCGAGGAGGCGATTCAGCAAGATGCCATGACCTTGTTCGACATGGTTTACAACACCCATACCAATATTGCGGTAGTCGGGCGCAGCCTCGGTTCCGGTGTCGCCGTGCGCCTCGCCAGCCAACGCCCGGCCTCGCGCCTGATCCTGATCACGCCCTACAACAGCCTTGAAGACCTCGCCGCCCGCCAGTTCCGCTGGTTCCCGGTGAAGTGGCTGCTTCGTGACAAGTTCGAATCCTGGAAATACGCCGCTCACATCACCGTACCGACGCTGTTGATCGCGGCCGAACACGACGAAGTCATACCGCGCTCAAGCACGGACCAGCTCTACACCCATTTCGCCAAGGGCGTGGCCTCGCTGCAAGTGATACCGGGCACGGGCCACAATTCGATCTCCGAAAGCCCCCAATACCTGAAGATGCTGGGTGCCGGGCTATGAGGTCAGTGCATCAGGAGACAGTCACAGAATCGACATGAATGCTTAACGTTTTTTTTACAATTCAGCTGGCAGGGTATGCGTGGCTGCGGGCGCTGCGGCTCATGGTGAGCATTGCACGGGCCTTTGATAAAACAATGGAGCAAGGCATGGAGCCAACGGTGGTATCGACTCAAAAAAATACGCTGAACAGCGCGCACTCAGGGGTGAATGTCATGCAAAGGCCTCCTTTGCGCACGACGGGGATTGGTCGCGCTCAGGCGCGGGCCTCATGACGGTTCTGGTCACGGGCGCCGCCGGTTTCATCGGGTATCACACCGTCAAGCGATTGTGTCGAGAAGGCCTTGAAGTGGTCGGTATCGACAATCTCAACGACTACTACAGCGTGGAACTCAAACACGCACGGCTCAAGGAACTGGAGTCCTTGCCGGGCTTTCGTTTCCAGCCCCTGGACATCGTCGACAAACCGGCCTTGATGGCATTGTTCGAAGAGCATGCTTTCACCGAAGTTGTGCACTTGGCGGCCCAGGCTGGCGTTCGCTATTCACTGGATAACCCGGACGTCTATGCGCAGTCCAATCTAGTGGGTTTCCTGAATATGCTGGAAGCCTGCCGACACCACCGCCCCGCGCATCTGATCTATGCCTCGAGCAGCTCGGTGTATGGCACCAACAGCAAAATGCCGTTCTGTGTCGAAGACAGCGTCGACCATCCCATTTCGCTGTATGCAGCCACTAAACGAGCCAATGAACTGTTGGCGCACAGCTACTGCCACCTCTATGGCCTGAAGGCCAGCGGCTTGCGCTTTTTTACCGTTTACGGGCCTTGGGGGCGCCCCGACATGGCGCTGTTCAAGTTTACCGAGGCGATCATCAAAGGCTTGCCGATCGACATCTATAACCATGGCCAGATGTCGCGCGACTTCACCTACGTCGACGACATCGTCGAAAGCATCGCACGCCTGCGCTCAAAACCACCGGTGCCGAACGGGCCCGGCGATGGCGCAAACCGAATCTTCAACATAGGCCGTGGCCAGCCGGTACCGCTGCTGGAGTTCGTCGATTGCCTGGAGTCGGCGCTGGGCATCAAGGCCCAACGCAACTTCATGCCGCTACAGGCAGGCGATGTGGTCAAGACCTGGGCCGATATTTCGGCACTGGCCGAATGGGTCGACTTCCGCCCTCAGGTGACGGTTGAAACAGGCGTGGCGGAATTTGTGAAGTGGTATCGCCACTTCTATCAGATATGAAACGTGAGCCCTTGATAATAAAAGACCAAGGCGCAAGGGGGACTCTATGAGCCAAGACATTTTTGTATCTGTATTGATTCCAGCAAAAAACGAAGCGAACAACCTCAAGCCCTTACTTGAGGAAATCCGCACCGCGTTGGCCGATGAGGCTTACGAAATCATTGTCGTGGACGACGGCAGTACCGATTCCACCTTGCATGAACTGCGACAGATGAAAAACAACGGTCTGAGCGCGTTGCGCATCCTGCGTCATGAGCGTTCGCTGGGGCAAAGCACCTCGCTCTACCACGCGGCGCTCAATGCCCGGGGCCAATGGCTGGCGACACTCGATGGCGACGGTCAAAACGACCCCGCGGACATTCCCGGGATGTTGGCGCTGGTGCGCGGTGAACAGGGTCTGGTAGACGTTCAGTTGGTAGCCGGGCATAGGGTCAATCGCCGCGATACCGCGAGCAAGCGCTGGGCCTCGCGTTTCGCCAATGGCCTGCGCAGCCGCCTGCTCAAGGACGCCACGCCGGACACCGGCTGCGGGCTGAAGCTGATCGAGCGCGCGGCGTTTCTGCGCTTGCCGTACTTCGACCATATGCATCGGTTCATTCCTGCGCTGATCCAGCGTCACAACGGCCGCATGATCGTCCATCCGGTCAACCACCGCCCCCGCACGGCCGGGGTGTCCAAATACGGCAACATCGACCGTGCCCTGGTGGGCATTCTCGATCTGTTCGGCGTTTGGTGGCTGATCAAGCGCACACGGTTGAACACCAACGCACAGGAGATCGAAGGATGAACCTCTCCCGCGAAACCCTATGGCTGGTGATCGGCTTCGGTGGCCAGATCGCCTTTACCGGTCGCTTCGTGTTGCAGTGGCTGTACAGCGAATACAAGAAACGCAGCGTGATCCCGGTGAGCTTCTGGTACCTGAGCATCGTCGGCAGCACCCTGCTGTTCGCGTACGCCATTTACCGGCAAGACCCGGTCTTCATTGTCGGCCAGGCCTTTGGCTCCATCGTCTATTTGCGCAACTTGCAATTGATTGCCCGCAGCAGACATTTAAAGGACTGAACCATGCGCAAAACCCTGTCGCCCGGCATCGAATGCCTGGGCTTGGTGCTGCTCGCCTTGCTGTTGATCGGCGCCGGGCTGGGGCTACGTCAACCGCAGAATGTGGACGAGGAACGCTTCCTCGGCGTGGCCCTGGAAATGCTGCACAACGGCGCGTGGTTCATCCCCCACCGTGCTGCGGAGATATACGGCGATAAACCGCCGATCTTTATGTGGACGGTGGCGTTCTTCGCGTGGCTCACCGGCCTGCCTGCCCTCGCCCTCTATATTCCGGGGCTTTTGTCGGCCGCGTCGGTCACGGCCATGGTCTACGATCTGGGCCGCAGGCTATGGAATCAGCGCATCGGTCGGACGGCGGCGCTCTTGTACCTGGCCACCTATCAGACCTACAGCATCTTGCGAACCGGGCAGATCGACAGCCTGTTGATTCTGTTCACGTCGCTGGGCCTGTACGGGCTGGCGCGGCACCTGCTGCTCGGGCCGGCCTGGCGCTGGTTCTATGTGGGTTGCGCCGCCATGGGCATTGGCGTGATCACCAAAGGGGTCGGCTTCGTCCCGGTGTTGATGCTGATTCCGTATGCCTACGCGGTGCGCAAAAACTGGTCCGGTGTAGTGGCCATGCCCGGAGAGAAGCGCAAGTGGTTCCTGGGCTTCCTGGTCGCCCTCGGCGCCATCGCGATCTGGCTGCTGCCCCTGGCGCTGTCCATTGTGCTCAATGGCACTGCGGATGAAATTGCCTATGCGCGAGAAATCCTGCTGCGCCAGACAGCGGCACGCTATGCCGCCGCGTGGGATCACCGCGAACCGTTCTGGTACTTCTTCGTCAACGTGATTCCGCAATATTGGCTGCCGCTAGTGCTCGCCCTGCCGTGGCTGGTGCCGGCCTGGCGCCGGCAACTGCGCAAACACGACGGTCGAGTGCTGGTGCTGCTGGGCTGGGTGGTGCTGGTGGTGCTGTTCTTCTGCCTGAGCAGCGGCAAGCGCAAGTTGTACATCTATCCGGCGCTGCCAGGGCTGGTGCTGGTGGCAGCGCCGCTGATTCCCTGGCTGCTCAAGCGCTGGTTCGGCAAACGCCCGCGCGGTCGGCGAATATTCCAGGCGCTGGTGGTGACCTGGTTTGTTTTGTGGTTCGCCCGCGGTTTCATCGAGACGATCAAGGAAGGTCGCAACCCCCATGAAGCGCTCATGGAGCAGGCGGCGACGATGACCCACGGTGCCGATCTGGTGCTGGTCAACTGGCGCGAGGGGCACTGGTTATTCGCCCGGCAGCCGATCGTGCATTTCGGGATGAAAGACTCCTCGGTCGAACAAGCAGCGCAGTGGTTGCGCGACCACCGTGAGGCGTACGCCCTGGTGCCGGACGGAGTGTTGAGCCAGTGTTTCAATCCTGAGGCCGCCCATGAGCTGGGCGAAACGTCTCGTGCGCAGTGGTCGATCGTAGGCGCCGATGCCGATAACGGCCAATGCCGGCCCGGACAGCCACCCAAGGTCTATCGCTTCAGCTGGGACAAGGAAAAGCCATGAGCAAGGCATGGAAGTCGGGAATATTTTTCATTGTTGTACTGCTTGGCGCCTACGCGGTATCCGCACATTTCATGGTCCACCAGCAGCTGTATGCATACTGGAAAAACCGCTGGAATGGCAATCAGGCGCCGGACAAAAACATCTGGCTGCCGGACTATAAAGCCGTGATCCAGGCCAAGCCTGTCGCGGACGTGACCAATTTGTCCGGTATCGCCTACGACCCGGACCACGATCGTCTGTTGGGGATCACCAATGGTGTGCCCATGGAGATTGTGGCAATGAGCCGTAACGGCGACCTGCTCGAACGTTACCCGCTGATCGGGTTCCAGGACACCGAAGGCATTGCTTACATGGGCAAGGGTCGTGTGGTAATCGCCGATGAAAGCTTGCAGCGACTGTACGTCCTGACCTTGCCGGACAGCCCAGGCCCCATCGCTGTGGAAAACGCACAATTTGTCGCGATCGAGATCAACCTGAGCGAACACAACAAGGGCTTTGAAGGCGTGGCCTATGACGCGGCCAATGATCGTATCTTCGCGATCAAGGAGCGCGATCCGCGTCAGCTGTATTCGGTCACGGGCATGCTCGCCTCGATGGGTGGCCCGTTGCAGGTGCGCATCAAGGACCTGACGAACTGGATCGACCGTAGCGTCTTCGGCCTGGATCTTTCCGAGGGTTACTACGATCCGCGGACCGGTCACTTGCTGCTGCTGAGCGAGCAGTCCTCCAACCTGACCGAACTCGATCAGGACGGTAACTTCGTCAGCATCCGCTCCTTGCTCGGCTTGACGGATGACCTCGAGAAAACCATACCGCAAGCCGAAGGCATGACCATGGACACCGACGGCGAGCTTTACATTGTGAGCGAGCCCAATCTGTTTTATCGGTTCAGTAAATCGAAGGCTGCTGCGGTGCATTAATGGGTTTTGTGTGGGATGGGCCGGCCTCTTCGCGAGCAAGCCCGCTCCCACAGGGGATCTGCTGTGAACCCGTTTTTGCGATCGCCGCGGATCAAATGTGGGAGCGGGCTTGCTCGCGAAGAGGCCCCCAAGAACACCCTCCTGTTTCCGGTTAAATCACACCGAATCAGGTCGAGCTTCAGCCGCCGCCATGTGCGCCTTCAAAAACCCGATAAACGCCGTCACCTTGGGCGACGGCAAATGCTCCCGAGCCGTCACCGCATTCAGGTCCTGTGGCGGCCCGATCCATTCCGGCAGCACCCGGCGCAGTCTTCCCGCGTCCACATCAGCCTGCATGCTTTGATCCATGCCCAGGCTCAACCCTTCGCCGGCACACAATGCATCTTTTAGCAGGGCGGGATCGTTGGCGATGATGGTCGGCTCAACCCGATAACTGCGCATTTTGGCGCCAGCCTTGCGCAACGGCCAAATGTAACCCACATCGCGCCGAGCCTGATGCAGCACCAATGTGCGGTGTTGAAGCAGTTCGTCCGGCGTCGCCGGCAGACCGTGGCGCTCGATGTACTCAGGCGCGGCGTAGATGCCCGTGGCGTAACTCGCCAGGCGGCGGGCGACCAGACTGGAATCCGGCAAGGCGCCGAGGCGCAGCGCCACATCAACCTCCTCGCCGACCAGATCCAACGGCACGTGGGACGCCAGAATTTCCAGTCTGATGTGCGGATACGCCTGACGAAAACCGGCCACCAACGGTGAAAACCAACTGACCCCGAACGAGTACGGCACCGTCACCCGCAGCCAGCCGCGCGGATCATCGCGCAGTTGATGCACTGCCAGCTCGGCGTGTTCCAGGGTGGTGGCGATGTCCTTGCACTGATCAAAGTAAACCGCCCCCGCCTCGGTCAGGCTCAACTGGCGCGTGGTACGGCGCAACAACTGCACGCCGATGGCCTGTTCCAACTCGCGCACGCGGCGGCTGACGGTCGTCTTCGGAATCTGCAAGGCATGGGCCGCGGCGGTGAAACTGCCCAACCTCACCACGCGCACAAACACCAGCGTGTCATTCAAGTCCCGGATCATTCGAGCCACCTGCGAGGTAAAACCAAGATGCCTGGATTGTGCCACTGACGGCACATTTCATACCGCTTTTATGGGCTAATCAGCGTCGCGGGCGGCACCTATCATCGGGGCTCTCAACTGGAGAACTCCCATGAATCTGAACGAATATGCAACCTACGACGGGATCGGCCTCGCGCAATTGGTGGCGACTGGCGAAGTCACGTCGGCTGAACTGGCGGAGCTGGCCATTGCCGCCGTGCAACAGGTCAACCCGCAAATCAACGCGGTCATTGAACACTGGTCGCCCACTGTCACCGAGGGCGCTGGGCCGCTGGCCGGTGTGCCCTTCCTGATCAAGGACCTGGCGATTACCTCGGCCGGCCGCCGCGTTGAGCTGGGCAGTCGATTGGCCCAAGGCTTGGTGGCCGAGTCGGATTCGTACCTGATGCAACGCTTCAACGCCGCCGGCCTCGCCACTCTCGGGCGCACCACCACCCCGGAAATGGCCTTTAGCACCGAGACTGAATCCGTGCTCCAGGGCCCGACCCGCAACCCGTGGGACACTCGGCTGTCGGCCGGCGGATCGAGCGGTGGTTCGGGTGCCGCGGTCGCTGCCGGCATCGTGCCGATTGCGCATGCCACTGACGCAGCGGGTTCGATCCGCGTACCGGCATCTTACAATGGGCTGGTCGGGCTGAAACCGACGCGCGGCAGAGCCTCGAACGGCCCGGCGCTCGATGAGGTATTTGCCGGTTTCGGTGTACAACTCGGTCTGTCGAGAACCGTCCGCGACAGCGCGGCGTTGATGGACATCGTCCAGGGCTATGCGCCGGGCGATCCTTACTACACCGCCGCACCGGCCGAAGGTTTTCTGGCGCAGGCGGGACGCGATCCGGGACGATTGCGCATCGGCCTGCTCGACACACCGTGGAACGGCGCCGCACTGGATCCCGAGATTGCCGAGGCCACCTTGGCCGTGGCCCGCGAACTGGAAGCGCTCGGTCATCGCGTGGAACGAGTAACCGCACCACTCGGTACGTCGTGGGATTCATTCGTCCAGGCCAACGCCCACATCTGGTGTGCCACCCTCGTGCGCTGGATCGACGGGCTCGCCGCCACCACTTCACGGCCCATCGACCTGAGCACCCTGGAGCCCGCCACCCTCGCCTGCTACGCGTACGGCCTACAGGCCCGCGCCGTGGAGTTCGCCGGCGCGCTGCAAGTGCGCAACCTCATCGCCCGCAGCGTGGCCGGTTGGTTCGACGACTTCGACGTACTGCTGACGCCGACCCTGCCGCGCCTGCCCCACGCCCT
Organism: Pseudomonas sp. GM50; assembly: GCF_000282375.1. Taxonomy (GTDB): domain Bacteria; phylum Pseudomonadota; class Gammaproteobacteria; order Pseudomonadales; family Pseudomonadaceae; genus Aquipseudomonas. The sequence goes on from NZ_AKJK01000044.1 coordinate 9,114, forward strand.
CGACACCTACAGCCGTGGAGCGCAAACCATGGACGGTTTGCAATGGACAGCGCGGGTCTTCGAGCACTCACCGTTCACGCCGGTATTCAATGTGGCGGGGACGCCGGCGATGTCGTTGCCGCTGGCCATGTCCCGCCAGCAAGGTTTGCCCATCGGCCTGCAATTTGCCGCACGATTCGGGGCTGAGGAGGTGTTGTTGCGGTTGGCGGGGCAGTTGGAACAGGCGCTGCCGTGGAATGAGCGCAAGCCGCAGGTTTGGGTCGGCGATAACTGAGTCGATGCCCCGACAACGACAGGGGTGGCGGCTGGAGATGTCGATTAAACATTGTCTGTTTATCGGTCTTACTGTGGGTTTTGTAGTGGATGGGACGGCCTCTTCGCGAGCAAGCCCGCTTGTGTCTTGCGCAGGAATTAGACTGAGGGTGAGAGCGGGCTTGCTCGCGAAGAGGCCCGCAAGAACACGCTCAAAAAGGCAATCCGATATACGCAGTCTGTTTGCCAATGCCAGTCAGTTAACAGCCGACGCACTCCCTGTAGCAGCTGGCGAAGCCTGCGTTCGGCTGCGAAGCAGTCGTAAAATCAGGCAACCGGTTCTTTCAGGTGGGACCGTGTACACCGATTGCGAGGACTTCGTCCTCGAACGCAGCCTCGCGGGCTCGGCAGCTGCTACAGATTGGATAAAGCCTGCTGGTCAGCTTTGATTTGTCTTGCTCCAGTGAGTAGCTAATAGTCTCAGCACTGCTGAGACTATTGCATTCACGGATAACTAAACCCCTTAACCAACGTGCTTGAAGTTGATCAGACGCAACTGCGTGTCGGTACTGTTATTGAAACCAGTCCTTATTCTCCTTTCTGCACAAGATTGCCGTCGGCGTCATAGACCAGATACTCGTCAGGATTGCTCGGATCATTCACGTAGTAACGGGCTTCGTTGCTGTTATCAGGGACTTTCAGGCTGGTGTAGGAACCGAGTTTCTTGACCTGTTTGTTGTTTTGACTGATCAACACCAGTCCACTACCACCGCCGGCCGGGACGGCGGCTGCGTAGCGGGTTTGGAAAGAGTTGATCCTGTTGTACTCCAGAGGAATCTGCAACGTGCCGCTCAGGTCGATGGCTCCATAGCTGTGATCACGCCCGACCACCGCCATGCCGTTGGAAAACGGCTCCACCTCGTCATACGGTAACTTGATGGGTAGCAGCGTCCCCTGGCGGTTGATAAAAGCAAATTTCTTACTTTTAGCGTCTTGCACCAGCAGCGGCTGCTCGCCGAAAAACCGACCTATCACGTTGTAACCCTGGAGGTTGATCCGTTTACCTTCCAGGTCGAAAACGTCCTGACGACTCCGATCGGCTGAGTGGGTGTAGAGGTAACCACCGCTTTGCTCGATGTCAGAGAACTGTGGTGGCAAAATCTCCTTGCCGGCCAAGGTATAGGCGCCGTAGTAGCCCTCCATGGCATAGGTTTTTTTGCCAAGACGGGCGATGAACACGTTGCCGGTCACGGTGGGGTTGACGAACTTCATCGGCAACGTGAAACGGTGATTCCTGGCGTCGTAGAGCCCATAAGGTCCGTTGGTTTCACGCTCCACCAGCAGCAGGCCATCGTCCAATGTCTGCGTTATGTTTTCGAACGGCAGGTAGACGAGTTTATTGCTGGCGGCGGGAAAATAGGCGAGTTGGCTCCGCAATTCCTGCATGTCAGATTGAGGGTCGCTGGATTTTTCTAGCGTAAACAACGTGTAGATATCCGCCACCACGCTATCTTGCAGCTCTACCCAACGTGGTTTGATCAACCACTGTCCGGCCTGATCGATGAAGCCGTAGTGATCGGATTTCCGGTCGCGGGCGATGTAGCGTGTCTGCTCTGCAAGAACGTTGTGTACCTCGTTGATAACGGCGGTATTGTCTTCCATCGGATCAAGCACATGAATGACGATACGTTGCGGCGTGGCCTCGAACTGGTAGTCGGCCTCGGTGTTTTTCAGCGGCCCCGCCTGAGTGGAAAGATTACTGACCAAATGCTCCAGCCGTTGTTGCACAGCCTGACTGGTCTTGAACTGATCGAGATCATCCTTGGTCTGCAGCAGGGCTTTGTAAAAGTCACGCATCGCCGCAATATCGCCGTCCGAGGGGAAGGAGCGGGTGTTGTTGCCATTGCTGTAAAGCGCCTTGCCCGAATCGGTCAAACCCTGCACCACGAAGGTCGACATCTTGGGCGTACTCAGCCGCAGTGAGGCGCTTGCGCCACTAAGGGCTGTGAGCTGAAAATTTTGGCCGTCGTCCAGGGTAACCTGCGGGTGATCCTTGTCCAGGACCACTTTTTTGAACGCCGGATAGCTGCGGTAAGCGATCGTCAGGCCGAGACTAGCCAAGGGCTTGTTGACCGATAGTGCGATGGGTTCACGGGACGACACACTATCGTCCGACTCAACCTTGGACTGCACCTGTATATCGGCGAAGTCTTTCTCGCTGCCATCTCGAAAACGCAAACGCTGCGCACGGTACTGTTCGGCCACCGGCTCATCCGGCGTGGCGGCGCGCTTCCAGAGAGGATCAAGGCTGCTGGTGTCGAACCTCACTTCGGAACCATCAGCAAACAGCGTCTGAACAAAACGCAGGTCCTGGATCGACGCCAGCGCAGTTTTCACCTGCGCACTGGTGAAAGGGACAAACAGCTCCTCGTATTGCAACTTCTGCTCGTCGGCGGGCTTGGTTCCCTCAACCGTCAGGCTAAATTCCGATTGAGTGACCAGCTCCAACGCGCTGAGGGTTTCACCGGTGTCGTGGATCAAGTAATTCAGACGCTTTTCCACGTCAGGCAGTGCCAGCGTGCCGATGTCCTCTACGCCGCCTTCGTTCATATCCTCGGCGGTGAAGCTTTCACTTGTCGACGCACTGCTCTGGCGACACAGGTAGTAGGACGTACAGCCCACCACTAACAGGGTCACGGTCAGTATCGACAACAATCTCAAACGAGGCGGGGTAAAGTTCATCATGGCTTCAGTAGTTAAAGGGCTGGAAAGTGCAGGCAGCGTCCTATCTGATTTCAATCGGCGTCCTGTCAGGCACCAACATCCAGATTTTTCGCATTTCGCTATTAGTTACAGCGATACAACCATCAGTCCAGTCCCACAGATGATGAAGCGGTTCAAGCCACGCCCATCCATTGGGTAGACCATGAATCATGATGTTACCGCCTGGCAAATACCCGTTATGGCGAGCAGCGGCTTCGTCTGCCGGATTCGGATATGAAATGTGCAAGCTAAGGTACGCCATTGATTTTGGATTGCGCCAATCGATGAAATAACGTCCCTCAGGCGTTTTCTCGTCCCCTTCTCGTTGCTTTGCGCCGTCATTCGCGGCAGCTCCAAGCGCTATGCGATATTCGGCCAGTACCACACCCTCGCGCCATAAAAACATCCGCCTTTCTTGTTTATTGACGGTTATCAAGTCAGCCTGTTTGTTTGGTTGAACTAGCTCCAGGATTGGAGCTGGACCTCCGCCCAAGCGGCCCATGACTGCCGTATACCCAAATGCCGCTATTAGTAGAAACAGCCCAGAAAGAGCCAAGCGCTTTAGCATGTTCAATCCTTTCAAGAAACAGCGGTGATCAGCCCGGTTATTGGTGCCCTTCTCTGCCTTTTGGATAAAAGACTGATTCAGAAAAAAGCTAAACTTGAATCAACTTATCTCCTCACCGCTTCGGGCGCCGCTGCCTCGACGGCGGCTTCTTCGGAAGAAGCTGATCGATCCAGATCGGCTAACATTAGCTTTTCAAAATTCACGCTATCAATGATGACCAGCTCGCCTGCCGCCACCTTAATTGCAGCGGAAGTATCTTTTATAAACCGATCAGGAGTGTCGAACATCTGAATACCTTTATAGCGCGACATAACAAGCCCGATCTGCCCAGTCACCCGAGGCTTTATCAGTGCCAGCTCGACCGATTGAATATCGTTGTACCGCGTGTATATATCCGCAACTTTATCCGGCGCCACATGCCACGCAACTGATACATCAGCATTAAACCCATGAAGATCCGACGTGTAGCCATGGACGCCTGCAATGTGCAAAATATTATTCTGACTTGAAATCCGAAACACTTTATCGATAACCGGAAGCTTCCAGCCCAGCCCAGGGCCTACTTCAGAAAAAATCTTGCCATTACGCAAAACCAGGCCTAGTTCTCTTTCGTTGACCGTATAAAAAGAGAAACTTGCAAATAGACACACCGCCAACAACCCGCCTAACCATGAACCTATCAAACAAACCGTACGACGCATTTTAATAGCCTCTTGATTTTTTGCTTTTGCGGCTTGCATATAACGGCACCCTATTCAATATGCATGCTTTTCATATGCACGCTTCCAATATCGATGCTTTCAATGATGACAGGCCCGTCAATAGCAGTCCTGATCGCAGTAGAAAAACTGCGAATGAACGCCTCTCGATTTTTCAGTGCCTGTTCTGTACTGTACTGAGACACTATTAATCTGGCTTGTTCTGTAACCTTAGGTATAAGCAAGACATTTTCGACAGCTTCAAGAGTGGTGTACTTTTTATACATCTTTAAAACCTCGCCTGGCGCGACACGCCAAACAATAGAAACCTCCAACTCCATCAAATCAAAATCTTCAGTTCTTGCTTGAAACCCTTCCCAATAGGCGAGATTGTTTTGCATTGAAATACTTGTCACTTTATCCACAAACGGAATCTTCCAACCCCACCCAGGTTGTGCCTCAGCAACAAATTTGCCGTTACGCAGGACTACGCCGCGATCTTGTTCGTTGATGGTATAAAATGACTCGCTGGCGACAAAACACACAACTATAGCCGCAAACAACAAAAAAACGATTCGCTTGACGCAACCATATTTCATCACCACGTCCCACCCTGCACTTAGTTGCGAACAGCACGACATTGCTGACTAATTTAATTTGTCGCAGCACCGCTGCGACAAATGCCAAACCCAGCGTGTCAGCACCGCTGTCACAATTACCCCCTCACGGATAACTAAACCCCTTGACCAACGTCAACTCCCCCACCGCCCGCATCGGCACCAGGAACGTCTCCATCTTCTCGTTCGGCGTCCCCTCCTCCGTAATCACCGTGATCTGCGCAGTGGTCAGGGGCTGAACAGCCTCTTCCTGCCCCTCTTCATCACTGCGATACCCGCCACCGTAGTAGTTCACGTACACCAGGTATTGCCCCTTGATCGGCGCTGGCATGGCGAAGATTTCCGGGCCGTAGCCGGTGGTGACGTCGACGTCGAGTGCGCCGCCGTTGGCTGCGACGCGGTCGCCGTACCAGATGTGGCCACCGTCAGGTGTGACGACGTGCAGGTCGAGGTCGGTGCCGTCGCTGTCCCAGGCCAGCAATACTCGCAACTTGGCCGGGGTGGCGCCGCCGCTGGCATTGAGGAACTGCGTGCGATGGCGTTGTTGGCCATCGGAGCTGCGGACTTCAACGCTGTTGCTGCCGTTGGGGAATGAGAACGGGCGATCGTAGCGGCCGGCGGGGTCGATTTTCAGCGGCATGCTGACGCCGTTGACGATCAGCTTGCCGGGTTCGTTGCTCTTGGGCACGGATTTGATCTGGCCAGTGATGCGAGCGGTATTGGCCTGCCCCACCGGTGTGTTGACCGAGGACGCCGGGTAATTAACCGTCTGACGAAAGTTTTCGCCTTCGCCTTCGGGCGCGCCTGTGCGCCAGCCGCCGACGGGCGTGTCGAGTTTGACCGCGCTGTCGGTGGCGAACGTGGTCGGCCATACGCAAAAGGAACAAAGGAACAGGAGAACCTGTGGGTAACGGAGTTTCATGGCCTAATCCAGCAAGAGGTGGCGGGCGAGCCCTTCGATGTAGGTTTCATCCTGGCCGTTGGGGTGTGCTTCGAAGGCCAGGTGCAGGTATTCGTGGGTCAGGTCGAGGCGGTCTTGCAGCGACAGCACGCCGCGCACGTAAATGCGCTGGCGTTCGCGATCGACAAAAGGACGGCCGAAAGCCAGGCGGCAGACGGCGAAGGTGTTGACTTCGTTGTAACCAACTTCGCTTTCCAGCCGTGGTCGCCAGCCGCGGCGTTGTTTTTGCAGCCAGTCTTGCGCGGCGGGCAATGCATCGCAGGAAGCCACTGGATTGTCCCAGCGGCTGAGGCTGGCGCGTGGGTAAGCGTGCAGCAGGATGGCGTCATAGCGTTGACCGGCATTGGCCTGTTCGACGGCTTGCAGCCAGGAGAGCTTGTCCGGCCCCGGTTGGTCGGAGTGATAGGTGACGTCGCTGCCGGCCAGGACCAGGTCGCTGGTCCACGCAGCGATGTTGCGCGACTCGGTGGCGGCCGGGCGTGGGGCGACGCGCTGTCGGCTGCTGCTGTCGTCGATGCTCAGGCAGTCGCCGTTGCGCGTGGCGTTTTGCAGCAGGTAGGTGCGGATTGCGACGCTCAAGGCTTTGGCGGCTTCGGCGGGTTCCGGTCTGGCTTCGCGCTGCAAGACGCGGGCGACGTATTCTTCGCGGTCCAGGCGGGCGACGAGTTTGTCCTTGAGCAAGAACAACTCGCCGTCGCTATGGATATCAAGTTGATTGCCGTTGGCGAACTCGACGCGATAGTCGCCTTGCAAAGGCCCGGGCGCTAACACGCGATCCCCCGACAGCACGCGTTTGAGCGGATAACGCGCGAACAGGCCGACCTCGACGCACTTCCCCGCCTCGGCGGGCCATGACGAAGGCAACGACGTCGCCAGTGCCTGACCATAATTGCGCAAGACCATTTGACTGGTGCCGCGCCCACCGGCCCAGATCGGTGTGCCGTCTGCCGTCCAGCCAGCGAACCCACCCTGACGCGACGAGGGATCCTGATCCCCCAACCAGCTCCAGGTTTTCACCCGCAACCGGCCGCCAAGCTCACCGACGACATTGCCGTCAGCCGCATTCAGCACCACATCGAGCAACACTCGCCGCGCCTGATCCTGCGCGGGCATCACGGCCAAGACCTTCAACAACTCAGCCACCGAAACCCGGGTCTGCGGTTGCAACGACGGCAAGTCCAACAGCCACTTCGGTGCTTGTCTCGCCTGCCAATACTCGCGCCACTCAGCACCGGCGATGCCCAAGCGCGCAGGCTCGAAATACAAGCCGCAAGACTTCACCAACGCCTGATCGCGCTCAATCCTGCCGCCCGCCGTGCAGCAATAAACCTCTTCCTTTGATTGCCCGCGACACTCATACGCCGGTTCACGCGCGCCGGTGTCCACCAGCCAGCCGTAGACAAACAGCTTCCACAAGCTACCCAGCGGCGTCTGCAGATCAGCAGGCAACGGCTCACGCGAGATCACCTGAGTCTGGCTCAACGCAAGCAATTCATCCTTGAAGCCCAGTCGCAACGGTTCGTCCTGCGCTGTCGCCAGCGCAGGGATCAAACACAACAACCACCAGACCAGACGCCGGGTCATGTCAGTGGACCGTGACCTGACCAAGCGCCGGTTTCTGTTCCTGAGCCTGATGCTGTGGCGCATAGACCTGGGTGAAACGCACCGGCGGCAGATTGAACTGACCTTTTTGCGAGAAGCGCACCAGATGACGCAGGCGCAATTCACCGCTCAAGGCATCCACCGGGATCGCGTAAGCCATTTGCCCCGGTTCGAAACGGGCCTTCTCCAGCGAAGTCGGCTCGGTGCCGGCCTTGCCCATCAGCTTGATGCCCCACGTGGTGCGCTCGACATCCGCACCCGGTGGCAGCGGCACTTCGAGCATGCCGTAGCGCAGCGGTTTCGCCGCTTTGCTGGTGATGATCACTTCGTCCAGGTACAGGCTGTCGCTGGACAACGGTTTGGTCCCGACGGCTTCGAGTTTGAACTCGAACGCTTCGTCACCCGGCACCAGACGCGACAGACGACGAGTGATGGTCACGGCCATCGGGTCTACCGGCGGTTGCTTGCTCTGGAAGCTCAACATAGCGCGAAGCGGGCGTTCTTGCGTCCCGCTCAACGACAACGTTGCAGGCACGGTTGCAGCACCCTGCCACGTCCAATACACCTCTCCGGTATCACCGTACTTTTTCTTCCAGCCTTCACCCGGAGCCAGTGCGATGGTGGGCGAGGCCTGTTCGATGCTGCGTTGCAGCCAGGTCAGCGCCAAGGCGCGTTCCAGGGTCGATTGCTGTGGCAACAAGCGTTGCAACAGCGCTTGCGCGTGAGCCTGATCGAAGGCTTGCAACGACAGGTTCAGCGCTTCGACAAACGGCTGGGAGCTGGCGGCCACTTGTTGTTGCGCTGCGTCCAGTTGACGATTGAACGCCTCCGGCAGATTGACCTTGGCCTGACGCGCCAACGATGCGGTCAACAGCCGAGCGCTGGCCAGTCCCAATGCCGAGTCCGGATCGTTCATGACGAGGCTCTCTTCGCCATCGTCCATCACGCTCGCCCCATGGCCTTCGCCGGCTTTCACCAAATCGTCGATCAAACCGCTGAGCAACGTGTTCACTGGCAATTGCATCTGCTTGGCAAACGACAGAATCAACGCACGCTGCAACAGCGGCGTGTTCTGCGACTGCTTGGCGTACACCTCCAGCACCCGCTGCCAATGCTCCGGCGGCAGGCTCAGTTCCAGCGCTTTGCTGGCGTGCCAGTCGGCGTAATAGGCATAGGCGGTGAGGAACGCATCCGGCTCACCGTCAAAGCCCCACCAGGTGAAGCTCGCCGACGGACCGGCCATTTGCACCAGCCGCAGACGGCTGTTCTGCATGATCAAACGCAAGCGATCGCGGATCTGCGGGTTCGACGACAAGGTTGGATAAGCGATGCTCAACGGCAGTAAACGACTGGCGGTTTGCTCGACGCCGCCGTACGGATAGCTCAGCAGATCATCGAGGGCCGAACGGAACAGCGCTTGCGGGCTGTCATCCAGACGCAGGCGAATATCCGTGGCGTCTGCCGGCAAGGTCAACGGCGTATCACCGCTGACCACGTCCAGGCTTTGGCTTTGCGTTACCTGCCAGCCTTCGCCGGTCGCGGTCAGGCGCACGGCCAGGGCATCAGCGGTTTTACCGTCCTGCACCAGCTCGGCAGTCCACTCGCCATTCGCCACTGTGAACGCTGGCAATGCGATGTAGTTGATACCGTTGTTCAACGTGACCGGCACCCGTTGCTCGGCGCCACCGTAATGAATCACCAGCTCAGCCTTGACCGGTTTCTCGGCCTGGCTGAAAGCGAACACACCGAGGTCCGGTTTGTCGCTGTTGCGGAACTTGGTCGGGCCGCTCCACTTCAGGTACAGCGGTTTTTCCGAGCGCACGAACTGCTTCTTCTGCCCGACCTGGCCGTCATCGGCGATGGCCCGGGCGGTGATGCGCCAGCGAGTCAGCGAGTCTGGCATTTTGAAGGTAAAGCGGGTTTTGCCATTCGCATCGGTGATCAATTCAGGCTGCCACGCGGCGGTGTCGACGTCTTCTCGACGCGGCCGCTCCAACACTTTCACGCCACGTTCGCTGCGGTTGGCTTTGCCCGGCGCGCCTGGGCTGCCCGGCAATGCCACGTCGTAGCTGATGAACGACAAACTGGCGCTGGTGCGCACGTTGTTGCGGCGTGGGTGATAGAAGAACTGGTCGATGGTCGGCGCGACTTCCGGTTGCAGGGCGTAGACCATCTCGTCCACGACACTGACCGTCAGGTGCGCCGGAATGGCTTTGCCGGCGAACTGGGTAGCGAGATCGACGGTAACGGTATCCCCTGGTTGATACGCTTCTTTGTCGGTGGTGATCGCCACATCGATCTGCGGCGCGACAACTTTGATACCGGCGTTCTGGAAGCTGTATTGGCCACCCTTGGTGTAAAGAACCGAGAACGTCAGGTTCGGCGCGAAGTTGTCCTTCACCAGGATGCGCGCGCGGTACTGGGTTTCGCTGATTTTTTCCATCTTCAGCCAGTCGCTGCCCTTGGACAGCAGCGCCGTGGCCTCGACCTTGTCGCGTTCCAGCGACAACAGCGCATCGATAATCGGCTCGGGGAAAGTGATCAACGCGAGGGCTTCGTCGCCGGCCTTGTACTCGGGTTTATCGAGGACGATTTCCACGGTGCCGGGCACGGCTTTAACGCCGTCGCCGGTGACCGAATGACCGGTCGCGCCAAGCACGCGGCCGTGATCATCCTTCAGCGTCAGGTTGTAAGTGCCCGGACGGTCGAAGGCCAGGGTGAAGCCTTTATCTTTGGCGGCGAGTTTACCTTCGCCAGTGGTCTGATCTTCGAGTCGCACCCAGCTGTAGCTGCTCGGGTTGACCGCTTTGCTCTGCTCGCTGCCACCTTCGTTGGCATAGCTGAAGGCAACCTTGCCGCCCACCGCGCTGAACCGCTGCGGCGCGCTCAGGCGGAAACTCGCAGCCCCGCGATCGATGAGAATTTCCTTGGTGGTCTTGACCCGATACGCCGCGCCATCGCTGGCGAACACGGTGAGCATATAGCGGCTCGGTTTCTCGGCGGCAGGCAGGTCGAGGCTGGCGTTGCCCTTGGCGTCGGTGGTCAGTTCGGCGCTAGTCAGCTCTACCGGGAATTGCCCGAGGTATTGCAGCTCGTTATCGACCATCGACAGTTGTTGGGCACGCAGGCTCAGGCTCAACTTGGCGTTGGCCACCGGTTTGCCGTCCGGGTACAACAGCACCAGACTGCCCTTCACCGGTTCGCCGGTGCGGTAATCCTGCTTGGCCAGGTTCATGGAAATTTCGAAGTGCGGCTTGATGTATTCGGCAACACGGAAAGCGCTGCTGTAGGCCTGATCCTTGTAGCTGAAACGCAGCTCATAGCCGCCAGCCACGGCGTTGTCCGGCAACTGGAAACGACCCTGAGTACCTGCCTTGGAATCGAGCTTCAATGCCAACGATTGCAGCGCCGTGCCCGTAGCATCGAGCACGGTGACATTGACGTCGGCAGCGGTCGGTGCCACGGAATCCCGCGCATTCTTGAACTCGCGGCCGACGATTTTCAGCGACACCCAATCCCCCGGCCGATACAGCGGCCGGTCGGTGAACGCATAGAGTTTGGTGTCGTAGATTTCGCTGTCGTAGTAGAAGTTCTCGGAGACGAACACCCCGCCCTCTTCGTCCTCGCCAATCACAAACGAACGCTCCGGGCTGACGTGTTTCAGACGCAGCAAGCCGTCGGCGTCAGTCGCGCCACTGCTCATCACGCCCAGGCCGTCGGTCCACAGCACATTGACCTTGGGCACCGAACTGCCTTCGTGTTTGCGCGCGGCCCACACCAGCAATTCATCGCCAGCAATCTTGCTCACGGCCACGGTATTGGAGACGAAAACCATGGTGGTCGCGCGGTACTTGCCGACCAGCGCTTCCACCAGGTACAGGCCTGGCTTCAGGTTGCCCAACGGGATGTACACGTTGCCCGGCGAGACACTGACGAACTCACTGGAAGAACCGGCCAGGTTCACGCCCTCAGGCGGCTGGATCGGTTTGGCTTGCCACAGCGGATAACGGAATTGGCTGACCACCGGCAGGCCCGGAATCAAGGCGAATTGTGGCTGTGCGTCGTAAGGCGTTGGCGCGGCGATGGCGGTGCCCATCTTCAGTTCCGGCACTTCCTCGGTGACTTGTTTACGCGACTCGTAGGAAAACGCCCGCTGCATCACCCGACGGGATTTGCGGTACCAGTTGTCCCACAGGTACGCGAGGGTGTTCGACAGGCCTTCGCCCTTGAACTGGCCGTCACTGACCACGCGGTGCAGGTTCTTCTGGCGCTTGAGGAAATCCAGCGGCTTGTCGATGCGATACACACGAATGTCCGCGCCGCCGTAAGGCTCCATGCGGAACCGGCGGTAATCGCGACCCGGCGCTTCGAGGCGAACCATCGCCTGTTCGTCGCTGGCGAAACTGCTGTCGGCCAGCAGGAAAAAGCTTTCACCGGCCACCGGCGTGTAGCCGCTCGGCTCGACGGTGTCTTCGGCGTTGACCGTGGCTAAAGGCGCCAGAAGGGCCAGCAACAGTGGAATTCGAGAGCAAATGCGCAGCATGCGGGCACCGATCATTGGGAGAGGAAGTTCAGTCGATAGACGCCGATGAAGTTGGGGTTGGCTGCGTCGGGTATCCATCGGGTGTCCTTCCATGTCATGAGTTGTTGCAGGCTTGCGGAGCGCATGCCGTTGTCGGTTGGGGTGGTGGTACCGGTGTGATAGGCGATGAAGCGGCCCATCCAGATCATCAGGTGCTGGTCGTCGCCCTGATCGAAAAACATCAAGTCGCCGGGTCGGGCCTGGGCCACATCGCGGCCGACCAGATGACTGTTGAACTGAATCAGTTTGATCGCGTTGACGTACGGCCCGACCTTGCCGCCGCCCTGCTGCCATTGCTGGGCGAGGCCGCGTTGGGCGTCGCTCAGTTGCAGTTCCGGCGGCAGGTAGCGATTGGACAAGCCATTGCTGCGCAGCCATTTGTCGTCATGGACTTTCAGCGCTTCGTTGGCGGCAAACCGCACCAGCCCGGCGCAGTCCTGCTGATACCAGCGCGGGCTCGGGCCTTGGGTCAATTGTTCCTGGGCGATGCGCACGAACCAGGCGCGGAATACCTGGGATTGCTGCGGGTCGAGCGCCGGGGCTTCGCTGGCAAAGGTGCGAGTCCCCAGCAACAACGCCAGCAGGCCGAGGCCTCGGATAAGTGCGGTCACAGGGCTTTCCACTCCAGCGGCAGCCACTGCCAGTGACCGTCGGGCTCGCTGCCTTTGGGCAAGGTCAGGGCATATTTGCCATAGCCGCCGAGGGTGCGCAGTTTCGGGATCAGGTAGGTTTGCGCGGCGTTGTAGAACACCGGCTCCATGTCTTGCGGCAGGCTGTCGAGGGTTTCCTGTTGCATCAGTTGCGCCATGGAGTCCGGGCCGAAATAGATCGGCATCAGCAGGTCTTTCGGCACGACGTCAGCCATGGGCGGGAAGCGTTTGTCGAGGGTGCCGAGGGCTTTGTCGACCAGTTTGTCGTCAAGGGAGAACAGCAGCGTCGAACCGTGGCGCGCCAGGCTTACGCGCATAAAGGCTTTGCCGGTGATCGCGTCCGGTTGCTCGGCATCCTTGGCCTTGTAGGGACCGAAGTTGGAGCTGACCTGGCGCTGCCACTGATGAGTCTGGCCTTCCTGTTTCTCGACCACCGGGAACGCGTGCTCGGCGACGTTGCCTTCGTAGGCGCCGACCATCGAGCCGAACAGGTTGCCCAGGTCGCCGTCGAGTTTGGCACTGTCATCGTCGTTCAGGCTGGCCACCAGCAACGGCGTGTACAGCCGCGAATCGGCGTACCAGCACAGGCCGGCGGCACCGGCCATGTGTTCGGTCAGGGCTTGGGCCGCGGCGTCGTCGGCACCGAGTTTCACCAGCAGCGGTTTCTGTTGTTCGGCGGCCAGCGGCAAGGTCACGCAGGCGCTGGCGCCCATCGGCATGGCTTGCCAGATCGGTTTGAAGTCGAAGTCTGGCTGGTTTTCCAGTTCGTCCATGGCGAGGAAGCTGTGCCAGCCCTTGTCGTCCATGTCGAAACGCAGGCCGGCAAAATTCGGGATGAAGCGCTGGTAACCCATGGCAAGGACGCTGGAGTTGACCGAGAGACGTTGTTTTACCTCAGGCGCGCGGGGTTGCAGGCCGAAGGCTTCGGGGAACAGTTTCTGGCCGCCGAGCAGTGCTTCCAGCGATTCAGTCGAGACCATGCCGGGTTCTTCGACTGGACCATGGCCGGCGTCATAAAGCTTGGCCGGGTTGGACAGCACCACCAGTTTGTCGCCATGAGAGGCGAACAGCAGCGCTTTGCTGTTGTTGTAGGTGAGTTGATAAAGCGGCACCACATCGCCGGCGACCTTGATTTCAGCCAGCTTGCTCAGCTGCGTATCATCCAGCGCCACTTTTGCCAACGGCTCCAGCACCTTGGCCAGCCCGCCACGATCCATCACCAACAGAAAATCCTTGAGACGCCCATCCGCCCCGCGCCACAGCGCCACGTCCGCCGGTTGATCGAACAGCTGCTCGATCAGGCTGTCCTGCAACTTCAGGTCATGCTCGTAAATGATCCGCCGCAAGCTGCCGATCAAACCGAGACGGTCGGCGTGAGCCTGGTAATAGAAGACGAAATCTTCGGTCAGGGTTTCCTTGAGAAACGGCACCGCCAGCAAATCCTTGGGCAGTTGGCTCAGGGAGTGGGTTTCGAGCAGACCGTCCGGCCGGCCCATGCCCAGTTTGTCACTGGCCAGTTCCGCAGGCGGAGCCTTGGGTTTGTTCAGGAACCACCCCAACCCGCCTGCCACGCCGGCCACCAGGCACAGCCCGATGACCAGCGCCGGCCAGCGACGGGAAGTGTTGGCGGCAGGTGCGTCGGCGGCAGCCGGGGAAACAGTGTTATCACTCATGTTCACAAACCCAATTCATCCGTGGTGCGGGATGTTTAATAGTTGAAAGTCTTGACCAGCAGCAGGTCGCCGATCGCCCGCAAAGGCACGATGAAGGTCTCGCGTTTTTCGTCGACGGTGTTTTCGTTGAGTACCAGATTGATTTGCGAGGTGATTACCTCGTTCTGGTTGCTGGTCTCATCGAAGTTATAGCCGCCACTGCCGAAGTTGCCCCAATAGTTCACGTAAACCAGATAAGTGCCATGCATCGGCGCGGTCATGGTGAACATTTCCGGGCCGGGGCCATCGACCCCGTCCGGGTCCAGACCGCCGCCGTTGCTCATCGCCGGGCGAGCCCAGAATGCATGTTGGCCGTCGGGGGTAATGATGTGCAGATCAAGTTCGGCCTTGGGATCGTCCCAACCCAGCACCACGCGAATTCGTGCCGGCGTGCGCAGGTTGTTGGCTTCGTAGAATTGAACGCGCTTGAGCGACTTGCCCTCGGAACTGCGCACTTCGACGCTGTTGGAGCCGGCGCCGAACGCATATGGCCGGGCGAAACGCCCTTGGTCGTCGGTGTATAGATTCAGGGGATTGCCGTTGACCGCCAGGCTATGGGGCGGACGGAGCGTACCGAGGGCCTTGAGCTGGCCTTCGATCATCGTGCGATTGCGCTGCACGCCCCGGTCGATGGGCGGCGTGGGATAGGCGACTCGAGGGTTTTCACTACGGTCCAGCAGGCCGTGATAGCGCCAGCCGCCCACCGGTTCCGACAACTCGGCCGTGGGCTCGGCCCATGCCACTTGGGCGCAGACCAGCGTGATCAGCAGTGAAAGAACACAACGCATGTAACGCCTCCTGCCATGCATAACGAAACCTGGCGCCCAATCCTCGGCGCGTTATTAATCTTACTGCTGGATACTGAAAAGCCGTTTGAGTCGCCTCAAACACACCGTCATGTTTCAAAACATGACGGGATACAAAGGCTGGCAATATAACATTCCCGCCAATCTGTTTTTCCGGTCTTTTTGTGCGCATCTCTGCATTTTTTTCAGATAATTCGAACAGCATCTGATCGAACCACCTATCGGACAACATGAAGCAGTTCCATTGCGGGTCTTTAATGGTTGCAGGATTCAACGTCAGCCCCTCGATCTGTCCACCCATACGACACTCAGGACTGACATCGCATCGGGAGACTCGTCATGAAAATCGTCGTCATGGGCGGTACCGGGCTGATCGGCAGACACCTGTGCAAAAACCTGCAAGACCAGGGGCATGAAACCCTGGCCGCATCACCCAGCACCGGCGTCAACGCCCTCACCGGCGAAGGACTGCAGACCGCCTTGCAAGGCGCCGACGTGGTGGTCGACGTGGCCAACTCGCCCTCCTTCGAAGACGCTGCCGTGCTCGAATTCTTCGAAACTTCCGGGCGTAACCTGCTCGCCGCCGAGAAAACCGCCGGCGTCAAACACCATGTCGCCCTGTCGGTGGTGGGCACCGAGCGCATGCTCGACAGCGGTTACTTCCGGGCGAAAATGGCCCAGGAAACACTCATCAAGGACTCAGGCATTCCCTACACAATATTGCGGGCCACGCAGTTCTTCGAATTCATCGGGGCGATTTCGCACTCGGGCGCTCAGGACGGCGACACCGTCCGCCTGACCTCCGCCGAGCTACAACCGATTGCCGCGGTCGATGTCGCGACGGCGCTGGCGAAGGTCGCCGTGCAAGCGCCGAGCAATAAGACCCTGGAAGTAGCCGGCCCAGAGCGCTGGCCGCTGGTGGAATTCGTGCGCCTGTTTTTGCAACACACCAACGACCCGCGCCAGGCCCAAGCGGACGACACAGTCCCCTACTTCGGTGCGCCCATCGATGATCATTCGCTCACGCCGGGAGAGCACCCCATCATCGGGCCGACGCGCTTCGAGAACTGGCTCAAGAGCAGCGTTTGATACGCAAATGGCTAATTGCACAGACTTGCCCACCCATTTGCATTCGACCTGACCAGTCATTTGCATCGGATTTTAACCAGCATGCTTCGTGGCCATGACCGGCAGAGAACGGCCCAAAGCGGACGCGCCCAACTGATTGCGCCTCTTACAAGACAAAGCTGCTGCTCATCTACTGAAGCACTAGCGGAGCACTCCGAAGCAATACATTGTCGCCGATCTAATACTAGAATCAATTTTTATATCTACCTCACATCAGCGAGCATGAGCAGCAAAGGGCGACCTAATGCACAACATGGAATCACTCAAAATATTCTTGGAATTGGCAAGACTCAGTAAAGCTGCATATGCCAGCCCGATAGCCCATAAGTACCACAGCTACAAAGGAAAACCCTTCGATGACCAGAGAATAATTCACGGTTCTATCGGCAGAGGGTTCTGCCGCATTTTCTGGAACATCGAATCGGTAGTAATATGCTTTAGAGGTACTAGAGAAAGTGTTGATTGGCAAATTTCAAATCTAAAAGCTTTTCCGGTTAAGCTGCGAGACTGCCCGGAAGCCTCCAATACTCTCGTGCATCGAGGATTCCAAAAAACTCTAAACTACGATGATAAAACCACCAAACTTCGCAGTCTTGATGCCATACTTCGTTGCCTCGAAGAGAACAGCTTGCTAGATAAAAAAATTGCTATCACTGGGCACTCACTCGGAGGCGCTCTAGCGATATTATTTGCGGTCAAACTGCGAAGCTCGCACCCTGATAAAGTCAGAGAGAATCTCGAATCAATAATAACCTTTGGATCGCCAGCTGTTGGTCTATCTACATTCAAAAAATTCTATGGAAAACTTGGCGAAAAAACAGTACGACTGATAAATAGTTCAGATGCAGTTCCTTTCACCCCACCATTATTCTATCAGCATGTGGGATCCGAAATATGGCTGCAAAATGAAGGCATCTCAACAAGTGGTGGCTGGCTTGTGCGTCTTGTCAAGGCACTAAAAGGGCCCGCATCGAATTTCTCATCCGATCACTCAATAGTGCAATATATATTGAAACTGAAAGCGCTTATAAACTCCCAAACCAATAGTCTGGAAAGATGACTTGGCACCTCCTCCGGCCTTCTTATTGTCAGACGAGAGAGGGCGGGAGGGCAATAACTGCCGGGGCACGAGCGTCCGCTAGGGCTGGGGTTGCCGTCGCAACAGGCTGGATTTCTTCTAGGTAGTTAAATGTCACCTTGAAAACGTGCTCTATCACTTCCTGCGACCTAGATATACTCTCCCACGCATAATCAGTTATACCCGCATCCGCGCACTTTACGTTAAGCGAGAGGCTTGACTTAAGCATTGCTAGCAGAGGTCGCTCATACTCAGGCTTGGATAGAAAATCTACCGACAAGTTAGCCATCACATTTGCAACTTCGCCCTCAGGGTCTTGGGCCTTGCGGAAAAGGGGAATGATTTATTTTTCAGAAATAAGAAAATAATTCCGTCCCCTTTTTTTTCATATAGATTGGACTTGGAGGCCACGACTCTGAGGAAATACAACCTTGCCCAATCCCGAACTGCTAAAATCGAGGCCGAAGATCTGACTCCTTCGCCGTATCGACTGGTATCGCTGGTGATGGACAAGGTGCATAGTCCGGGCAGGGTTAATGTCGATGACCACATCGATCCTGCCAAGACCGGAGCATTCCCGGTAGTTGCACATGAATTTATACTGCCAGGTCGTGCTGATTAGATATTCTTTGCCCGCTCAGTGCGTTTTAAAAGTACTGGAGACATGCTTTTCTGTATGGCGCATTGCAATGCGTAGAAGTACATAAGGCCAGACGCGAAGACAATAAGTGATAGTTTGATTAGCTCATGGTCCAACTTGCCTTCAATGGTATATTGTTTGAAGGTGATCGATGCCAAAATCAGTCCGGAGCAGTACATGGCGCCCGTAAGTTGGTTGGCTAAGAATCCGAGAATCCCACTATATGCATTGTTAGCGTTTAATAGCAGCGCTTTCAGCACCGTGTACGCTAAAAACGGCAAAAAGAAATAAATCATGAACAGAAGCAATCTAGGGGATGAAAAAGCCCCGATTGGCCACTCAGCCCATGTCTTTATAGAACCATCATCTTCAACACCCAAGAATAAAAATACATTCAATATGAGCGCCATTACGCAACAAAACACAAGACGAATTGCTTCCCTCTTGAGTGGTGGCATTACCAATAAATTTTCGATTTTACTAGCAAAATTTCTTTCGGGTGGTGTAGTCATAAAGCTTCCTTTCATAGCGTGCGCCATATATTGGCCACTATGGTAAGGCATTATGGTGTTTTAGTGAATCTTAAATTAAACAAACGGAGGATTAGCGATTATATACCAGTACCAGTGCGGTCTCGCAAGCCACTCGAACCGGCCCCCTGGATTCTGATGAGCGCTAATAAAAATTAGGAGCTTGGGTAACTCCGAAATCGGTGTCTGTTGAACACGGAGGATCGTGTTTTCCGATCAAACGGTAGAATTGATGGTACCGCTGATCTGAAGCGCGCGGTCGAATTTTTTTTTGCGGCCGCTACCGTCACTGACAGAACTCGGCGTTGAAGCTCCTCGGTGGCGCAGTGCACCGACGCTGCTGCGATGCTGATTGCCTCAACTGGATAACCGTCGATATCGAGTCCGGGAACCGCAAGTTGGAAATTATCTTTTTTGGGTTACAGGTGCCTCCTTGATGTGCCTAACGAGGACAGGCCACTTAATGACGAAAAATTTCATTGCACTGAGGAGTTGAGAACTTTAGATCATGGTTTAAATTTTACGGGGCGAATTAGAGGCATTATGGAAATAGATAAAATAACACCGCACGACAGCTATTTTGATCCAGCCGGTAGCCCCCTAACTTCGGTGTCCGAGTTCAGGTTACCCAAAAATGTTCGCCCCCTGCGGGACACCTTGATCATGTTCCTACAAGTAGATGTGAGCGCGCACGGTCCGTAATCCGATTGAGCATTCGCGCTACGCAAGTTGTGCATGTGATTTTTGCAACGCTCGAAAAACGCTTTGAGAGGTACTTCCCGTTTTTGCTAGCTTCAACGAGCGGCAGCTATTGGCCGAGGCTGTGTAAAAACGTTTTAGAGTAGGTTTGACGGTCAGAACTAGAACGAAAATCGCGTTCCTACGCAAATTTCAGGTCTGCCTACTAGCCAAGCGCTGGCAGATTTTACGTAGTAACGCAGACTTCCAAACGGTGTCTGCGTTTTTACACACTCTGGGCCGATTGCTGCCTGTCGAGAAGGGCTGCAATGCGCAATTCTCTGCCGATCACGGTTACGAAGCATGACGGTCAAATCCCATGCAACCGGTGGTCAAGTGGAGTGCAATTTCGCACTCAAACGAAGGCCCTACACCAACCGCTCAATCTTCTGATGCTGCCAGACCATTTTGTAATACAGCGTCTGCAGCATCAGCATGCCCAGATAGGCCACCGGAAACGCCATCCACACACCTTGCAGCCCAAAGCGCGCATCCAGCAGATACGCCACCGGCAACTGCACCCCGACCACGCAAACGATCGTAACCACCACCGGTACCAACACCGTGCCGCTGGCGCGCATGATGCCGCCGACAATCGCCTGAAAGCCAAACACCAACAGACTCCAGAGCATGATGTGCAACAGGTGTTCCGCCATCGCCCGGGTGGAATCATCCGTGAGGAACAACCCCAGCAACCAGTGCGACAGCAGATAACCCAACACCACCAAACCACCGGTCAGGCACACGTTGATCAACAGCCCCGTGCGCAAAATCGGCCCCATGCGTTCGATGCGCCCGGCCCCGATCGCCTGCGCACCGAGAATCGACGCCGTGATCGCAATCGACAACGCCGGGAACTGCACGTAATTGACGATCTGCGTCACCGCCCCGTACGCCGCTGTCGCCTGAGAACCGTGCTGATTCACCAGCGCCAGAATCACCAGCTCCGACAACGACAACACCACCATCTGCAATCCGGTCGGCAGCCCGATGCGCAACACCTTGCCGAGGATCTCCAGATCCAGCCGCATCGAGGCAAACATCTCCCGATCCGGCGCCAACGGATGCCCCTTGCGAATCAACCGCCACGCCAGCCACCCCATCGCCGCCAAGTTACCCGCCAACCCCGCCCACGCCGCACTCTGAATCCCCATCGGCGGCAACCCCAACCACCCGAGAATCAACGCCGGCGTCAGTGCCAGCCCGACACACGTCGACACCACCAGCGCCAACAACGGCGACACCGTATCGCTCACCCCACGCAGCAACTGCGTAAACAACACAAACACCAACAGCGACGGCAAGATCCACATCATCACATGCGCATACGCCACCGCATCGTCCAGCACATCCACCGGTGTCCCCAAACCCTGCAACGCCGGCCGGGCAAACACACTGCCCAACACCGCCGCAACCAACCCGATCATCGCCCCCAACAGCAACGTCGAACCCGCGATGGCCTTCACCAGATGCAACTCACGAGCCCCCCAGGCTTGGCCGATCAACACCCCAGCGCCAGCGCCAAGGCCGATGACCAGGGCGATGAAGAAAAACACCACGGGGAACATGCCCGATACTGCCGCGAGGGCTTGGGTGCCGAGCATTTGGCCGATGTAGATGCTGTTGATGGTGCCCGACATGGATTGGAGGAAATTGGAGAGGACCATGGGGGCGAGGAACAGGAGGTAGGTTTGCCAGAGGGGGCGTTGGATGGTGGGGGTTTGCATTGAGGTTCCGTCTCGGGTGGGGGCTGGCGTTTGGGAAATTCTACGCTATGGGACTGGGAACAATGCGCTTCTATTTTGCGGATTCAGGTAGCACGAGCACTGCTTGCTTTCGGCCGTTTTCTGCCTGTCACGACTGGCCGAAAACGGCCCATAGCAGGTGGTCAACGAGGTGCGAAATCACATGTCATATACTCAATGTTGGTTCGTGCACTTTTAATTATGCTTTGATTTTTTTATCTCTACGCGGTTTGCGCAGAGTATCCGGCGAGTTAGAGCGATATGCCTCCGGTTGTCTGTCCACCAGGTCTTGAAACGCACGGTGTCGCACATTCAGTCCGACGCGGTGGCAACAAGTGTTCCGCTTACCAGTAGGCCAGATGTCTCTCGATCAACCTCGCCACTTCGGCTGCGTGAGTAAAGCCCAGATTGTGATCGGCGCCAGGGAAAACGTGTAGTTCAGCACGAGGTAACAGTTGAGCAAGGCGCTGGCCGACGCGAACGGGGCTGATCGGATCAGAATCTCCCCAGAGGAGCAGGACTGGCATGCGCAACTCGATCAACCGGAGCGTGAGGTCGGTGCGGTCGTCGAGAAACCAACTCGGCAGTGTCGGGTTGGTGGCAGCAAAATCCGGGCGCCAGTCATGCGCGCCCAGAGCAGACATATCCACCCCGCCAGAGGTGACGGTCAGCGTCAGGTGCGTGATCAGCTCAGGGCGTTCAAGCGCTGCAAGCACAGCGACTATGCCGCCCATGGACTGTGCCACCAGCGCTGTGGGCCGGTCGATCTCGGCCAGCACGCGAGCCACCAGATCATGCATGCCAGTCACGCCAGACAACGGCGGAGTGTCTCCAAAGCCGGGCCAGCCGATATGGACCTGCTGCGCCGGGTGGGCCAAGCGCTCAGCAACCGGATGCCAAAACCGGGTGTTACCTGAGGCTCCGGGCAGGAAGAGGAGTTTGGCGGGGGATACGATCACAGGTTCGGTCCTTGAAGGTGGGATTGAAAGAGTCAGCAGGAGGAAAAAATGGATGCCACGAGGTTCGATGATCGCTTCGGAACGAGAGCCGCCGGGCAACTCGCGACCCGTTGCAGTCGTTCGCTAATGGCTGCAATCGACCGCTGACTGCCAGAGTCTCGCATTCTCCAAGAAGCATGGTGTGAGTGGCATGGGCATGTATCGGCCCATTAGTGGCGATCGAAAAAAACGCCCCCCTAACACACTCGACCAAGCTGACGAATCATCTAATTGTTGGAGCAGCAAACGCTCTACTTGAGATAGAAATCGAGTTACCGTCAGGATCCTTAGCATTGGCGAAGGTATAGCCATCCGCCTTGTGCGTAGCTCCAAATTTCAGCCCCTTTGCCAGGCAACGTTCCTTGAAGCCATCGACATCCTCAATATCAAAGACAAGTTTGACCGTAACCTGTCCTGTCTTGACGCTTTTTGCTACCGGGTGGGCCATTAAAGTCGCACCACCATTTGCAGATCTCAGTTCGACAACCCGATCATCAGCAAAATGCTCGCTGACAAAACCGAAATGGCGCTCATAAAAATCGCAAGTTGCTTGCACGTTTTTGACATACAGCATTATCCGATTGAGTAACGGTTGCATTTCTCTTCCTTGAGTCGTTGATTAAAAGTCAGCTCATTCTCGATGCCGGGCGTGCGCTTGTCGAGAGACTGCTCTTGGCCGTTTTCAGCCGGTGACGACAGGCAGAAATCGGCTGTGGACTCAACCGGTCGGCCAAAGACGAAATGATGCAAGTCAGCACGTATTGTGCTGACAACCATCTATTCCCTATACGAAATGAACCTACGATTGAATAGGTAATGATGCGGTCATCTTCGCGTGACACACCGCCAGAATTTCATCCGCCAACGCCGAGTCGTCAGGACAGGCGCGCGATAGCATGATCGCACCGACCGCGCGTGCCAGCAGGTCGATCATTTTCTCCCTCGCCTCACCCGCTGGCGCATCCGGCCCGGTCGGGTATTTTTCGCCGAGCGTTTGCAACGTGCGCTCGATGCCTTCAGCGAATGCCGACTTCAAATCGCCGGACTGACGCGCAGCGTCGCCGCACAACGCCGCCATGGTGCAACCCGTGGCGCGCCCGTCGCGATGATCCCTGGACACATACACATCGATGAAATCCTTGATGCTCAGTGCTTCAGCGCTGATCAGCGATTGCGCAAGGCTGTTGGCCGAGGCCTCAGCCATCAAGTCCGCCTTCGAACCGAAATGTTTGTAGAAACCGCCATGGGTGAAACCGGCGGCGGCCATCAGGTCGGCCACGCCGACACCGTCAAAACCGCGCTCGCGAAACACGACTGAGGCCGTTTCGACGATGTGTTCCCGATTTGCCTGAGCCTGGGCCTTGGTCACTCGCATGTTCGATACCTCGCTACCGCTGGAAATTCATGGGTTGATGATACATAGATGTTGCTCATAATCAAAATTGTTGACAGTTTAGATTTCGATCATCATCCTAAATGCCAGCCATATGAAATTCACCAACGGGCACGGAAACACACACCCATGAGCGACCTGAATCTGTTTACCCCTTACACGCTTGGCGCCCTGACGCTGTCGAACCGCGTGGTTCTCGCGCCACTGACGCGCAATCGCGCAGGCAAAGGCTTTGTGCCGAGTGAGTTTGCTGCCGCCTATTACAGCCAGCGGGCCAGCGCGGGCTTGCTGATTTCCGAAGCCTCGCAGATCTCGCAGCAAGGACAGGGCTATCAGGACAGCCCGGGCATTTACACGCAGTCGCAGATAGAGGGATGGCGCAAGGTGACCGATGCCGTGCATGCCAAGGGCGGAAGAATTTTCCTGCAGCTGTGGCATGTGGGTCGTGTTTCCCATGTCGATCTGCAACAGCAAGGCGCGGCGCCGGTAGCTCCTTCCGCGCTTCGTCCCGCGACCAAGGTGTTCGTCAACAATCGCTTTGAGGACGTTTCCGAGCCGCGAGCGCTGGAGACCGACGAACTGCCGGGCATCGTCAACGATTTCCGCCAAGCGGCGGCAAACGCCATTGCGGCAGGCTTCGACGGCGTGGAAATCCACGGTGCAAACGGCTATTTGCTGGATCAGTTCATCAAGGACGGCGCCAACCTGCGTACTGACGCCTACGGCGGTTCGATCGCAAACCGTGCGCGTCTGCTGCTGGAAGTGACGGCTGCCGTGGCCGCCGAGATTGGTGCTGATCGCACGGGCATTCGCCTCTCGCCTGTCTCGCCGGCCAATGGTGTATCGAGCAGTAATCCACAGGCTCAGTTCGATTACATCGTCGACCAACTCAATGCTCTGGACATCGCTTATCTGCACGTCGTCGAAGGCGCGACCGGTGGGCCACGCGACGTGGCGCCCTTTGATTTCGACGCCTTGCGCCAGCGCTTCAAGAACACCTACATCGCCAACAACGGCTATGACCTGGACCTGGCCACGGCACGCCTTGCGCATGACAAGGCCGACCTGATCGCCTTCGGCCGCCCTTTTATCGGCAACCCTGATCTGGTGGAGCGGCTCAAGACCGGTGCGCCACTGTCCGCCTTCGACCCCTCCACGCTCTACGGCGGCGGTGCGGCGGGATACATCGACTACCCGACGCTTGCCGAATCAAGCGCTGCCGCGAACCAGGCACAAGCTGATCGGGCCTGATTTGATCGTGCATCCATCCCCATTCATGTTCCCGAAAAAAGAGCTGACATCATGACTACTCACCCTACCGTTCTCATCACTGGCGCTTCCACTGGCATCGGCGCGGTTTACGCCGAGCGTTTCGCCCAACGCGGGCATGATCTGGTGTTGGTCGCCCGCGACCACTCGCGCCTGGAAACGCTCGCCGCAAAGTTGCGTGGCGAACACAACGTCGCCATTGAAGTGCTTCAGGCCGACCTGACTCAACTCAGCGACCTGCACACCGTCGAAGCGCGCCTGCGGGATGACGCGCGCATCGGCATCCTCGTCAACAATGCCGGCGCCGCACAGTCCGGCACCTTCATCGAGCAAAGCACCGACAGCGTTGCGCAACTGGTGGCCCTCAACACCACTGCGCTGGTGCGACTCGCCAGCGCCATCGCGCCACGCCTGGCCAAAGCAGGTGAAGGCGCGATCATCAACATCGGTTCGGTGGTGGGTCTGGCGCCTGAGTTCGGCATGTCGGTCTATGGGGCGACCAAGGCGTTTGTGCTGTTCCTTTCCCAAGGCCTGAGCCTGGAACTTTCGCCTCAGGGTGTTTATGTGCAAGCCGTATTGCCCGCCGCCACCCGCACGGAGATTTGGGACCGCGCCGGTATCGACATCAACACCTTGAGCGAAATCATGGAAGTCGGTGATCTGGTCGATGCCGCACTGGTTGGCTTCGACCGTCGCGAACCGGTGACCATTCCTCCGTTGCAAGAAGGCGAGCGCTGGGATGCCCTGCAAACCGCGCGTCAGGGTC
The DNA here is from genome assembly GCF_000282375.1 of Pseudomonas sp. GM50. GTDB lineage: Bacteria > Pseudomonadota > Gammaproteobacteria > Pseudomonadales > Pseudomonadaceae > Aquipseudomonas. Next base: position 34,610 of record NZ_AKJK01000044.1, read on the forward strand.
TTTTGTCGCAGATCAGGCAGTCTGCCGTGGCGCAACGCTATTTGACTCAGGTCTGACCCATGTCTAGCAGGTCGGCCTCGCCCCGCAATCGGACGGAGTAAACATGACCCTTATGGCTACAAGCAATCACCCGGGTTCGCAGTCGTCATTTATCAACGCGGCGAACCAGTCGGTTCTGGTTGGCGGGATACCTTTCGCCTATCGTGATCTGGGCCCCAGAACGCAGGTCCCGCTGGTCATGTTCAACCATTGGGGGGCAGTGCTGGATAACTTTGACCCCAGGATTATTGACGGTCTGGCAAAAAACCGGCGTGTCATCATCACCGATTACCGCGGTATCGGTGGCTCGGGCGGCGCCGCGCCATTGACCGTCGGTGAGATGGCTGACGATGCCATCGGCTTTATTCGTGCATTGGGTTTGGACAAGGTTGACCTGCTCGGCTTTTCACTCGGCGGCTTCGTCGCTCAAGACATCGCCCTGAAAGCTCCCGATCGCGTGCGCAGGCTGATCCTCACCGGAACCGGACCGGCCGGCGGCACAGGCATCGACAACGTCGGCTCGGTGACTTGGCCGTTAATGATCAAGGGTCTGCTGACGCTACGAGATCCCAAGTTCTACCTGTTCTTTACCACCACGGCCAACGGACAACGCGCCGCGTCCGAGTATTTGCAACGATTGAAAGAGCGCCGGCAAGACCGGGACAAAGGCCCGACACCCCGCGCGTTTTTACGGCAATTGAAAGCCATTACTGCGTGGGGCAAGCAGGCGCCGCAAGAACTCGGTCGCCTGCGTATGCCGACGCTGATCGCCAACGGGGACAACGACATCATGGTGCCCACTGTCAACTCGCTTGAGCTGGCAAAGCGAATCCCCAACGCGCAACTGATCATTTACCAGGACGCCGGGCACGGCAGCATTTTCCAGCACCCTACCGATTTCGTGGCCAAGGCTTTGGCGTTCCTCGACGCCTGACAGCCTGTACGTCTCATCGCATCAACGTTGCCGGGGCCGCGCCCCATTCTCATTCCACCGACAAGAGCAACTGCAACATGAAGGCATTTTTTATCAACCGCTACGGCGAGCAGAACGGAATGGTTGGCGAAGTGCCCGACCCTGCGGTCGGTGTGCATGACGTTCTGATCCAGGTGCATGCAACGAGCGTGAACCCGTTGGACTCGAAGATCAGAACGGGCGAGTTCAAACTGATCCTGCCCTATACATTTCCGTTGGTATTGGGCAACGACCTGGCGGGTGTGGTCGTTCGCACGGGCTCGGCGGTGAAGCGATTCAAGCCAGGAGATGAAGTCTATGCACGCCCTCCCGAGGATCGGATCGGGACGTTTGCCGAATTGATCGCCGTGAACGAAAACGCGCTCGCGCTGAAACCCTCGAACCTTGACATGGCCGAAGCGGCGTCCGTGCCCTTGGCCCTCTTGACGGCCTGGCAGGCGCTGGTTGAGACCGCCCAGGTGAAAAAAGGCCAGAAGGTGTTGATTCATGCTGGATCCGGCGGTGTCGGCACGTTTGCCATCCAGCTCGCCAAACACCTCGGCGCCTTCGTTGCGACGACCACCAGTACGGCGAATGTCGAATGGGTGAAGGCGCTCGGGGCGGATGTGGTCATCGACTACAAGCAGCAAGATTTTGCAAACGAGTTGCGCGATTTCGACGTGGTGTTGAACAGCCTCGGTGCCGATGTACTGGAGAAATCGGTCAAGGTTCTCCAGCCTGGCGGACAGCTCATTTCCCTCTCCGGACCACCGACAGCAGAATTTGCCCAAGAGCAAGGCTTGTCCTGGATGCTACGGCAAGTCATGCGCCTGCTGAGCAGCGGTATTCGTAGAAAAGCCCGCAAGCACGGGGTGAGCTATACATTTTTGTTTATGCGTGCCAACGGGGTACAACTGCAAAAAATCACCTCGCTTATCGAAGCTGGCGTCATCAAACCGGTCATCGATCGTTCCTTCCCTTTTGAATCGACTGCGCAGGCGTTGCGGTACGTCGAGCAGGGCAGATCAAAAGGCAAAGTCACCATAACAATCAAATAAGCGCACTACGAAAAATGTCCGAAGATAACGTGCATGCCGCCAAGTATCACATCCCAGCGCCTGAACCAGAGGAGCAGCCACCGCACAACAGACACACGCAGGAGCAGTTGCAACCGGAAGTCGCACCTCTAGAAAAGCCGATAATCATTTGGCGTAGCTTGATGCTTGAGCAGTAACGAGAAATGGTTGAAGCGACCAAGTAATCGCACCTGCTTTACACGCGGGTCCTGCACTAACCCCGGAAATAGATGTGATCGGCCGGCGCTTGCGGGCTCAAGCCGCGGAGTAAATGAAAACGGGCGCCTGAGTGGCTAATGCCAGTCAGTTAAGCGCCGCAATTCATGTGGGAGCGGGCTTGCTCGCGAAGAGGGAGTGTCAGTCAACCTCAATGTTGACTGTGCCGCCGCCTTCGCGAGCAAGCCCGCACACACAGGTGCTGCACCTTAACTGACCGGTATTAGCCTGAGTGGCGCCCGTTTTTGCATCCGCGCACCGGACCTTCTCACGCTGATTGTCTGCGCCAAGTACCGGGTGATGTGCCGAACTGGCGTTTGAATGCGCGACTGAACGCGGCTTCGGATTCGTAGCCCACTGCAAAGCCGATTTGCGCCACATTACCGCGACCTTCGCGCAGGTGTTGAGCCGCCACGTGCATACGCCAGAGCGTCAGGTATTGCATCGGTGGCTGTCCGACCAATGCCGTGAATCGCTCCGCGAATACCGAGCGCGACATGCCCACTTCAAGCGCCAGGGCTTCTGCAGTCCAGCCCTCGGTTGGACGAGCATGGAGCAGCGCCAGTGCGCGCCCGATATGCGGATCTCGCAAACCCGCCAGCCACCCGCGCCGCTCAGCGGGGAGGCTCGCGACGTACTGGCTGACGGCTTCGACGAATAGCAATTCGGAGAGCTTGGCGATGACCGTTGTCGAGCCGAGGCGCCCCGCCGCAATCTCACTGACAGCGAACCGGAATGAGCTTTCAATCCAGACTCCCGAAGCCGTCGCGCGCAAGTCTAGTTTCAATAAGGATGGCAGCGACGAAAGCAACGGACTGAAGGGGGTTTCAGAGCCGAGGAATCCGCACAATAGTTGCGTGACCTCGCCGCCCCCGCCGTACTTGATTCGTGAAATAGCACCGACTTCCGGCGGCTGAATAACTTCGCCCGCCGGCATGGGCGCAATGCTCAGGTCGCTGCCAAAAGAATGAGCGTCATTGTGCGGAAGCAGAACGAGTTCACCTGCCCGCACGTCAATGGCGGCACCGCCGTCGACTTGTAATTGCATATGCCCCGCGGCGACAAAATGCGACGCAATGATATGTCGAGGTGCCGCCAGGAACGGTTTGCAATCGTCCGCAGAGATTCTTCCCTTGATGCACCAGGGCGCAGTGAATTCCGCCTCGAGAAAAACCCCTCCAGACAGCCGAATCACACGCAACACATCGGAAAACGCATCCAACAATTGCCAGCCCTCCTTTCCGGAGTCCGGAGCATGTAATCAGGCGCACTGGTCATTCATCGCCTGAACTGCGAGGCCTAGATTAGCACCAACGCGGACTCCGTGATCGGGACGATCCCCAGACTCTTCACCGATGGTCATTGGCTCCGACGTTAACCGTAATTGCCCTATTCCAACTCGACCAGGCAAGCAGGAGATCGATATGAACACCGTTGCTACCATGCCCAGCCCAGATTCGGACAACGCCGCCCGTTATGCTCAACTTGTCAGATCATCGAAGAAAGCCGAATGGCAAATCGATCGTGATTTGCTACAGGACCGGAGTTTCGACTTCTCGCGCAAATTCTTGCCCGACGGACTGTCGCGGATCGACCGCCTGACCTTTCTCGACCCGGATGAGGCGCGCCTGCTCAGTCAGATTCAGGGCCGAACCTATGCGTATATCTTTGGCTTGGTCGAGCGTTTTATCAGCGCCAAAATGCTCGATCAAGGTCGAGCCCATGTCTTTGACGATCAGCTCGCACTCGAAGCGCTGGTGCGCTTTTCTAACGACGAGATCAAGCACCAGGAACTGTTCCGGCGCATGGAGACGATGATTAGTTCGCACTTGCCAGCGGGGTATCGTCAAGTTGCCGATCCAAACGATGTGGCGCGCTCGGTACTTGCGGCCAGCACTTGGTCGGTGCTCGCGCTAACCTGTCATATCGAGCTGTTTGTTCAGGCGCACTACGCGCAAAGCATCGCCCCGCGTGAAGAGTTGTGCCCGCTATTCAAGGATGTTTTCAAATTTCACTGGAAGGATGAAAGCCGGCACGTCGTACTCGATGAACTGGAGTGGAAGGCGGAGCACGCGAAACTCTCGCCAACCGAGCGCGACCAGGCAGTGAACGATCTGATTGCGCTAGTGGCGGCCGTCGATGGAATCCTGCAGGCACAATCGGCATCCGATGCCGACTACTTTATCCGCAATGTTTCACGGTCATTCAGTATCGATGAGACCGCGCAAATCAAAGCCTCCGTGCTGAGCGCCTACCGCTGGCAATACATTATCTCGGGCGTGCAGCATCCACACTTTGGCCGGTTGCTTACGCACATGACAACACCGGCACAGATGTCCACGATTCAGACCGCACTGGCACCCATCATGAGCAATTGATCGACTGGCGCGGCCGACCGTGCGTCGGCCGCGCTGCGGGTAGCCGCTTGTTACGGCTTATGAAACGTGTTCCGCTGCCAACAATGACCTGAACTGCGAAACGCTCTCTGAAGATAGTCCGGCAGCTTCGAACACTGCGCAGGTAAAGCTAACGGGTGCAGGGCCTGGAGCAGTTATGATGCGGTCGGCAACCACAGCTACTTGACTGCTTCGATAAAGTGCGGCGCCTTCATAACCTACGGCATTCTGTTGTAAGAAGTCAGCGCTGTTCGAGGTATGAGAAACCGTGTCGAGAAGCCCGGCCCTCGCAAGTGCCAGCGTTCCCCCACAGATACCGGCAATTGTCGCTCCACTTGAACGACTAGCAAGCAGAAAGTCCCGAATATCCGGTGCATCTGCACGTTCCCAGATCATTCCACCAATGACGACAACAACGTCCGGCTTCCAGTCCAGGCATTGTTCCAAGCTGCTATCCACAGTTACAGCCAATCCACCCTGCGAGCGGAACTGCCCCGTAGTAGAGGCGAAAAACCTGACGTCGATCCCATAAAACGGGGATGCTGTTCCTGCAATAAAAGCGTATTCCCAGTCCGCAAAACCGGGTGTCAGTATCAAGCCCACACGTGCCATCAGTCAGAATCCTCCATGAAAACGAACAACATAAAGCGGCAACAGATTGATCTCAACGACTGCTTATGTTTTTACACAGCCGCGGTCGACAGCTGCCGGTCATGCGACTAACGGCCAAAAAGCTGGCTTGCTCAGCCTAATGTGCACCTCTGCTGGACCGATAGCCAAGATCCGTATGCTTATTTGAAGGATGTATTGGCCCGTCTGCCAACGTATCAAGCCAATGAAATTGCCGAGCTACTGCCACATAGGTGGCAGCCTGCATGATGGCCAATGGGATCTAAGCAGGGATCGTTGATCCAAGGTGCAAAACGGTCGCGGGACCCGCCCTGAAGGTGGGACTGTATGCGTCAGCTGCAATCATATGAGGAGTAATGTCATGAGCTTCCAGAGCTGATTTCGACGCCCATCGCTCAATCAAAACAAATTGGTCTTCATCGTCGGTGACCCTATGAAGGTCGTATTGCAGGCACCCTTCTTCATTTCTAACAAGTGGGGCAAGTTTTTCAAATGCATCAACTTGCTCTTGTCCTCGTCCCGCCTGTGTAGAAATCAAAATTACCAGTTTCACTTCACTAGACATAAACATGCTCCATGCTGGTGTTCAGAAATTTGATTGCACATTGCTGTAGGCCACCAGTGTGATGGTCATGGCAGGAAAGCATGATTTCGCCTCATGCAGCAAGCTAGAGCGGACGGTTACTCGCCCTTAGCCTTGTAGGAAGGGAGGTGTGTTCGCCAGTCGCTGGCCACTATTGCTGCCGCATAACTGGCAACCGCCTAGACTGGATTAACTCACTAACCGAAGGACATAAAATGCTCATTGTCTTCAGCGGCCTTCCAGGTACCGGAAAGACGACTATTGCAAGTGACCTTGCCGCCAGAACAAGTGCTGTGTATCTGCGGATCGATACGATTGAGCAGGCTATCCGAAATTCCGGTGCTCTGGCACAAGACGTGGGGCGGAGCGGTTACATGGTCGCTAATGAGCTTGCTCTGAGCAATCTTCGTTTTGGCAGCACGGTCATAGTCGACTGCGTTAACCCAGTAATCGAAAGCCGAAAGGCGTGGGGCGAAATCGCCACACGCTCTGGTGCTCCATTAGTGAATATCCAGGTGGTTTGCTCTGATAAACATGAACATCGGCGACGAGTAGAAACCAGGAAGATTGATATTCCCGGGCTGACGCCACCAACCTGGCAGTCTGTATTGGATCATGAATATGAGGCGTGGGATAACGCCCCGTTTAATATAGACACAGCCCTGACATCTCCAGCGGAGGCAGTGGCAATGATCACCAAACGATTTTTATCCGGGGAGTAGCGCTTCAAGCAGCACCTGCTCCAGAATGACAAAAAAACATTTGATATGAGCCTGTTTCAACGCCTGCGGCCGGGTCACCAGATAGACCTCCATATCTGGAAGCTGGATCTGCGGGAACACCCCGATCAGGTCCGTCGCCAGAATACGAGGCAGCACTGCCACGCCCATACCTCGCCTCACCGATTCGAGCTGAGCCGCGAACGAGTTCACGCTGATCTGCGTGCGTTCCAGACCCGCGGCCTTTGCCACACGCATTTGCGGCAACATATCCAGCGGAGGAAGCAAGGCAATATTGACCGCCGTGGCCGGAGTCACCCCTGGAAACCGCTTCAGATAACTTGCATCGGCGAAGACACCATAAGCCAGCCTGCCTATGGGGCGATAAATCAGCGACGGCTCGCCCAGATGAGCTGTGCGTATGGCAATGTCTGCGACGCCGCGGACGATCTTGTGAAAGTCGGCTGTTATCAGCAACTCCACCGAGCAACGCGGGTGAAGTGAGGTCAGGCGACTCGCGGCCTCGAGCACGCAAGACGAGAACCCCTCCCCTGCACTGACCACGACAGTGCCAGATAGCGCTGTGTGTAGTTCGGACATGTCCGTAACGGTTTGACGCCTCAAGCCCGCTTCTGCAGCCAGGGCAACGTCCACGAGGGATTGGCCTCGCGGGGTCAACCAGCATCCTTCAACGCCCCGCTCGACGAGTGGCTCGCCCAGTGCACCTTCAAGTTGGGTCAGCCGTCGCGACACAGTAGACGCAGCGATCCCCAGCAATTGGCCGGCCTGAAGAAAGCTGCCACGTCGCGAGACTGCCAACAGCAGGCGAAGATCGTCCCAGTTTGCTTGCGAAGCCATGCTTCATATCTTCCCTGATTTGCAAATGTGCAAAGCCATTATGCAGCAGTCGCTGTTTTTCGGCAGAGGCCTCAAAGGTATATCTACACGCCCTCGAAACGAATGGAATGGAACGGACTGTATGACTACTGGCCCCAACGACTTTGCGGAACGCGCCGCCAGCGCCTTCAATCGCCGTGATGTGGAAGCGATGCTTACGCTGGTTTGCGAAGACTTCATCTACTTCGATGGGATGGGGATGCAAACCGGTCGCGAATCGATGCGCAAACGAGAAATCGCATTACTCGAAGCGTTCCCCGATGCCCAACTGACCTTCAGCCCATTTGCCGTCGGTGACGATCGTTTGGCACTGACCGCCTTCCTGACCGGCACCTTCACCGCACCATTAGTGCTGCCGGACCGGGTGATTCCACCCCATGGGCGCCACATTGCCGTGTACTACGCCGCACACTTCACCTTCAAAGAGGGGCTGGCCATCCGTGAAGAGGTCTTCTTCGACAGTGCGGTGTTGATGTCATTTTTTAGCCGCGCAGGCTGAGGGTTGAGCGATGCACAGCGTATTCGTTACTGGCGCAACCGGCTTGTTGGGCAACAACCTGGTGCGTGAACTGATCGCTCGTGGCTGCGCGGTCAAAGCCCTGGTTCGTTCAAGAGCCAAAGGTGAACAGCAGTTCAAGCATTTGCAGGGTGTGGAACTGGTCGTTGGCGACATGGCCGATGTCGACGCGTTCGCAGCGTCGCTGCAAGGCTGCGATACGGTGTTTCATACCGCCGCGTTCTTTCGCGACAACTACAAGGGTGGCAGTCACTGGAAGGAACTCGAAAAGATTAACGTGGAGGGTACGCGGCGCCTGCTTGCCCAGGCCTACAACGCCGGTATCCGACGTTTCATCCATACCTCTTCCATTGCCGTGCTTGACGGCGCACCCGGTACGTCAATCGATGAAACTTGCCTGCGGGCCGACGCCGATGCGGATGACTACTACCGCAGCAAGATCCTCGCCGACCGTGTCGTCTTGTCGTTCCTGGAACGCCATCCCGAGATGCATGCCTGCATGGTCCTGCCTGGCTGGATGTGGGGCCCTGCCGACATTGGCCCGACCTCCTCCGGACAGTTGGTTAACGATGTCGTGCGCGGCAAATTGCCCGGACTGATCCCCGGCAGTTTCTCCATTGTCGATGCCCGCGATGTGGCGTTGGCGCAGATTGCCGCAGCCAGACATGGACGGCGCGGTGAGCGCTATCTCGCGGCGGGCCGGCATATGACAATGCGTGAGCTGGTGCCTGTTCTGGGACGTATAGCGGGCGTCAAGACGCCCGTTCGACAACTACCGCTGCCCTTGCTATACACCTTGGCGGCGGTGCAGGAGATCTATGCGCGTATTACCGGCAAGCCCATTCTGCTGAGCATGGCCACGTTGCGCCTGTTGGTACGAGAGAAGGACCGCACCTGTTTCAACCACAGCAAGAGTGAACAAGAGCTTGGCCTGAGTTTCCGGCCACTAGAGCTGACAATCACCGACACCGTGGCGTGGTACCGCGATCACGATTGGTTTGAGAGTCAAACCTTAAGTTCCCGGAACCGCACTCCTTCCACATTGACCGCACACCTGAACAAGGACGTAAACATACAGTGAGCAGGACAATAATCCTGATGCGTCACGGCCAGCCAAAGCTGGTCGCAACCGACAAAATGTCAGCGCTCGATATGAAAGACTGGATCGAACACTACAACCAGTCCGAAATTACCAACCAACCCGTCCCGGATGCCAGCATGCAGCTCGCCGCAACCGCCACGGTGATTGTCTCAAGCAACGCGCCTCGTGCGCTGACTTCCGTCCAGGCTCTTGGCCTGAAACCCGGCCTCGTCGACGCGCTTTTCCGTGAGGCGCAACTGCCTTATGGTCACTGGAAACTGCCACGGCTATCGCCGTTTACCTGGGCATTTATCCTTCGAGTCTTATGGTTGTGCGGTTACTCACGCAAAGTCGAATCCGTCGGCACTGCGAAGATGCGCGCCAGCACGGCAGCTCAACGACTTCAGTCCCTTGCCAGCGAAGGACCGGTTCTACTGCTCGGTCATGGCTTTATGAATCGAATGATCGCCAAACAACTGGTTGCAGATGGATGGACTCGGCAAAAAACTAACGGCAGCCAGTATTGGAGTGCAACGGTGTATCAATACGGCGGTGTTTAAGAAGTACTTCACGATATTTTTCAGCAAACGGAGTCACTTACATGGAAGTCATCAATCAGTTGCAACCCCCAGAGTGTGCAGGCATGGAGGACATCCGACGCGAAATCGATGCCCTTGATCAGGTTGTTATCAAGCTGTTGGGCAAGCGTTTTCAGTACGTACTGGCGGCCTCGAAGTTCAAGACCTCGGCGACTTCGGTGCGTGCGCCGGAGCGTTTCAAGGCGATGCTGGCGACACGTCGCGAGTGGGCCGAGGCCGAAGGCTTGAGCCCGGATGCCATCGAGAAGATGTACAGCGACCTGGTGAACCACTTCATTGGCGAAGAGATGAAACACTGGGCGGCTCATCAATCCGAAACCTGATTCTGGTGCCTGAAGGGAAGCGACCTTATGAACCCCGTCAGAATTCGTACCCTGCAAAGTACTGACGCTGAGGCGTTGCTGACATTTGAAATGGACAATCGCGAGTGGTTCGAGCGTTTCATTGACGCTCGCGATGCTGCTTTTTACTCGGTGCAGGGCGTCGCCGACCACATTGCGGCTTATTTATCTGACTTTGCCGCCGGAACCTGGCACCCATTTGTCCTCGAAGATGCCGGCGGAAAAATAGTGGGTCGAGCAAACCTGAAAGGCATCGATATCTCCGAGGGGTCGGCAGAAGTCGGCTACCGGATTGCTCAAAGCGCTTGCGGACAGGGACTGGCAACGCTGGCGGTGAGGCATCTGATCCAGGAGGCGCAGTTGCATTGGAACCTTAAACAACTGGTTGCCAACGTATACGCTGCAAATATCGGCTCGGCAAAAGTACTCAAACGGTGTGGCTTCTTGATCGAACCGATATCTGGGCAAGAAGGGACAGAGCACGAATATCGGCTTGGCCTTTTGATTTAGATGAGTGACAGCAAGCTGTGACTTACATCGCCCTGCCCGGGCAATATTCGATCTACACCAGCACGGTCAACCAGGCCGACACCAGCAGTAAAAAAGCCAGTGCCGTGTTCATGCGCTTGAACGCCTGGGGCGAACCAAAAGCCCGAGCACTACCCACGCCGAGCAACGCCCATAGGGTCATGCACGGCAAGGAGACCAACAGAAACATCAGCGACAACACCACCAGCCGCAGGGTCTTGTCGCCGCCACTGACAAATACGCTCACCACTGCCACCGCCATCATCCAGACCTTGGGGTTGACCAATTGCAGGGTGGCGGCGCCGAACACGCTGAGCCCCTCGTCCTGCAGGGCGGTCGCGTCCAGGGACGGCGGCGCGCTTTGAAAGATTTGCCAGGCCAGCCAACTCAACCAGAGCACCCCGGCCCAAGCCATCGCCTGCTGCACACGGGGAAACCGCAGCAGCGTCTCGCCCACCCCGAGCCCGACTGCAAACACAATCAGCGCTGCCGCCACACATGCGCCAAAAATGATCGGCAGCGTGGCACCCAGCCCCCGCCGTGAACTGTGGCTCAACACCAGAATATTGGTCGGCCCCGGAGTAATCGAGGCAACGAACGCAAACAGCAGGAAAGGCAGTAACGACTCCATGGCATGGACTCCTTGATCAAGTAGGAAACCATGGTCGCGGGTCAGCGGGATTCAGTCTGGAAGGTTTGAGCAGCGCTTGCGGTAATCCGCGGGTGTGAGCTGGTAGGCACGGCGGAACCAGCGCCCCATATGGCTTTGATCGGCGAACCCGAGCGCACTGGCCACCTGCGCCGGCGACTCGCCCCGCGCCAGCAGCTGTCGCGCCTTGGCCAGGCGCAGCTGGATCAAATAAGCATGAGGCGCCAGCCCAAAGGCTGCCTTGAAAGCCCGCGTCAGGCGAAAGCGATCAACACCACAGGCTTGGGCCAGATCATCCAGCCCGATGTCTTCGTAGACATGGGCATGCAAATAGTCACGCGCCACCTGGGCCCCCCACGGCAGGCGCGGATCAAAGGCCTGACGCTTGCGCCAATCAAGGTGACCAGTGAGCGCCCCCAACAAGGTGTCGATGGCGCTCTGGCGCACAATGCGCAAATCGCGCTCATGGAGCGCGTGGAAGGCTTGAAAAATGGCAGTGGCCAGGCGCGGATCCTGGCTCAGGGTGTCGGCAAAACCTGGCTGACTGTTGGCCGGCGCGTGCTCGAACAACGCGTGCAACTCCCGCTCCAGCCAGTGCGGATCGAGGTAGAGCATGGAATAGGTAAACCCCTCCTCGGTCGGCGCATGCCCATCGTGGATCTCCCCCGGCTCCAGCATGAATACCTTGCCCGGCGTACTGAGATGGCGAACGCGCCGGCAATTGAACTGCTGCACGCCCTGCTCGGTGACCCCCACCAGAAAACTGTCATGCCAGTGCGGATCGTAGGCATGCCCCTGAAAATGGGCACGAATCGATTCAATCCCGGTATCGGCGTCCTGGGACAGCTCAATCCAGTTGCGTCTATCCACGGATAGGCTCCATAGGCAATGGTTCAGCGTTGATCTGTACGGACGACTAAATTACCGCGCAATGGAAAAGAACGTTTAGAAGATTTGTGCAGGTTCCTCGGCAAAGGCATCCTTGATAAATGCCTCCAGCTCTTTCTCTTCAAGCAGCTCAATAGAAAAATGCCCAAAGCGTTTCGGCAACCAAATGATGCGTGTCCCACTTGGCGATTGCAGATTATCGCGGGACAGTGGTTTTCCGTTCTCATTTTCCGGCTGGACTCCTGCATCGATCAATTCGTCGTACGCTGCCTCAATGTCCGGTGTGGAATAGCAGTGACGGTAGATCGTGCCTTCGCCGTTGGAGTCCATCAGCGCCTTGAGATTTCCGGTAAACGGTTGCACTAACATAAGGCGCTTCGCTCCAAACATGACGATCGCATAGCGCACATGCAAACCGTCGCGCTGCCAATCAAGTGTCTTTGAAATCCTGGCGCTGAAAACTCGGGCGTAATACCTGCACGCTTCTTCAAGGTCTTCGACGAGAACATCCACGTGGCTGAACTTTAATTTCAATGGCCTCACCCTTTTCAGACATACGAAAAATACGGTGCGCAAACCGCCTATATGCCGTCGGATGCTTCTCAGTTATCCAAGTGCACATGCGTAAACTTGTCTTAGCGACCTATCACTCGCTCGCGGCGGTTGGCTCAAGGGTGACGGTCATCTCGCCGAAGATGGCTTGGTAAGCCTCCTGGCACGAACTCTCTGCAGTCAGCACCGCGTCGTCAACGAGCTGCGCGCCCGCGGGGGTTAAGCACGCATAACCAACGCGGGCATCGCGGGGATCGCTTTGGCGAGATACCCAACCTATTTTTTCCAAGGGCAGAAGGGACTTGGTTACGGCTGACGCGGTTAAGCCCATGCACTCTGCCAAATCTGCACGACGAAGCCTGCCGCCGTGGGCTTGCTTAAGATGATGCAGAATCATGAAGTCGCTAAAGCTCAACCCATGCACGGCGGAGAGCTTGGCGTCGATACGCCGAGTGGCGGCAGTGTATGCCCGAGATATGCGGATATAGCGTTCAAGTGTTGAGGGCGAAGTGCCTTCCGCACCCGGTGTGTGGTCAGACATTGCAACACTCCTTCAGTTCGGATGGGGATGGGTGTTCAAAGCGTGCATCCATGGCCTCGAACATTTGGGCCGTAATTTCGAACGAATAGCCCGCGCCTTTTTCCAGGTTTCGTTGCAGTAAGCGCTCACGGCGTAGCGGCTTATCGGCATTTACGAAGTGGATAAGCACCTCATAGCCCGCGTTGTGGGCCTGCAGTCGGATTTGAGTGCGGTCTGCTTTCGTCATAAAGCCTTGATCCAGCACCACGTCCTTGCCCGACGCTAGAACCTGCACGCACGTTTCCCATATTTGCGCCTCGCAACGCCTAACACGGGGAAGCACCCATTCCAGGCTAAGGGGCTGAGGCAGATCTGGGCCGTATAGACGCTGCATCCATTCATCAATCGAGAAGCTGACAGCGTTTAGCTGGGCCGTTATCTGCCGAGCTAGTGTCGACTTACCGGCCCCGAGAGGGCCGAAAATAATGTGTACGGCGTTCATCTGCCACCTTGTTTCCAAATACTTTACCTGTACAGTATCTGGACGTCAGACTGGCGTTGTCAATCCACAACGTTTTGAAAAAACTGCTTTCCTGCAAAGTGGTAAGTGAACAGTGATTCGACCAGACACTGCCCCACACCTTAGATGATTGGCACCTTTGAGATCGGCGCAATGTGTAGCAAGGACCATAAAGGCCGCTTTGGCCCAGAGTGTGTAAAAACGCTTCGCCCAAAATTGAAGTGTGCGCGTCTACGTTAAATCTGAAATTCATCGGCACGTCAGCAGATGTGGATTTCGCGTAGAAGCGCCGGTTTTGAGTACCTGTCGTACTCAAAACGTTTTTACACACCCTCGGCCGATTGCTGTCTGTCGCCAACGTCAGCTATGGGTCGATTTCTGCCCTTCGAGACGGGCAGCAGTCGGCCAGAAGCGGTCAGTCATGCCCTGACACTTCCCGCCGAAGTGCTCGGTCGAATGTATCTTTAGAACCAAAACCTATTCATTACTCTCCACGCTGCGATTCCAGCCTGGCCAACGCATCCCGCCGGCGTCGCGTATGCCCACACGCTTGAGCCAAGATTTGTACTACGCTCCCCAAGCGCCTCCTTAATAGTCAGGCCATGATCACAACGTATGTTTTGTATGACATGAAATAATCGCCATATTATTTGTGGTGATTTCCTTTGAAGGGAAGCTTCGATCAGGAACGAATGAAACTATGATAACTGTCATTACAGCACCCGTTATCTCTCATATAAATGACCGGCATGGCCCAAATGGCGAAAGCGGCTCGAATTTCACTTCTGCCTTTCTGGACAATAGTAGCGGCTTAGGTGGAGTAGCGAAATATGTCGTAGATCATGGTGCTTGCGCATTCAGCTGGAGCTACGACGGTGCTCCCGTCCATACCTATTACTACAACTTCAGAGCTGCAATAGGTACAGGAATAGATGAATACGGAAGAACTATAAATTTCCAAGCCGTTGAAGTTATCGGAACCCCCAGTGGAGAGATATTATGGGTAAGCACCATGTTTCCCAAGTATAAGATGACATAGCTAATTCTATTGAATTGTCGCTATTGTATTTCTGAAATACCGACAGGTGAAAGGCCGCTTCTGGCCGGTTGCAGCCCCTCGTGACAGGCAGCAATCGACCACAAAGCAGTCGGTGGACAGACTAGTGGAAAACAGGTGGTGCCCTGCTACCCTCTTTACCATAGCCGGGCGTGCCGTCAACCCAGTCGCGTTTCCCCTCGATAGATCTCGCGCTTACCGCGACTGGAAACGCGACATGGCATGTCACCTGATAGTGGATAACGCCATGAAATTTCGATGCCCTGGCTGTGGTTATATCGGAGACAAAATCCCACCACCCCATAAGTGCCCTGAATGCGACGAATTTTCCCACGAATGGCTGATTTATGATTGGGAAAGCTTTGCTTTAATAAAACGTCGACATATTAGATATAACCTTTTAATCATTGGTCTGGTTCTAATCAACTTACTTGCGGCGATCACCTTGAAATCAACAGATGCGTTTCAATGGTTGTTCAACTTGTTATTTATCCCGGCAATGATCAGTTTGTTTTATTGTCGAAAGCAGCTTGGAAGGAAATCGGAGTATGAAGGGCATAGAGGCGATACGCTTCCCTGGTTTATCGGTTTCGGGGGGTTCTAAAGCCCGCGACGGCTCGCAAAGAGCTTTGAAGAAGGCTCCATCGAGAGAGTCGATTGCGGCATCAATTGCCCGGGAACGTATAGAGGTTCGGTTCATACGGATGACTAAAATGTGCATATCCATGCACACGTAAATTCGCCGTCGCTACTCTTCAGTAAGCCCCTTCCCGCACCGACCGTCTGACCTCAGCCTGTATGGCATAAGCCGGTGCCTCCACAGCATTGAAGTCTTGTGTATACCGCTGGGCAAATCCTTCTACCCCCCATTCCTGATACTGCTGTACATGCTTTAGTTCGTGAGCCCAGAGCGCGATGTTCTGTTCTGCGGTTTGAGCGTCCCGGAAGAGGATGATGTCGATCAGCGTCACGGCTCCGACATCGGGGTTTTGCAGCATGGCAGTCGCGGCGTTGAATTGGCCGTTGTCGCTAACTTTGTAGCGCGCGGCATCGAGGACGCTGGGGTCGTACCAGCGCTGCATTTGCTCTCGGATGTGCGGTGGAATGGGTTGGATACCGCCGTTGGCTGCTTCAGCACGGGCTTGGGTCAGCCACAGCGCGAGGGCAGGTGCCGCGACCTGGTAGATGCCATCAGGCAGGGGACCGAGCACCTGTCCCACGTCTGGCAGGCAGATGCAGCCGTCCAGGCACACTTGTTTCTCGCCAGCTGGGCAGGCGTTGGTCTGGGCTGACACTTCAAGCGTCAGGCAAAGAACAAACAGCGCCACCAGGCGCG
Organism: Pseudomonas sp. GM50; assembly: GCF_000282375.1. Taxonomy (GTDB): domain Bacteria; phylum Pseudomonadota; class Gammaproteobacteria; order Pseudomonadales; family Pseudomonadaceae; genus Aquipseudomonas. Next base: position 50,706 of record NZ_AKJK01000044.1, read on the forward strand.
TGGTGATGGGCGGCATTGGGCGCTCCAGGGACGGACGCAGCGCGAACAGTGGGTGACAATTAATCGTCGACGCGCATAGCTTTAGCGTAGTCCTGAACCAAGCGCCCCCAAGATAATCGCAGTGCTCAAGCCAGCAGCTCGGTGATCCACCGGGCCTGCCGGGTGAGGTCTTGCACCTTCTCTTCCGGCACGGCCTGCCGCGCCCGGGCGAAGTCGGTCAGGGTCTTCTGCTTCTGGCGCAGCATGCGCTGCCACTTGGACAGGAACGCCGGGCTGCGTGCCTGCATCTGCAGCGGGCCGAAGTACAGCTCCTCGGCGGTGTACATCACCGGCCCGGCGCGTTCGGCGACGATGATCTCGTAGTAGAAGCGATTTTCCCGCAGTACTTCCTCGCAGAGGATGCGGTAGCCATTTTCCATCAGCCATTGGCGCAGAGGCTGCTCGCCGCCATTGGGCTGCAGGATCAGGCGCTCCTGGCCGTTCAGCCGCGCCTTGCCGCTGTCGAGAATGTCGCGGATCGTCTCGCCGCCCATGCCGCAGATGCTGATCGCCGTGATCCCGTCTCCCGGTTCGATCGCCGCCAGGCCATTGGCCAGGCGCACGGTGATCCGCTGGTCCAGGCCGTTCTCGCGCACGGTGCGTTCGGCCGAGCGGAACGGCGTCAATGCCACCTCGCCGGCCACCGCCGCCGCGATGGCGCCACGGCGCATCAACGCCACTGGCAGGTAGCCGTGATCCGAGCCGATATCGGCCAGGCGTGCACCTGCTGGTACATGCGCCGCCACGCGCTCCAGGCGCATGGACAATGTCTGTTCGTTCAACTGCAGTTCCTATTCACCACGAAAGTCCGGCATCTTTGGCATTGGTGCGGGCGGCCCATCATGCTAGGAGAGAGAGGCAGGGTAAAGTGCCGGCATTGGCTCATGCCCCTCTTATGGTTCGTTTGGAAACTCGACATAAGCGATGACTTTGCCGAACGGCGCGCTTGACATACCTATCGGCATATTCACACCTGGGTACCCTGCTATCGGTGTGTTGATGATAGAAACCTGCTCCCCCGGGGCTCGGTTATCCGCAGCAATCAGCAAAAAGTAGGTGCCATCGGCTGGCGCGACGCCGGACGATTCAATTGCCAGAGCATTGGGGCCGACCAAATTATCAGCCACGATATTACCTTGAGCATCGAGCACCACTGCCTTGGGTTTCAGAGCACTTTTCGCAAACCCCACGCACATGTTGTTGCACATTGAGCTGACGTTGATCACGTAAGTCTGGCCCTTGAGCAAACGGAAGTTGAACAGTCGGTAGTTGCCTTGCTGCGTCCCCATGACAATGCGTGGTTCTGCTGGGCTGATCTCCCATCGCACCGGAAACAGGCCACGATTGATCGGCAGTGGAGTGGCCGGTGACTGGCGAATGGCTTCCTGGAATGAATGAGCGATTGGTGTATTGCTGGACTGGACCTGATCTGTGTATTGGCTTTGCGAATTGCTTGAGCAGCCAGTCAGGGACAAGACAACAACAAGTGGTAGTAAGCATTTGAGCATTGGGAGTCGTCCATTGAGTACTGCAGGCAGGAGCCGTTAGCCGAATTTAAGATGGCAAACAGTTATTGTCGGCGGCTCTGGCTGAAGCTTGAACGTAAGTAGATGGAATCGTTGCCCGTCCGCCTGGGAGAGAACAGAGAAGTCTCTTTTGAGGTTCGCCCTCCCCCCGCCCTAAAGTTTTTGATTGTTAAGCCGATTTGCAGATGGGCTCGATACTCAGATACCGACGAAAGACCGTCCATGAGTTCCCCACACAAACTCGGAGTGCAGTTTCCTCGATATTTCTTGGCCTCCGACTACCACGGGACACTGTCTCGGCCACGCCGCAAATAACGTCAAAACTACAATTACCCTACAAAGTACGCGCCCGCTATCGCGATGAATTCCGGGGGTGCCAAGGAGCTGTTTGCAGTGAATGTTCTATTTCGCCTGGCGGGCGCCGCCATCGCTGTGACCCTGACGGGTTGTGCCCTGCAAGGCAACGGGTTGGCCGATTACTATAAGCGCGAGGCTGTCGCGCGCGAGGCGAAAAATCGAGCCATGGCGACCCGGGTACAATCCCGGCCGCTGCCATTGGATAGCACTTTCAGGCTCGCCCAAACTGCCTTGGTGATGGTTGACGTACCGGCTGAAGGCACCGAGCCAGCCACCCAGGCCCGGCTTTTCGCGGCCTGCGATGCGTTGACATTAGCCATGGATTATCGAGATGCAAAGAGGTGGAGCAGCCCTTATGTTCTGCCAGCAGACACGGCGCGGAATATCGCTCAGCAGATGTGCCACGCGGTCCGGGACAGCGCTTGGAAGCAGCTTCCCGGTGACAGCGAAGACCTCTTGTTATTGGACTCGGGCACCCTGGCCATCGAGAACTCCCGACGTTCGATCTGGGCGGGCATCGACTTTGGGCGCACCCGTCTGGACGAAAGCGAAGGGAAGCCCTACGGTCGCCAGTTCGAGCGTGTCGAGGTCGACTGTGCTACCCGCCAAGCCAGCACCCGCCTGGCTTATCGTTTAGGCGATCAGGTCTTGCTGCCGCCGCCTGTTCAGCCAATTGACAGTGCATTGGACAAAGAGCAACGCGCCCGACTGATTGGCGCTGTGTGCGCCGAGCCCGCCAACCTGGCGAAACTCGCCACGCCAGTCACTCGGCAAAAATTACCGCCCGACATGCGTACACCGGAGCTACCGGCGACATTGTTGGCACAGGTCAGCGCCCTGCCTCAAGGACAAGCGACCCACACGCTCAGCCATTTGCAGTTCACGTACAACGCTAGCTCCCCGCTCGTGCCGCGCGCCGTGGTCAACGACCACCCAATGGACTTGTATCTGCAACCGGGCCCGGCCCACGGCATATGGCGCGAGCAAGCGACGGGGGCACTGGGCAGCCAGCGTGTGAGCCTGCTCTGGCGCGGGATGATCGAACTTGCCGCGACAAGCAGCACTGAACTCGCGGGAAAAACCAATCAGCAAAGCACCCTCACGAACATCGACTTGGATGGCGATTGGCAAAAGCTCAAACCCGGGAGTGCTATCGCCTACAGCAAACACTTCACTCAGAGCAATGGCAAACCATTCGTGCAGAAATTTATGTGTTCGGTAGGTGAATCCCTTCCAGCCACACAAACAGTCGCCTCACTGCAAGGCATGGCCCGCAAGGTTACTTGCGCCACCAATAACGCCCTGAAGACAAGTAATGCATACCTCTACCTGGAGGCCTATGACCTGTTCGTGGAAACCGCCGATACTTCAACGCTCATAGTCCAGATCAACACGCTCAGGGCGGCGGAATAACGTACGAAGATGAGTACATCCATTTTTATTGGGACAAGACTGCATAAGGGACTACTTTGATTCGATTTCAGTCGGTCGTGACAGGCAACAATCGGCCAAAAGGACTCATTCAGGCCATCAATAAAACGGATGACTTGTTGTATTCACTGAATGGGATACCTTGTTGAGCCAGTTACTCACTGCTCAGGGAGAGCGCCATGTCTGTAGAAATTCAGCTTTCGGAAAATGCGACTGAAGCAGAGCGAATAGGAATTTTGACCCCATTGCTGGCCCATAACCTGGCCAACGGTGGAGACGACGCCTATGAAACTTTTGCTCTGTTGCTACGAGACGCTGACAGCAATGAAGTTATTGGCGGGCTGTACGGCAAGGTCTCTTATCGATGGCTGCTCATCGATCTTATCAGCGTTCCCGAGTCGATGCGTGGTCAGGGTATCGGAGAACGGCTAATGCGCATGGCTGAAGAAGTTGCGCAGAAAAAACACTGCATTGGTATCTGGCTGGAGACCTTCAGCTTTCAGGCTCCCGGGTTTTATCGAAAACTTGGTTACTCCGAATTCGGACGCCTGGCAGACTATCCACCGGGACATACCCGGCTCTATTACCAGAAGTCGTTGTGCTGACCGCGTTTTGGATCTTGGGCCGATAGCGGTGCTTCGACCGGTTGAATCCACAGCCAAGAGCGGACGTTCGATCCACGCCTGAAAGTTCGATCTGTGAAAGCTAGCCTCTAAGGGCACGCATTATTTCCTGGACCACCGGCTTCGTGTATTTCTCACTCGGGTCAGTCTCCGGTGGGTCGTTACTGCGGATCCATTCACCTTGATCGAACGCTTGGTAAAGCGAGAAAGCGGGCTGAGGCATATCGTCAGTCATACCCACTTCAACCACGGCATTTATGATCCCATTCATTACACCGTCGCAAAAATCATAGATCAAAGATCCCTGTAGATAGCCCTCCGCAACCGCGACGGACAGCTCGTTCAGCACATCTTGCGGTGAAACACCGAACTTGTCGCAAGTGGAGGCAAGATCACTCAGCGTTAAACCGTATGCCTCGGCTTTCACCGAAAGCTCCTTGAGTTCGTTCTTTGGTAACACCCTGATCATGAGCTTCTTCCGGTTAGGTGCGAAGGTAGTGCTTGCTTCACTCATAAAACTTTCCGGCCAACAGAATGGCCGCACAGCGCTGCCACACGCTCAATACCATGCTGCAATACGGCGTCATGCTTTCGATCAAGGCTATCGCCAAAACCACGGATCACCTCCAACAACGACTTCACCCGCAGCGGCAGATTCCCGGCCGGGTACACCGCGTGCATCTGCGGGCTCTCACCGCTGCTGGAGGTGAGTTTGTACTCGGGACAGACCCGCAGCAGGCGCCCCGCTTCCACTTCGGGCTCGGCCATCCAGTCCGCGAGGCGGGCGATGCCGAGGCCCGCCAGGGCCGCCTGGAACACCGCCGAACCGGAGTTGAAGCGAAACTTGGGATCAGCCCGAAAGCTGATGGCCTGCGCCTCACTGCGAAAATTCCACTCCTTGAGAATCCGCGGTGCCGTGTGCAGGATCAGCGAGTGCGCCTCCAGCGCTTCGATGGAGTCGGGCATCCCGCGCCGCTCCAAATACCCGGGGCTGGCGTACAGGTAACGTGAATAACTCCAGAGTGGAAAGCCGATCAGGTCACTGGATTGCGGATACCCGCCACGAATCGAGAAATCCAGTTTGCTCTTGGCCGGGTCGATGGTTTCATCGGTGAAAATCCCATCGACGTTCACGTCTGGATAACGCTCGCTGTACTGCGCGATCAACCGGGGCAATACCCCGTGTCCGAGAAACTCGGGGGCGGAAAAGCGGACCCAGCCGTAGGCTTGGCCGCTGATGCCGGCCAGGTCTTCATCTGCCTCACGTTGCAGATCCAGCATTTTGTAGGCGTGGGGCAACAAGCGTTCACCCGCCTCGGTCAAGCTCACGGCATTGGAGGAGCGATTGAACAACTTGACCCCGACACTTTCCTCCAGGGCTTGAACGGCGCGGGTCAGTGCGCTGGGGGAGCGCCCCAGTGTACGTGCCGCCGCGACGAAGCTGCGCTTGCGAGCCACCGTCGCAAAGGCTTCAAAGTCCCCCAACATATCCAATGCCATGCGCCACCTCGTTGCACTTTTCACAACGTGGTATTGCAACACATTAAAAGCCCTTCCGTTAACCTTCCTGCTCAAGGACGCAGGCAGCCGATGCGATGAAACGCGTAGAAGCCGCCGGACGCTCACCCACCCTTCATCGTCAGAGCCTGATTTCATGATCGATATTGCCATCCTTTGCGTATTCGCCTTCGCCGCTGGCCTGATCGATGCGGCGGTGGGCGGCGGCGGACTGATCCAGATACCCGCGTTGTTCAACGTGCTGCCCACGGCACAACCGGCGGCGCTGCTGGGCACCAACAAGGTCGCGGCAGCCTGCGGCACCGCATTCGCGGCCCGGACCTTCGTGCGCAAGGTGGTGATCGACTGGGGTCTGGTGATCCCCGCCGCCTGTTCGGCTTTTGTCATGGCCTTCTTCGGAGCGGCCACGGTGTCGTCCGTCCCCCAGTCGATGATCCGGCCGGCGGTGCTGGTGTTGATCGTGCTGATGGCGATCTACACCTTCTGGAAAAAAGACTTCGGCGCCCTGCACAAACCCATGCGCATCGGTACCAAGGAAAAATTGCTGGCGATCGTCATCGGCGGTGCCATCGGTTTCTACGACGGACTGTTCGGTCCCGGCACTGGCAGCTTCCTGATCTTCCTGTTTATCCGCTGCTTCGCCTTCGACTTCCTTCATGCCTCGGCGTCGGCCAAGCTGGTGAACATCGCGACCAACATAGCGGCGCTGATATTCTTCATTCCTACGGGTAACGTGCTCTACCTCATCGCAATCCCCATGGCAGCATTCAACATCCTGGGCGCGCTGACCGGCACGTGGCTGGCGGTTCATAAAGGCGTGCCCTTTGTCCGGACTCTGTTCCTGGTGTTGCTGGTGATCCTGATCAGCAAGCTGTCCTACGACCTGTTCCTGTAGACCTAGGGAAAGACGCGTGGACACGGCATTTACTCACTACGTTTCAACCATTGCTGGCATCGATAGTCACCATCACGTCAATGAAGTTCTCATAAAAAATCCTCGGCGTAACATCCGCTCCATACCCAACCAATAACACCCCGGAGCACACCATCATGAAACGCCAAATCATCCTCAGTATCGCTTTCTCGGTTTTTGCAGTTAACGCTTTTGCCATGTCTTCTACTCACCCGGTTGTCGCTGAAGGCGGCTCGGATCGCCTGATCGAAAGTCGCGTCGCTGAAGGTGGCTCGGATCGTTTGATCGAGAACCGCGTCGCTGAAGGCGGTTCGGATCGTCTGATCGAGAATCGCGTTGCCGAAGGTGGTTCGGATCGCCTGATCGAGAATCGCGTTGCTGAAGGTGGTTCGGATCGTTTGATCGAGAACCGCGTTGCTGAAGGTGGTTCGGATCGTCTGATTCAGAATCGTGCGGCATGAATGAGTGGCTTTATCGCAACACTCAACCAAAAAACCCGGCCTCATCAGCCGGGTTTTTTCATGCGTTTTTAGTGCCCGACGGGATCATCAAAGAGGGTCAGCGCTGATACTCGAGCATCGCTAACGGGTCTTCACAGTGACATTCTTTTTGATCTAAATAACAATTCTGTTCTTACAGCAGCGACGTCATTTAGTGTTTGGACATAAGGCCATGAAGAACGCCCAACCTTAACCCCGGTTCGGAAGGACTCATGTGCGAGATGCCGAATACCTTGAACGCCGCCAACATGAGCACCAGACCACCGGGCAAGATACTCAGGCGATGGGGTGGCAAGCCCGCCAATTTGAGTTGTTTAACATGCCCCACTTCCAGCAGACGCAACGATAAGCGCAGCAGACCGCCGTAGGTGATGCCGCTTTGACCATCGTCATTCAAACCATTGGCCTTGAGCACTTTGGCCAGCATCCGTGCAGTACCTGAAGAGCCAATAGTCTGCTGCCAACCCAGCGCGCGATAACGGCGGGTAACTTTTTCAAACTGCAGAGTGGCCACGCGCTCGGCCTCCAGGAGCGCCTTCGCCGATATGCAGCCGCCCTGAAAATAACGCGCGCCAAAAGTGCCGCTGCCAATGGCAATGCTCTCGGTCAAGAGAGGCTGAGTGCCTTGCCCAAGAATCAATTCAGTAGAACCGCCGCCGATATCCACGACCAGACGCATACTTTCAGTACTGGGTATCGTATGGGCAACACCGGCGTACACCAGTTGCGCCTCTTCATGCCCAGAGATGACATCTATACGAAAGCCCAGGTGCCGCTCCGCGCTGGCCAGAAACAGTTGGGCATTATCGGCTTCGCGGACGGCACTGGTCGCCACTGCCCGCACGCGACCGGCCTCAAAGCCGCGCAGTTTTTTGCCAAATCGCGCGAGCGCTTGCCATCCCCGATCCAGCGCCAGCTCGTCCAGCGCCCCTCCCTGAAACCCTTCCGCCAAACGGACAGGCTCTCGCAAGGTTTTAACTTCCTGGATCATGAACCCCTGATTGCGCCTGACCGACTGGCCGATCATCATGCGAAACGCATTGGACCCCAAGTCAATGGCCGCAAACAGGGAGGCGTCTCCTTTCATAGGGGGGATTCCTGGCAAATTCATCAGCCCGCAGACGGCGTTCCGTCTGAGCGCTCAAGACGGTTTGCGAGGAGCTTGCCATTCGTTCGATGACATCATGATGACACCCTCTAACCTTTTCGAAAGAACAGACACCGGGCAAACCTGCCTGGGTAACCGTGATTTTTGCCACTCCATAAACACGACAAGGAATGCCCGCTTATGAAATTTGGCTACATGATCATCTACGTCCCGGACGTTGTTGCCTCACTCCAGTTCTTTTCGTCAGCCTTCGGGCTTGGCGTTCGCTTCCTCCATGAATCCAACACCTACGGCGAACTCGAAACAGGGGAAACCGCGCTGGCATTCGCCGCCGATGAACTGGCCGCGATGAACTTCAGCACGGGGCATGTCTCGGCACACTCGTCCCCCAAACCACTTGGAATCGAAGTAGGCCTGGTGACCGAGGACGTTCCGGCGGCGCATGCCAGAGCGTTGAAGGCGGGAGCCAGCGAAATCTGCGCACCAAGCGCCAAGCCCTGGGGACAAATCGTCTCCTACGTTCGATGCCCTGACGGAACGTTGGTAGAACTCTGCACACCGGTACAGCAATAATCGGGGATCGGTGAGCCAGCATCGCCTCCATAGGCGATGCTGGCGAGTCCCTCTTTGAACGTCCAAAGCCGCGCTGCATACAGCTGCCTTCATCCCAGGACTGCATGACTTCAGCCAACAAGCCCTACCCCTTCGCCTCGCGCTGAATCATCAAGAACGACCGTCCGTAACTCTGCCCCGGCAGCCTCGATCCCTTCGCTATTCTTAACCACACACCACCGCTGGCACGGCTGAACGCCCGGCTTGCGGCATCATCGTCAGGAGTAAGGATCCGGGTAAGGAGCACGCCACCTCAACAGAGTATCGAAGAATGAAAATGCTACTGATGGTCGAGTTTCCCCATGAGCCTTTCAACGCGCTTGTCAGGTCGGGGAAAGTCGGCGAAGTCATGAACCGCGTCCTGGAAACCATTAAGCCGGAGGCGGCTTATTTCACTGAGCAGGATGGAATGCGAAGTGGGATTTTTCTAATCGATATAGAAGACCCTTCCGAAATTCCCGGATATGCGGAACCCTTCTTTCTCAACTTTCAGGCCAACTGCAAATTCCGAGTGGTCATGAGTCCGCTGGAACTGCAAAACGCCGGTCTGGAGGAGCTCGGTAAAGCCTGGGCGTGAGGTGTGATCAATGAGAGGGAAACCTGTGGCGAGAGAGCTTGCTCCCGCTTGAGTGCGTAGCACTCACAAAAATCGGCAATTGCTGTCGGATTTTTGGGGCCGCTACGCAGCCCAGCGCGAGCAAGCTCGCTCGCCACAAGCGTGCTCGCCACAAAGGCAGAGCCTGTCGCTTACTGAACGGTTTTCAGCTTGACCACATCACCGGAGATTGTGGTGGTGTAACCGGTCAGGACCCAAGCCCAGAACCAGTTTTCCTGCACCTGGGTATTGATCATCGCGTCGCCGCCCTTGGCCTTGATTGCGGCATTCTGAGCGCGGATGAAACGGTTGTTCTGCTGGATAGGGATGACGCCGAAGAGCAGGAGGCCAGTGGCGGTCGCTTCACTGTGGCCGACAACGGTGTACTGGTTGCTGTCGTACTGCTGAGTCTTCATCGGGGTGCCGGTGCAACCCGCCAGAACCAGACCGAACAGGGCTACGGCAACAACTTTGCTGAGATAATTCACTGAGTCACTCCATTAGAAATACCCGGGATCCGTCTCTCGGGCGGTGCATACTTTAACGGATGAAGTAGCTCATTGACATCACCCGTGCAGGCTTTATGCAGCACTGCAAAAACAGGTTGATGAGGCATCGATTATTGCGGCTGAAATGTCTGAAGGTAGGCCAACAGATTTTCGATCTTCTCCGGATCGCTGAGGCCCCAGAAAATCATCCGGGTTCCGGGGACCACTTCTTTTGGCGCTTCGATATAGGCGGTAAGTGTTTCGCGAGTCCAGATGAGGCCTGATGATTTCATCGCGGTTGAGTACTGGTAGTCCGTCGTGCTTCCCGCAGGACGCCCGAAGATGGCATTGAGTTGTGGACCAAAAGACCCCCGTGCCGAAGTCCCTACTTGATGACAGCCGCCGCAGATGCGGTTAAACAGTTTCTGACCGGCTTCAGCATCCCCCGCCGCTTCGGCTTGCATGCTGAATAACCCGGTATTGAGCATCAAGGCGAAGGTAAGGACGGCGGCGTTTTTCATGTGGCGCTCCAAATCAGGTGTTGCTGACAACAAAAACGGGCGGCTATTTCATCATGACTGGCTGCTACACCGAAGCCTTGAAGTTAATCTAGAACTCTCTTCGTCCCTTTAACGTCGTTGCAGGAGAGCCAGAATGAAACCCGTCGAACCCTTTTATCGGGACGCTGGCGCAGGCCCGGGCGTTGTCTGCTTTCACGCCAATGCGAGTCACTCGGTGCAATGGCGTGGACTGCAAGATCACCTGGCCGCAACGTTCCGGGTTCTGGCGCTCGACTCGTTTGGCGCCGGCAAGAGCCCGGCGTGGCCCACCGATCGAATCGTCACCCTCAGTGAAGAAGCGCGTTTCGCCGAGCCGGTGCTCGCCCGCGCCGGCGAACCACTCATTCTGGTCGGACACTCTTATGGCGGCGCGGTGGCATTGATCGCGGCGTTGCAGAACCCCGGCCGGGTGCGCGCCATGGCTTTGTATGAGCCAACATTGTTTGCCCTGCTCGACGCCGAATCGCCCCCACCCAATGAGGCGGATGCCATCCGTGAAGTCGTCGCAAACGCCGGGCTCGCGCTTGAAGCGGGTAACCTCGACGCAGCGGCCCAGCACTTCATTGACTACTGGATGGGTGCCGGGGCCTGGGAGCAAACCCCGGAACAACGCAAGCCGTCCATCGCCGCCGCGGTGGCCAATGTGCAGGGCTGGGCTCACGCCTTGTTGAACGAGCCGACGCCATTGCAGGCGTTCCGCTCGCTCAACCTGCCGGTGCTTTTCATGGTCGGCAAGGATTCACCGGCATCCTCACGGGCAGTGGCACGGCTACTGACCGGCACACTGCCGAACGTTGAAGTGGTAGAGCTCGAGGGGCTCGGTCATATGGGGCCGATTACGCATCCCGAGATCGTCAATCAGGTGATCGTGCAATTTATTGAGCGCAATTGACCTGATTTCACACCACTACAGCGCAGGACGTTGCAGTTTGACCCACTCCTGCACCGCAGGCCGCTGCCATTGACGCTGCGCGTATTCCACCAGCGCGGATGGCATGGCGTCGCCGTTGAGTATCAGCCGGTTGAGCATCAAGGCCAGATCCACATCGGCGATCGACCATTGCCCGAACAAGTACTCGCGGCCGTCAGCCAGCAGCGCTTGTGCGGCACCGATCAGCTTGCGCTTTGCCGACTCGGCAGCGGGCGACAAGGGCGCCGATTTGAGGCCATAAAACACCACCAGTGTGGATCGCTCCTGCCGGATGGGCAGCAGATCACTGCGCAGCCACGCCTGGACTTGTCGTGCCTTCGCGCGTTGCGTCAGCTCTTGCGGGTAAACCGGCGTCTGAGGGAGAACGTCTTCCAGGTATTCAGTGATCGCCGACGATTCAGACAAGGCAAAATCGCCATGCACGAGCGTCGGTACACGCTGGGTCAGCGAGAGGCTGGCATAGTCTTCCGACTGGTTTTCGAACGCGTCGAGGTCCAGCGGGCTCAGTTCGAATTCGATGCCCTTTTCGCGAAGTGCCACGAAAACCGACATGGCATAGGGGCTGGTGAATTGAGCATCAACGTACAGGCGCAGGCGGGAATCATTCACGGGGGCATCTCCATAGGGTGAGCAAACACGCTACGAGATCCGATGCCATAAAGAAAATTCATGATTTTTATGGGCGCATTCCTGAGCGGAATACCTGCGATTGACAGCAACTCAGCCCGCACCCGGTTGAAACTTCTTCCGGTAAGCCGCTGGAAGCAGGCCCACTCGCTGCCGAAAAAGCCTGCGAAAGGAATTGCCATCCTCGTAACCGACTTTGTAAGTGATGCTGTCCAGCGTCATTCGTGTTGACTCAAGAAGCTGCTTTGCCCTCTCCACGCGTAGCGCTTGCAGGTAGGTCAGCGGCGTATACCCAGTGGCTTCCTTGAAACGCCTTTTGAAGTTCCTGACGCCGAACCCGAATCGCTGGGCCACGTCATTGATCAACAGTGGCTGATGGAAGTTATCCTCCAGCCAATCTTGAACTCGCAAGATATCGCCATCCCCATGGTTCTTCGGCAGTGACCACATGACATAGACCGATTGCTCGCTGCGCACGTTGTCGACCAACAAATATTTGCCACACTTCTGCGCCAGCTCCAATGAAGCGAACCGACGGATGAGGTGCAGCAAAAGATCCATGGCAGCACTCGCGCCCCCGCAGGTGATGACGCGATTATCCTCGCAAAGGATTTGCTCCTCCTCCAGACAGACCGTGGAATATCGACGGCGAAAAAGATCGGCAAAGGCCCAGTGCGTGGTGGCACGAATACCGTCCAGCATTCTCGCTTCGGCCAGCATGAACGTCGCCGTACACATTGAAGCCACAACGGCACCTTGCGCATGCTGTTGGCGCAACCACGGCCCATAACCTGCAAATGCAGGCAAGGCATCCTTCAGGGTGAAGAGGAACCCCGGGATCACCACCAGATCGGTTCGACAGACTTCGTCGATGGATCGGTCCACGCGTAGCGTCTGCCCGCCCCACGCGGCGACGTCACCGCCATCCAAAGAGGCGACTACCACATCAAACGGCGCGCTGGTGGTGTCGGCGAACAGGTTGGCGGCACTGAGCACCTCCAGCGCCAAGGTGGCGCTGGCGGCGGAACATTGATCAGCCAGTAGCAAAGTAACGTGCATGAATGAATGATCCAGATTGCGCTTTTCGCATGAAAAAAGTCATTTGTGCACCTACCTTATCCGATTTCTCCGTCCTAAAGTGCACCGCTCCACTCAGCCCTCGGCGCATTTATGAATCTCTGGTTTCGACTGTTCCTCATGCTGTTTCGTCGCCCATGGCGCAAGCCGGTTGATGGGCTGGCCACTACCGTCATCCGCATGCGCGTCTGGCCGCTTGACCTCGACCTCAACCGACACGTCACCAATGGCCGCTATTTCACCTTGGCCGATATAGGTCGCATGGACTTCGTCCTGCGCAGCGGCGCCTTCCGCGTAGCTCTGCGCCACAAGGCGGTGCCGATCGTCGGGGATACCTGGGGCAAGTTTCGTCGAGAACTGAAGCTGTTCGAATCGTTTGAGATTCACACAAAAATGCTCGGCTGGGACGATAAGTGGAGCTTTATGGAACACCGCTTCGTGAGCAAAGGACGGGTGATTGGCGTCGTCATCATGCGGGGTCTGTTCCGCGCGGCCAAAGGCACGGTCCCACCTGCCGAGTTTGTCCGGGAGCTTGGATTGGCTGAACGGTCACCCGAGATGTCGCCGTGGCTGACAACCTGGTCGCAAAGCTGCGACGATATGAGCCGCCAGCTCCGAGAGGAAGAAGGTCTGACGGCTCAACTGCGTCCTGTCCCTGAACCCTAGCAGGTGGCCAAATAATAACTAATATTCACTTCAATCACCCTGCGAAGGACTGCAACCATGAGCCGGCTTGAGCTACTGACCAAATGGAATCGCATGATCGTTCGGTTGCAGATTGAACACGAAATCAGTGCCCGGGATTTCGAGAAATTCAGCTGGAAACTGGGCATCCCCTGCGTGGTGCTGTCGGCGATCGTCAGCGCCAGTGTCTTTGGCTCGATCAGTGACTCCTCGCCCGTATGGCTCCAATACGTAGCCGGCGTCCTGTCACTCCTGACCCTGGTATTGAGTTCGGTTCAGACCTTCCTGAACTTTGACACCCGGGCTGCCGGGCACAAAGACACCGCCGAGAAACTCGGGGCGATATCGCGTGAAATTCAGGACGAAATCGCCAGCGGCAAAGACGAAGCGATCCTGGGCCCAATCGTTTTGGACATCCGCAAGCGCATTGATTCGATTCTGCTTGATGCCCCGACCTTGCCCAAGTCGACGATCAGAAAACTGGGGGATGTTCGCGTCCACACAGAGACACCGCCAGCAGAGCAAGACACCGTCCCGGCTTGATTAGAGGCCAGACTCTGGTTCGCAGCATCGTGAAAGGAGGCGTTTGAAATGCAACTCATCACGTTGAAAATCGACAAGCCGCAAGAGACGAACTTCATTTTGGGCCAGACGCACTTCATCAAGTCCGTCGAGGATATTCATGAAGCGTTGGTCAACGCCGTGCCAGGTATTCAGTTCGGCGTGGCCTTTTGTGAAGCCTCCGGCAAATGCCTGGTGCGATGGTCCGGCACCAATACCGCCATGATCGAACTGGCGCAGAAAAATGCGCAAACCATTGCCGCGGGCCATAGCTTCATCATTTTTCTGGGCGACGGTTTCTATCCGTTGAACGTATTGAACACCGTCAAAATGGTGCCAGAGGTGTGCCGTATTTTTTGTGCAACAGCCAATCCTACCGAAGTGATTGTTGCCGAGACGGAACAGGGACGAGCGATTCTGGGCGTGGTGGATGGCTTTTGTGCCAAAGACATTGAAGGCGATGAAGACATTCTGTGGCGCAAGAATCTGTTGCGGCAGATCGGCTACAAGTTGTGATGCCAGTCAGCTAAGTGAAATCCCCTGTGGGACTTGACTGACTGGCATTAGGCCTTTCACCTCACCTGCCCGAATTCTGCACAAGTTGCTCAACGAAAAACTCCACATGCCCTCTCGGATGAGTCGGCAATGGCCAGGTGTCGACGTTGTGAGCCAGGGCCTGGAAGGCTTGAGCGCATTTGGAACGGGGGAAGGCTTCAAGCACTGCACGCCCCTTCTGCACGGCTTTGTGCGCGCATTCATCGTTGGGTATCGCGCCGACGTATTGCAGCGAGACATCGAGGAACATGTCGGTAATCTTTTCCAGCTTGGCAAACAGATTGCGGCCTTCCGACGGACTGCCCGTCATATTGACCAACACCCGAAAACGGTGCAGACCGTAGTTCAGGTTGAGCAGCTTGATCAGCCCGTAGGCGCCGCTGATCGAGGTGGGTTCATCGCACACGACCACCATCACTTCCTGGGCCGCGCGGATGAAGTTGACCACTGAGCCACCGATACCGGCGGCCGTATCGATCACCAGCACATCCAGCTTATCGCCAATGTCGCTAAAGGACTGGATCAGCGCACGGTATTGCGCCGGCTCCAGATGAATCATGCTCTGCAAGCCAGAAGAAGCCGGGGCAACACGAATGCCCCCAGGCCCCGGCAACAGCGCCTCGGACAGCTCGCAACGCCCTTCGATGACATCGGCCAGTGTGTAGCGCGGGGTCAGCCCCAACAGAATATCGATATTCGCCAGGCCCAGATCAGCGTCGAGCAATACGACGCGCCGCCCCATTTTTGCCAGCGCCAGCGACAGGTTAACCGCCACCGTTGTCTTGCCCACGCCACCTTTACCGCCAGTTACCGCGATAACTTGCACGCAATGCACATCATCCATTTTGCCTTCCCTTCCCTGCGCATTGTGTGCCAGTACGTAATGGCACCATCCTGATGCCGGAAGAATAGCTGAAAAGCGCAAAAGTGCTGCTTTGTCTCCCGACGAGAGGCGCTTCGCCACATGCCATCGACCCATTTCAACGAAAACGCCGCTAATGGGGTTGATTCAGAGGATGACACTGCGCTCCTGAACGATCGCTGGCAGATGTACCGATAGAGGCGGCTGAACTGGCGCCAGGCTCTCAGGCGCCCTGCTCACCCAGAGATGAAGAAACTACCAGGACGTCTAAATCCAGACGTCATTGATTGCGGTTCTTTCTCCATCCTGATCGCCGGTATTCAGCACGCCACGCGGCTCGATCAGTAACATCCTCACCTCTCGCTCAGCGTAAGGCTTGTGTTCGACGCCCTTGGGGACGACGTACATTTCTCCCTGCCTGACCACGACAGCCCCCTCTCGAAGATCAATGCGAAGATCGCCTTCGAGGACGATGAAGGTTTCATCGGTGTCGGCATGGGAATGCCAGACAAAGTCGCCTTCGATTTTCACTACCTTGAACTGGTAGTCGTTCATTTCGGCAATAACCTTGGGCGCCCATTGTTCGCTGAACAACGCCAGTTTTTCGGCAAAGTTAATCGCGGTGCAGGTCGTCACGCCGGGTTGGGAATTCATTTGAGTTGCCCTCATTAGCCAGGATATCGAGCCCTGACTTTAGGGATGACTCAACGCTACGTATTGCATGATTGTGCAAGTAGCCCAGGAACATCCTCAAACAAGGCCCAGCCGCTTCATCCACCGGCCGGGTGAGACGCCGTAGGTCTGGACGAATTGGCGCGTCATATGGCTTTGATCGAAAAAGCCTGCGCAGACGGCCGCCTCCGCCATCGAGTGGCCCCCGAACATCAGCGCTCTTGCCAGATCGAGACGTCGTTGAGTCATGTATCGATAGGGGCTCGTACCGTACAGCGCACGAAAATCACGGCTCAGGCTCCAGCGGTCTCGACCGCTGGCCTGCGATAATTCATCCAGGGTAATGACTCGATCCAGCGACTCATGAATCAGCGCACGCGCGCGTTCAGCCGCAGCAAAGTCAAACGACTTGCGCCGCCCGCGTTGACCACAAAGCACATCCAGCGCTTGCGCGAGATCGTAAATGGCATCATCTTCTTCCAGGGGCTCGATGCAAGCGTCGAGGTTTTGCAGTAGCACCTGGGTCGCGGCATAAAGCCGTGGGTCGCTCGATATACCACCCTCGATGAAGGGCAAGGGCTTGCCGCCTAATACTTGCTGAATCAAAGCGGGTTCGATGTAGATCATCCGATAATGAAAACCCGCTTCGGTACCGGCTTCACCGTCATGCACCTCGTCTGGATGCAAAACGATGGTTTTCCCGGGCAGGCTGTGACGCTTGGTGTTGCGGTACTGGAAGCTTTGTACACCCGACAGCGTGCGTCCGATGGCGTACGTATCGTGGCGATGCGGCGTAAACCCATGGCCGCCAAAAAAGGCTTCGATACGCTCGATCTTCAACGGCTGAGCCGAGCGCTTTACCCAATCCTTGTCACCCCTGGCTTTCGTCATGTCCCTGTACCACCTGAATGATGTCGGTACGGTACCAGCCTCCGTGTCCGATGTCCCCGGCGGACTGACCCGTGCATGCCTGAATCGGCCCCCACGGCGGCGGCGCCAAATTTGTCTCTTCCCCTCGTGAACCAGTCTTCAGACCCGCAGTCTTAGCCGTGCCGTAAAAGAAGCTCACCCAACGAAGCGCTCCTACGGTCATTGCTCGTTCCTGCCCCCCTATCGTCGTCATCTCATCAGAGCTGTCCGTTCATGCGCCCAACCGTCCGCCGCTGTCGCTTTATCTTTCTGTGCCTGATGCCTTTGTTCCCGCTGCTCGCCAGCCCCGCCCATGCCAGCGGCGAGCGGCAATTGGTGGAAGTCATTAACGATTACCGTGCCGATCCCGACCGCTGCGCAGGGCGTACGGTCAAGCCGTTGCGGCCGTTGTCGCTGAAATCGAACCTGGCGTTGCCGGTCGGCTATGGCGGCGGTTTGCGGAACGCCTTGAAAGCTAACGGCTATCAAGCGGTGACGGTGCGCACCCTTCGCGTGGTCGGCGCGCAAGATGCCGATGAGGCGTTTGACATGCTTGAGAGCGACTACTGCGGGGCGCTGCTCGATACCCAGTTCGCCGACATCGGCGTCACTCGCTCCCGTAGCGAATGGCAGGTGGTACTCGCGCAACCGGTGCTCGACGGACGTGTCGGTGATTCGCGAGCAGCGGGCAAGGCGTTGCTGGCCGAGGTCAATGCGGCACGGGCCAGGCCGCGCATGTGCGGCCGCCAACGCTTCGCCGCCGCACGGCCACTGTCCTGGAATCCCGCTTTGGGTGCCGCCGCGCAAGGCCACAGCAAGGCGATGGCCTACGGCAATTACTTCGCCCACCGGGATCCCGATGGGGATATGCCGGCAGACCGGGCCAGAGCCGCCGGTTACCGGGGCCGACAGATTGGCGAAAACATCGCCGCCGGGCAAAGCTCACCGGGCAAGGCAATGGCCGGCTGGCTGGCCAGCCCCGGGCACTGCGCCAACCTGATGAACCCGATGTTTACCCAAGTGGGCGCGGCCTATGCCGCCGATTCGCGCAGCGATGAGGGTGTTTATTGGACGATGCTGTTTGGTGCGCCTTGAGCGCGGCGCGCTCCATACCCCCTGAAATACCAGTCGGTTAATCGCAAAACTCGTAGGAGCCAGGCTTGCCGGCGAAGGCGTCCTTCAGATCGCCTTCGCCGGCAAGCCTGGCTCCTACGAAAAGCGCACCGCCACGCTTTGCCGCCCTTTGAAGGCCAGCGAAAAACACAAAAATATCGCCAACGCGAACCCTGCCGGGAACAGCCAGATGTTTTTCCAGTCATGGATGTCAGCCGACGCATAGTGATCGGTGACCGCCCCGGCCACCCAAAAGCCAATCAGCATGCCCAAGCCGTACGTCGCGAGCGTGATCAAGCCTTGCGCAGAGCTTCTGAAGCGCTCCGAGGCTTTGGCATCGGTGTAGATCTGCCCCGAAACAAAGAAGAAGTCGTAGCAGATGCCGTGCAAGGCGATGCCGGTGAACAACATGAAGGCGAGGTCCCCGTTGTTGCCGTAGGCGAACGACAGGTAGCGCAATGCCCACGCCAGCATCCCCACCAGTAGCGCGATCTTGATGCCGAAACGCTGGATGAACAGCGGCAGGAGCAACATGAACAGCACTTCCGAGACTTGCCCGATCGCCATCTTGGCGGTTGGGTTGGTCACACCGATTTCTGCCAGGAACGGGTTGGCATTCTGGTAATAAAACGCCAATGGAATGCAGATCAGAATAGACGCGATGAAGAACACCAGGTAACTGCGGTCCTTCAACAAACCCAAGGCGTCCAGCCCCAGTATTTGCTTTAAGCCGACACTGTCCGGCTCAGGTTTGAGCGGCGCGGTGCGCGGCAGGCTGAAGCTGTAGATTCCAAGCACGAGGGAGGCGATGGCCGACATCAGAAACGTGTTGCGCAAGCCACCGGCTGAGATCGCTTGTTGCGAATCCCAGGCAAACACAAAGCTGATCACCACGCCCGCGACAATCCAGCCGATGGTGCCCCACACTCTGATCCGCGAGAACTCCAGGGCCGGGTCGCGCATCTGCCGGAACGCCACCGAATTCACCAATGCCAGCGTCGGCATGTAGATCATCATGTAGGCCAGCACGAACGGGTAAAACGCACTGAAGTCAGGCGCTCGATAGAGTTGCAACAGCAGCACCGCGCCGATCAGATGCAACACCGCAAGAATGCGCTCGGCGTTGAAGTAGCGGTCGGCAATCAAACCGATCACAAACGGCGCGATGATCGCCCCCCAGGACTGCGTCGAGAACGCCATGCCGATCTGCCCGCCGCTGGCCCCCAGGTTACTGGAGAGGAAGGTGCCGAGGGTCACGAACCATCCGCCCCAGATAAAGAACTGCAGGAACATCATTACGCTTAATCGCGCACTCATCATGGTCATATCAATCACCGTCTTATTGTTTTTTTTGGAGAGAGGGGCAAACAGGGTGTTCAGGCGTCGGGCAAACCCAATAGCCGTCGATTGAAATGCTCGTCGGACGCCACACTGGCGAAATCGTCAAACGCCTTGCGGGTTTTACTGATCATGTGCTGCCGGATAAAGGCCGCTCCTTCTGCGGCGCCCTGCTCCGAATCCTTCAGGCAACACTCCCATTCCAGAACCGCCCAGCCGGTAAAGTCGTACTGCGTCAATTTGCTGAAAATCGATTTGAAATCGATCTGCCCATCGCCCAAGGAACGGAAGCGGCCAGGCCGCTCGACCCAACCTTGATAGCCGCCGTAGACACCCGAACGGGCGTCGGGCCGGAACTCGGCGTCCTTGACGTGGAACATGCGGATGCGCTCGTGGTAGCGATCGATGAAGCCCAGATAGTCCATTTGCTGAAGCAGCAGGTGGCTCGGGTCGTAGAGGATCGCGGCGCGCGGATGGTGATCGACGGCCTCAAGGAAACGCTCGAACGAGGCGCCGTCGTGCAGGTCTTCGCCGGGATGGATCTCGTAGCAGAGGTCGACGCCGGCCTCTTCGAAACAATCGAGGATCGGCAACCAGCGCCTGGCGAGTTCGGCAAAACCCTGCTCGACCAGACCGCTCGGCCGTTGCGGCCACGGGTAGACGTAGGGCCATAGCAGCGCCCCGGAAAACGTCGCGTGCGCCTTCAGCCCCAAGCGCTGGCTGGCGCGCGCGGCGAGCTTCAACTGATCGATGGCCCACTCGGTGCGTGACTGAGGCTGGCCGCGCACATGCTCGGGGGCGAAGTCATCGAACAACGTATCGAACGCCGGATGCACCGCCACCAGTTGGCCCTGCAGATGCGTCGACAGTTCGCTGATTTCGACACCCGCCTGGGCGCAGACGGCTTTCAATTCGTCACAGTAATCCTGACTGTCGGCGGCGCGCGCCAGGTCGATGTATTGCGTGCCCAGGGTCGGCAATTGAATGGCTTTGTAACCCTGCGCTGCGGCCCAGCGGGCAATGTTGGCGAGCGAGTCGAAGGGCGCTTCGGTGGACATGAACTGCGCGAGGAAAATTCCCGGGCCGCGCAGGCCTGCCGGTGTTGGGGAGGTGTGGTTCACGGGAGGGTTCTCCGGATTCATGGGTTGCAGACCAGTTCGGTCCACTTCGCGTCGCCGCGATGATTGGCGACCACCGCCTCGATGAACGCCATGCCACGCAACCCGACGTCGATGCCCGGCACGCCGGGGGCATCGTTGCCTTCGACGTTGCTGCGGATCGCGGTGGCGAAATCACCATAGAGATTGGCCATGGCCTCGAGATAACCTTCGGGATGCCCGGCGGGCAAACGCATGCGCCGGCTGGCGGCCTCGCATAACCAGGGCTGGCCGACACCGGAACGAAGGATGCTCAACGGTTGATCAAGGGAGCGATGGACCAGGCTCGCGGGCTCTTCCTGACGCCACTCCAGCCCGCCCTTGTCGCCATAGACGCGGATCTTCAACGGGTTCTCTTCGCCGGCGCAGACCTGGCTGGCGATCAACACCCCGCTGGCCCCGGCGGCCATCTTGAACAGCATCGCCGCGTCATCGTCCAGTTGCCGCCCGGCGATGTGCGAACCCAAGGTTGCGCACACCTGTTCGATGGGTTGGTCCGCGACGAATTCGGCCAGTGAAAAGGCATGGGTGCCGATGTCGCCAATGCAGCCGCCCAACCCGGACTGCTCGGGCTGATCGCGCCAACTCGCCTGCTTGTTGCCCTGCCCGGCCACGTCCCGGCTCAGCCAGCCTTGCGGGTACTCGACGATGACCTTGCGCACAGCGCCGATCACGCCGCTACGCACCATCTTGCGCGCCTGCCAGACCATCGGGTAACCCAGATACGTGTGGGCCAGTCCATAGAGGCGGTCGCTGCTTTTCACCACCGCCTTGAGCGCCAGCAGCTCGGACAGATTCAGTGCCGCGGGCTTTTCGCTGAACACATGAAAACCCGCGTTCAGTGCCTGGCTGGCAATCGGTGCGTGCAAGTGATTGGGCGTGACGATGACCAACAGTTCCATGCGCTGGTCGCCAGGCAGTGCGCGCTCGCTGTCCAGCATCTGTTGCCAGTCGCTGTAGCAGCGGGAGGCGGACAATCCCAGCGCGGCGCCGGTGTCCTGATTGTTGCGGGCGTCTCGGCTGAAGGCACCGCACACCAGTTCAAAACGACCATCGAGGCCGGCAGCCTGGCGGTGGGCTTTGCCGATGAAGGCACCCTCGCCGCCCCCGACAAACCCCATTCTTATTTTTGCCATTGCAACACTCATCGCGAATTTTCTCTTGTTCGGGGCGGATTAACGCTTCAGGTTTGACTATGATGTAACCGGTTACATCATGCCGGAAATTTAGGCTCAGTTACTTCAGGTGTCAAACCCGGGATTAAAAATGAAGCTCATTTCAGCGCACGGCCGGACTGCGGTAAGCTCGCCGGCCATGTTTACATCTGCTGGTTCGATAACGAGGTCGTCTTGTCCAATATCCGTGAAGTAGCCCGGCTGGCCGGCGTCTCGGTGGCCACCGTGTCCAGAACGCTGAAGTCGCCCGAGCGCGTACTCCCCGACACCCGGGACAAGGTCAATGCAGCCGTGGAACAGGCCGGCTACCGGCCGAACCTCATGGCCGTGCAGTTTCGTTCGCGCAGAACCGGCAACCTGGTGATTCTGGTCCCGGCCATCGCCAACACGTTTTTCGCACGGGTGATCAGCGGTGCCCAACAAGCGGCACAGGCGGCCGGTTATCGACTGCTGCTGTGCGACACCCAGGGCCGCGAGGAAATCGAACGAGAATTTGCCGCGCTGGCGTACGCCCACCAGGCCGACGGTGTGATTCAGTTACGCGCCTACGACCCTTTTGAGTCGCCCTTCCCCAACGGCGAATCACCGCCCTTGGTCAACGCCTGTGAAGTGATTCAAGGCGGGCGGCATCCGACCATCAGCCTCGACAACCGGGCGGCGGCCAAAGCCATGACGGAGCATCTGATCGATCTGGGCCATCGCCGAATCGGCCTGATCAAAGGCCCGAAAAGCAGCCCGCTCACACGCGACCGAGTGGCCGGTTATCAAGATGCATTGCACCAGGCCGGCATCGCCTCGGATCCACAATTGATCTGCCACGGCGACTTCACGTTGAAGGCCGGTTTTGATGGCGCGGGAATGCTGCTGGAACTGCCCGACCGTCCAACCGCGTTTTTTTGCGAAAACGATGAAATGGCGATCGGTGCGTTGAAGCGCATCAAACAACAGGGTTTGCGGGTGCCCGACGATATTTCGTTGGTCGGTTTCGATGACATTCCGTTCGCGGCCTACTGTGATCCAGCGTTGACGACCATCGCGCAGCCCGCCGAAATCTTTGGCCAAAAGGCCGTTGAAATGCTGATCGCCCTCATTGAAAAAAAGCCCATCCCGGACCGCCATGTGGTGCTGCCGTTCACATTAACCGTGCGTAACAGTACGACCGCCCGAAAGGGATGAGGGAGAAATCATGGACATCCAAACCGACCTGCAACGCATCGCACTCCAGGAAGAAACCCTGAAGTTTGAGCGCTTCGACAAAGCGACGGCCTGGGACTTGGGCACCCGTTTGAAAAGCGCCTGCGAGGAGCAAGGCGTGTCCGCCGCGATTGAGGTCAGGCTGGCCCGGGACACCGTGTTCTTTTACTCGATGCCGGGAACCTCCGCCAGCAATGCCGACTGGGCACGACGCAAGCGCAATGTCGTGGAACTGATGGAACTCAGCTCGTACCGCGTAGGCCGGTCCTTTGCGCTTCAGGGCGACTCACTTGAAGGTTTGATGGGGTTGCCCCTGCGTGATTACGCCGATCATGGCGGCAGCTTCCCGATATCGGTCAAAGGCGTGGGGTGCATTGGCGCCGTCACCGTTTCAGGGCTGCCCCAGCGTGAGGATCATGCCCTGGTGGTTCAGGTGGTGGCACAGATGTGCGGGGCCGACCCGAGCGAACTCGCGCTTGAGGACGAGTAGCGCGCAGTCGCCACCGAGTCTTGCCCATCAATGCCCGCTCCCACAAATGAATTGGCAACGTACACAAATTTTGCGGACAACACCGACTACTGTGGGAGCGGGCTTGCTCGCGAAGACGGCGGCACAGTCAACATCGATGTCGCCTGACACACCGCTTTCGCGGGCAAGTCGGATCGCCGCACCGCCGCTCCCACATGGATTTCGCTTAATTGACTGGCATTGGGGTCTCCCAACAGATCGATTACTTCGGTTGCGCCACCGTGCGCAAATAAGGTTTCAGCGTTTTGAAGCCATCCGGATATTTCTTCCTGGCATCCTCATCCGAGACCGAAGTGGGAATGATCACGTCCTCACCCGGGCGCCAGTTCACCGGGGTGGCGACGGTGTGCTTGGCGTTCAATTGCAGAGAATCGAGCAGACGCAGCACTTCATCGAAGTTGCGCCCGGCACTCATCGGGTAGATCAGCATCGCCTTGACCTTCTTGTCCGGGCCAATGATGAACACTGAACGCACCGTGGCGTTGTCCACGGCGGTCCGTGCGCCGCCACTGGCATTCGGATGAATCATGTCGTAGAGCTTTGCCACCACCAGGTTCTCGTCCCCGATCATCGGATAGTTGACCGCATGCCCTTGGGTCTCTTCGATGTCTTTGGCCCAGGTCTGATGGTTACTGACAGGGTCGACGCTGAGCCCGACGATCTTGGTGTTGCGTTTATCGAACTCCGGCTTGAGCCCTGCCATGTAGCCCAGCTCAGTGGTGCACACCGGGGTGAAGTCCTTGGGGTGCGAAAACAGGATCGCCCACTTGTCGCCGATCCACTCGTGGAAATGCAGCGGGCCTTCGGTGCTTTCGACGGTAAAGTCCGGTGCTTCGTCGCCAATACGGATTGCCATGTTCGTTCTCCTTACTGTTGAGTCGTAGGGAAGCCGCTGGCTGCTCCAACGGCATTCAGGATCTGCGTTGAACCTGTCAACGCGGATCAGTATAGGAGACGCCTGAACACAAGGGAGTTATCGCCGCGCCCACTCTACAGCCCCTGAACGACGGGGCATTCAAGCCTTCGAGTTGCCTTCGACCGACACCGCAAGCCCGGATGTCCTGGCCAGCCCGTAGTAGAGAATGCCCGGCACCACCAGCCCGACGATCCAGGAAATATCGACACCACCAAGCTGCGCGACCATCGGTCCGGAATAGAAGTGCGTATCGACAAATGGCAGCTGAACCAGCACACCGAAGACATAAGCGCTGATCCCCAACACATTCCAGCGGCCATAACGCCCCGCCGGGTCGGACAACGCGGGAATGTCATAACGCTCTTTGTTGATGAAGTAATAATCCACCAGGTTGATCGCGCTCCACGGCGTGAAGAAGGTCAACAAAAACAGGATGAAGTATTTGAACGTGGTGAGAAACGAGTGCTGCCCCAGCAATGCAAGCGCGGTGGACGCGCCGACAATCGCCAGCACAAACAGCATGCGTTTGCCGGCGGATATCTCGAAGCCACGACGAAAGCCACTGATGATGGTGGCCACGCACATGAAGCTGCCATAAGCGTTGAGGGTCGACACCGTGACCTTGCCGAATACCACGCTCAAATACAGCAAGGATGCGATCACACCGGTACTGCCCAACCCAACGATGGTGGCGACTTCATGCCCGCGAAAACCCGTGCCCGCCAACGCCGCGGCGAATACTCCCAGCACCATGGATGCCTGGGCGCCCAGCACCGTTCCCAGGCCTACGGCGGTGAATGTTTTCCAGGATGAGGTCTTGCTCGGCAGGTAGCGTGAGTAGTCGGCCACATAAGGGCCGAACGCGATCTGCCAGGACGCGGAAAGGGACACCGCCAGCAGGAAAGTGCTCCAGCCGAAATGGCGATTTTCCAGCAACAAGCCAATGTCGTTGAGCGTCATCAACCGGGTAAACAGGTAGACGAAGGCAATGATGCCCAGCACGCTGGCGACCCGTCCGACCAAGTGGATGACCCGATAACCGAAGATCGTCAGAAACGCGATGCAGGAGGCGAAAATCAGGATGCCGGCGCTGTCGCTGACATCGATCAGTTGCGCAATGGCCTGCCCCGACAGCACCGCGCCGGTGGCGCTGAAACCGAGGTACATCAGGCACACCAGCACAATCGGGATCGCCGCCCCATAGACGCCGAACTGCACGCGACTGGAGATCATCTGCGGCAACCCAAGCTTCGGTCCTTGTGCCGCATGCAAGGCAACCACCGCACCGCCGAGCAACTGGCCGATCAGCAAACCAATCAGTGACCAGAACACATCGCCGCCCAGCACCACGGCCAGAGCGCCGGTGACGATCGCAGTGATTTGCAGGTTGGCGCCGAGCCACAGGGTGAACTGGCTGTAGAGGCTGCCATGACGCTCGGCCTCGGGAATGTAATCGATCGAACGTGTCTCGATCAGGGGACTTCGCTGCTGACTATCGCTGACCTTGGTCATTACGGTGTTCTCTTCTGAGGGACAGACGGGTACGGATGTTCTGTGGCGAGCGAGCTTGCTCGCGCCGGGCTGCGAAGCGGCCCCAAAAGCGACGGCTGCTGCGCAACCGAACGGGGGCAAGCCCCCTCGCCACAAGCAAGCGCCCTCGCCACAATTGATCGCTTGACTGTTAACTGATCTGGCAGGGCTTTTAACGCTTAGAAGGTCTTGCTGGCACTGGCGACCACGGTGGCAGTGCACAGGTCGCCATAGCCGTACCAGCTCGCGCATTCGCTTTTCGACAGGTCGGTATCGATGTAGCTGAGGCCCCAGGTCACGCCCACGAAATCACGGGTCAGTTTGGCTTCCCACTCGGCGTAGGCATCACGGCTTTCGCCGTTGGCGGACCAGAAAGCCGGGTCTTTGACATCGTTGCGACCCACGCGCAGGTCCAGGCCGATCTCGGCTGGCAATTCGATTTTGTAGCTGAGGTAGGTGTAAAGGGTGTCCTGATCCTCGCCAAAGAAGTTCGGCGTATCGTTTGAGTAGTTGGCGCCGAGCTTCACGCCATAAACGTCAAGGACGGCGTAGACCTCACTCATGTTGAATTGGCCTTCCTTTGGATAGTCGTACTTGAGGTACCCCAGATCCAGACTGATTGCTTCGGTCGCCTGCCAGTAGTAGCCCGCGTAGTACTCGAGTTCCTGCCGGGTTTTGTAGGGGCCGCCGAAATCGACATTCGAGGTCCAGGCGCCAATGTACAAACCGCTGCTGTGCACCAGCGTGGCGCCGGCCTGAACCGCCGGATCCCCCAGGGTTTGCGAAATGCCACGTGTGCGGTAGTCACTGACAACGCCCAGGGTCATGTCCAGGCTGAAGTTGTCGTTAAGTGTCAGTGCCTGGCTGGTCAGGGGAGCCAATACAAGGCTGGCAAGGGTCAATGCTGAGCGTACGTTCATACAAGTCTCTTATTTTTATGGATCAGCGGGTGATGTCGGGCACGGCTTTGCCCAGCCCCTCGCAATGCGAGGAGCGGGAGCATTTTTTCGGTAGCCGGCGGGTCGTCAGGACGCGGGCGCGTAAACCTGCTTGCCAGCGAAGAAAGTCTTCAGGACCTTGGTGTCGAACAGTTCGTCGTCGCTGACCTTGAACACATCGCGGTCGAGGATGATCAGATCGGCCTGTTTGCCGGGTGCCAGCGAACCAATCTGTTGCTCCAGCCGCAGGGCTTTGGCGGCATTGAGGGTGTAGGCATAGAACATGGTCTGGCGATCAATGCTTTCTTTGGCATTCAACACACCCAGCGGCCCTTTGCGAGTGCTGGCCTGAGCGATTGCATTCCACGGGTTGGGGCTGGACACCGGCCAGTCACTGCCACCGGCGATGACCGCACCGGCGTTATGCAGGGACCCGGCGGGATACTGATAACCGTAAGCGAACGCGCTGATATACGGTTTGACCAACTCCACCGTGTAAGACTCGCCAGTGGCCCACAGCAGTTGCATGGAAGCGATCACGCCAAGCTGCTTGAAGCGCGGGAACTCCTTGGGATTGACCAGTTGCAGGTGCGTGATGCTGTGGGCCATCGGTGTCGGGTTGAGTTTGCGCGCGTATTCAAAGCCATTGAGTGACTCACGTACGGCACGGTCGCCGACCGCATGCATGTGCACAATCCAGTCACGCTTCTCCGCCGCGACGACCAATTCACCGAAGTGTGCCGGGTCGATCAGCAACTGACCGTTTTTATGACTGTTGGTGAACGGAACGATCACCGCTGCCGTCTGCCCTGGAAACTCCAGGACGCCGTCAGCGAAGACCTTGATGCCAGGAAAGCTCAGATTGGGCACGCCCTCGAATTTCTTCATCACCTTGGCCAGCACTTCCAGATCGGCCGGCCGGCTTTTGGGGTTGGCCAGCAGCAGCGCCGCGACGTGGGCATTGAGCTCGCCCTTCTCCGCCAGTTCGCGGTAAAGCGGCAGAACACCGTAACTCTGCTCGGTGGCCTGGAAATCGAACAGCGAATCACCACTTCCGGCATTCGCTGCCGCGTCCATCCAGGCGGTAACGCCATATTGATTATTGACCTTCACCGCCTCGCGGGCAGCCTTGAGCATGACCTCGTTGCCGGGTGCGGGGATCTGACTGCGCACCTTGTCCCAGCGCGACTCGGCGAACAAACCATTGGGGGTGAAGTCCGCTGTGTGCCCCACGAAGCTGCGGTCCTGTTCCGACAGACCTTTTACCAATGCCGCGTCGATCTTCAGACGCTTGAGCATCGCGTTGTTGGCCCAGCCGGTATGCCCGTCAATCCCGCTGAGGACCACCGGTTGGTCCGCCCAGCGACCCTGATTGAAGCGCTGACCGAGCTCGCGGCTTTTCTCCCAATAGGCCGAACTCACCCCGGCAATGCTGATCACGTCACCGGCCCGTGCACGCCCCGCTTCATCCTGCTCGATCACCCATTGCTCGAGCTCCGGCAACGGCTTTACTTCATCCAGCAGGTTGGCCCCCTGGCTGTTGAAGGCCGCGACGACCGGGTGACTATGGGTATCAATCATTCCAGGCATCAGTACTTTGCCCGCCAGATCGATTCGTTGCGTCTGGGCATCGGCCAGCGCGTTGATCTCGGCATTGCTGCCCACTTTAAGAATCTTGCCGTCTTGCACCGCCACGGCTTGAACCAGTGCTTGACCGGGTTCGGCGGTAAAGACCTTGCCGTTGAACAGCACAAGATCAGCGGCGGCCATGGCCTGCACCGAGGAAAGGGCCAGGGCTGCGGCCAACAGGTTGGGAATGAATAGTTGCATCGGAACACTCTCTTGTTTTTATTGGGCGGTTCGGGATGTGGACGCTTGTGACAATGCCTTCGGATCAAGTCCAACGAACGGCGCCTTGGCCCACACGACCTTGCCGCCGACCACCGTCAGCAGCACCTCGTTTCGGCCCAACTCGTCCTCCGGCACCTGCATGAAGTTCTTGTCCAGCACAATCAAGTCGGCGAACTTTCCAACCTCGACCGAACCGACGACAGCCTCCAGTTTCAGTTGCTCGGCGGCGTTCATGGTGATGGTGCGCAGCACGTCGGTGCGCGACAGCGCCGGGTCGGCATTCAATCTGCCCGCATACTTGGGGCCATAGCTGTGCGGGTTCAGCGGATCGCCTGAACGGGTGACACCGATCTTCAGCGCCAGGAATTCATCGAGCGGGTCGACGGGCCAGTCGCTGCCATAAGCAACCCGGCCACCCGCGCGGCTGATGCTGCCCGATGGCTCCATGCGGGCAAAACGCGTCGGGCCGAGATGATCGCTGGTGCCGTCTACCGTGGACGGCGCCTGCTGAGCCCACTGGAACGACATGTTGGCGGTCACATCCAGCGCCTTGAAGCGTGCATAGTCAGCGGGGTCCACCGACTCGGCGTGGGTAATGGCCGGACGAAAACCGTTGCCCGGCAGTTGCTGGCGCACGTATTCGATACCGTTCAACGAGTCACGCACCGCTCGGTCCCCGGTGGCATGAAGGTGCGGGTCGAGGCCGGCCTGCACTGCTTGCAACAGCAGCGGATTGAGCACTTGCGGCGGGAAATACAGCTCACCGATATTCTTGCCAGGCGTCCACTTGGGCGCGGCATCGGTGCCGGCATTGCGCAGGTACGGGGTCAACATTGCCCCGGTATCCGCGGGAGCGTTAATGATGCCGTCCATGAACAATTTGACGTGGCGCATGCTCACACCCGGCGCGACTTTGGCTTCGCCCTGGTCGTAGGTATTGGCCAATGCCTTGGCCTCGGCAATGGTTTTCGCCGGGTCTGCAGCGGCCGCGGCAGGGTCGAGTTTGATCGCCAACAAGGCCCGAGCAGTCAGCTCGCCCGACTGTTGCAGGGTGGTAAACGCTTTGCCATTTTCAGGCCCCGACAAGGCATCGAAGAAACTGGTGATGCCTTGCTGGCGCATGGCGTCGAGCGCCGCGCGGGTCTGGTTGAGTTTTTCTGCGTCGCTGGCTGGCGGCACCACGGCGGCCATGGCATCGGCGGCACCGTCTTCGCAGATACCGGTCGGGTTGCCGGCGCTGTCGCGCACGTACTTGCCATCGCCGGGATTGGCCGTGTGCTTGTTGATGCCAGCCACCGCCAGGCCGCGAGAGTTGGTCAGCACGGTATGAAAGTCGGTAGAACGGACCTGAATCGGGCGAGTGGTCTTGAGTGCATCCAGCGTCGATTTGTCGGGATCGCCGTCGAGCCCGGTCATGCCCATGCGGTCCCAGCTGCCCACTTCAAGCCAGACATCGGGGCCCTTGCCCTTGTCGGCATCCAGACACGCCTGAATGGTTTCCTGGAAAACCTTGCGGGTCATCGTCTGGTATTTCAGGTCGCACAACGTCATGGCGCGACCGCCGTCCCCCGGATGCATGTGCGCATCGACGAAGCCGGGCATCAACATGCGTCCCGCCAGATCGATCAGCTGTGTCTGCGTGCCGATGTACGAGGCAACACCTTCATCGCTGCCGACATAGACGATCTTCCCGCCCGTGACGGCGATCGCCTGTTGCACCGAGTTCTTGCCATCGACGGTGTAGACATAGCCGTTGCGCATCACCATGTCAGCCGGTGTCGAACCCTGTGTCTGACACCCCACCAGCGCCATGCAGGAAAATGCCGTTGTCGACGCAACGGCGATAAACAGCCTGGAAAATTTCAACTGCCTCACCTCTATTTTTATAGTTTTGGAAGTGGCCCGAACAGACGGCCGCAAGCCTCTGATATGCAGGGCATACCCTATAGGGCGCAGGCGTCGGATGGACCTCTACAAATGAGGAGGGGTGAGGCAATTAGATGGCAGGCATCCGATGTGGTGTAGCGGCGAAACCTGTGGGAGCGGGCTTGCTCGCGAAGACGGCGACACAGTCAACATTGATCGAAGAGGCTTGTTTAAAAGCCCCCAAAGTTACGTCCTGAAAGCTACAAAACCTTGCGCCGTTGCCTACGGCTGCACCAGAATCCGCCGGCTTGTGCGCTTTGGGGACACTCGGTAACTTGATTCGTGTCACTGCTCATCAGTGATCGGGTTTAGCAGCCCGTCGTGACGAAGCGTATTTGCATCCAGACAGTCAGGTCATTTCATGCCTGCACTTTATGGTAGCTGTGCGCAGGGCGCCCTCGGGCGCGCCGGGTTCGTCTCCGCCGGTCTGCTAACCTGCACACAGCTGCCACCTTCGTTTAGCAGCGATTCGGTGATGGCTCCATATTGTTGGAGACGTAAATATGTTCAAGGTAACGCCAAACCCACCAGACGCCGATCCGATTTCCCCATACGAACCCGATTCAAAAAAGCTCAATGAGGCCGCCAAACGCGCCCTCGACTTCCACTTCCCGTCGAATGCCGACATCAAAGCCACCGCGCGTACACCCAGCACTATGTTTTCCGTGGCCCCAGAAGCCACAGCCGAAACCCTGGCGGTTTTTTTGGTCGAGACGCTGGCCTCGGTCGATGTGATGGTCCATCAGTTGGTGGATCATCTGGAGGGTGAGTCGCGCTACGCCCTGCTGGGCATTTCAAACAGCATCATGGTGGCGGAGATCACCGCGAACCGGGTGCTGGATAAAATCAATACACCTTAGAAATATGAACTCCACTCCCCCCTGTAGGAGCGAGGCTTGCCCGCGAAGGCGTCAGGTCTGGCACACCGCGTTATCGTTCTTCGCAGGCAAGTCGGATCGCCGCACCGCTCGCTCCTACACTGGGTGTGTTGCAGGCAAATGTTGTTGGACTAGGTCTTTCCTGCCATTTGGCACTATAGTTTATGCCAGATGACAAAACGGCGGAGACTGCCATGAGCGCCAAGAAAAAAGATGTTGTTGTCGACGAGGCTGTCAAAGATGCCAGCCAAAAAACAAAGGTTAAACCACGCGAATCCAACGTTGCCGTAACCGTCTTGAGTAATGGCGTGGCAATGCCGGGTTCGAGTCGCGTGCCCCCAATGGTTGCGGTCTTGCTTTCTGGAAAAAATAGCGATGATCGTATGGAGATTTACAGGGCCGTCAGAAACGGTTTCCCGCTGCAGTCGGTGCTCGACATGATCGAAAACAGCGAGGTGTATAAGCAACGCGGCGTGCTGTCGAAAATCGTTGGCGCATCTGATCGCACGCTTGCGCGGCGGTTGAAAACGCCCAATGAAGTGTTGACCGCGGAGCAAAGCACGCGAGCGCTCAACTATGCCGAGGTCTTGGAAAAGGCAACGGATGTGCTGGGTTCGCGTGAGCTTGCCGAGCAGTGGATGGTCAAACCTGCACGGGGCCTGGATGGTGAGGTGCCCATCGACCTGATTTCAAATTCGGTCGGGTATGAGTTGGTGACTGACTTTCTGACGCGCATTGAGTACGGGGTCTATTGATGGCTAAAGACCCTTTGAGCAGTGAGATTCACTTTTGGCGCCTGGATCCTGCTGAGCATGCCCCCAGTTGGAATTCGGGTATTGGGGCTGAAAAGGTGGGTGGGCGCTGGAACCCTAAAGGTATGGCCACGGTTTATGCAGCCCTGGATGCCTCTACGGCCATCCTTGAAGTTGCGGTGCATAAAGATTTCGATGCGTTGGATTGCAAGCCCCATCGTCTTACGCAGGCCCGTGTGCTGAACCCTTCCAGGATTTATGTGGTGCAGCCCGACAGCATCG
This sequence comes from Pseudomonas sp. GM50, assembly GCF_000282375.1. GTDB lineage: Bacteria > Pseudomonadota > Gammaproteobacteria > Pseudomonadales > Pseudomonadaceae > Aquipseudomonas. The sequence goes on from NZ_AKJK01000044.1 coordinate 83,433, forward strand.
CAAACTCTAATTGGCTGGTACCGGGTACCCCGAGTCGCAGCCAGCAACAGTTCGGTGCTGACCTGCTAAGTGTGTACCCTTTTGTGTTGGTCCCTTCTAGTGTCTCGCCGCATAGCTGGAATTTGTTGATGAACCCGCAATTGGCAAATGGGTTGTACGAGCTGGTGTTGCAAGAGCCTTTTGCCCTTGATGGGCGGCTTAATAAGCCTTTGTCATAAAGGTGCCTTCGCGGGCAAGTCGGATCGCCGCACCGCTCGCTCCTACAGGGGGCGTGTTGTAGGCGGATTTAATCGCGGCGCGTCGCATCCGCGAGCGAGGTCGCGGAACGCAGGACTGAACCCAGTTCCACCTTGCTCTTCACGCCCAGTTGCAGGTAGCAGTTGCGCAAATAAGTGCGCACCGTCGCAGGGCTCAACTCCAGGATTTTGGCAATCTCCTTGTAGGAATGGCCGGCGGCAAACAGCATCGCTGCCGTTCGCTCGCGTGGCGCAAGCATCGCCCCGCGCGACTGGGCTTCGAGCGACAGGATAACGTGCTCGGCGTTAGGGCTCAGTGTCAGGGCGCAGCGGCCCAGACGCATCACGCAGGGTGCCTTTTGCAGTTGCGCGATCACCTGCGCGGGAAGCATTGAACCGTTCCAGCCGGGTAACTCACGTTCAATGGCTGCACACAGCGTTGCCCCCACGTACAGCAAGCTACCGTCCATACGCGCGACACCAAAGTCCGACGCCCCGTTGCCCGTGTCGAAGCGGATCATGTCCTGCACCTGAAATCGCCACAGCTGCAACAGATGGTCGCAGAAGGCGGAAAACAGATCGGCCTCGCTGTCGTTGAAAGCCGAGGCATCAATGCCTCGGTAGAGACAGACGAAGAACATCAAGCCGCTTTCGGGTAACTCGAAGGTGATGCACATCAGGTAGTAGAGGTCGTGGCGCCGAGCGAAGGCGTTCACTTCTTCATTGGGGTCGGTGAAGCCGCTGTCGCGCACGACCTCACCGGGTCGGCTCATGGTGTCTTGGGAGAATTTGTCGTTGCGCGCACACGTGTGCCACTCGGCGGCAAACGACTCGGGCAGATTGATTCGCCCGTGCATCCAGTTTCTGGGCGAAACATCGACGCCTGACCCGGACATCTCGCCCCACCAGGCCGAAGCGAAGGGCACCAGTTGGCTGAATGCCTGCAGGCCGTCGGTGATGAAGCGGGATGCACCGCGATCTCGGGCAAGACGCCCCAGGTGCAATACGCAAAGATTGAATGCCTGCAATGTTGCCATCGACGCCTTGGCACCGACCTCATCACCCTCCTCCATCGTTCTGATCCTGTTCGCTACATGGCGTATTATTTTTTTGACCATGCCATAGGCGCAGTGATTGCGTCCAGTTCTGGGGGTTGTCGAACACCAAAGTCGCTCACCACAAACTCTGCAGGAAGCGTAAAGTCACGATCGTCATCAAGGAGCAAAACATGACTCATCCGTTGTCCCCACCACTACGGGAAATTTATCTCTCGGAGACATCCGACCGGGACCTGTTTAATCGCATTGCCAGTGAACTGGAGCAAGGGCTGGGCGGGACCTGGACGGCACAGATCAATGGTTTGGATCAGCGTTATTGGGACCTGGCAGTCGAGGGGCAAACGATTACGCTGCATCTGGAACATTATCTGGGAATCATGCTGCTTGTGGAGGACGCGGATCCGAATTGGATCGCGTCGGAGCGTTTCCAGGCAGTGGTGCGGCGGTTGCAGACGGATTGAACGAAAACGGGCGCCATGATCGGCGCCCGTTTTACTTAAAGAAAAAATCACATCTAAGAATAACCTGACCGAGCAAACTCGCTCGTCTAGCGGTGTTCAGACTTTGATTACGCTGGCCGGCATCACATCGATTCGCGCCACGGAGCCGGTCAGGTGCGCCAGATCCTTGTTGTGTTCGGCGATGATGTCTTCGGCGCTCATCGTGCCGTTGTCGATGGTGGAATGGGCGTCGGCCACCAGCAAGACGTCGTAGCCCAATTGATGCGCCTGGCGAACGGTGGCGTTGATGCAGTAGTCGGTTTGCAGGCCGCAGATGATCAGGCGGTCGGCGTCCAGCTCTTGCAGCTGTTCATGCAAGTGGGTCTGGTAGAACGAATCCGGGGTGGTTTTGCGCACGCGCAAGTCTTCGGGTGAAGTCTTCAGACGGTCGGCCAGTTGCCAGCCTTCGCTGCCGTACTGCAGCAGGTCGCCCTCTTCTTCATGCTGGATCAGGATGACCGGGATGTTGGCGGTTCGGGCTTTGGTGCTGAGGTCGTTGATGGTGTCGATGACGCGCTGGATGTCGAAGCATTCATACTCGCCGGTGCACAGCGCGTGTTGGACATCGATGATCAGGAGTGCGGTGCTCATGGCTTCCTTCCTTAGATAGGTCGGTAGAACGATGGAATTCAACTCCCTTTTTAACCTGTAGCAACTGTCGAGTTTGCGAGGCTGCGTTCGAGCCCCGTAGGAGCTGCCGAAGGCTGCGATCTTTTGATCTTGCTTTCGCTGACATCAAAGGCAAAAGATCGCAGCCTTCGGCAGCGCCTACGGGGATCGGGGCCACCCGGGAGTTCAGGTGGCCGGTGATCGCCTGCTTTAGTAACCGAGTGACAACCCGGTATTACGCCGTGGATCGTTCGCGCCATAGAAGCGGTTCTTGCCCACTGGCTTGCCTTCCAGCGAAGGCGCACCTACCAGAATAGCTGCGATATGGTTCGGGTCTTGCGGCCCGGCAAATTTGTGCCCCCAGCTTTCGAGCATCTTCTTGGTGTCCGGGCTGGTGGCGAAGTTCTCCAGGTTGGTTTCTTCCGGCAGCCATTGCTGGTGGAAGCGCGGCGCATCCACCGCTTCCTGGATGTTCATGCCGTAGTCGATCACGTTGAGGATGGTCAGCAGTGTTGCGGTGATGATGCGGCTGCCACCGGGAGTGCCGACGACCATGACGACCTTGCCGTCCTTGGTGACGATGGTCGGGCTCATGGACGACAGCGGCGCTTTGCCAGGGGCGATGGCGTTGGCTTCGCCCTGCACCAGCCCGTACATGTTCGGCACGCCGATTTTCGAGGTGAAGTCGTCCATTTCATCGTTGAGGATGACCCCGGTTTTGCTCGCCATGACACCGGCGCCGAACCAGTCGTTGAGGGTGTAGGTCACCGACACCGCATTGCCCCATTTGTCGACGATCGAGTAATGGGTGGTATTGCTGCCTTCGTGGGGCGCCACGCCGGGTTTGATCTCGCGGGATACGCCGGCCTTCTGCGGGTCGATGGCTTCGCGGATTTTGGTCGCGTAGTTTTTATCCAGCAGATGAGCGATTGGATTTTTCACAAAGTCCGGGTCGCCGAGGTAGCTGTTGCGGTCCACATACGCGTGACGCATCGCTTCGATCTGATAGTGCATCGCCTGAGCCGAGCGGAAACCCAGGTCTTTCATCGGGTAGCCGTCGAGGATGTTCATGATCTCGCAGATCACCACGCCACCGGAGCTTGGCGGTGGCGCCGAGACCACGTGATAGCCACGGTAATCGCACTCGATCGGCGCCAGTTCGCGGGTCTGGTATTTGTCGAGGTCAGCCTGGGTGATGATGCCCTTGTTGGCCTGGCTGGAAGTGACGATGGCGTCGGCCACCCAGCCCTTATAGAAACCGTCGGCGCCCTTCTCGGAAATTTCCCGCAGGGTTTTGCTCAAGTCTTTTTGTACGAGTTTCTGGCCCACCTGCATCGGTTCGCCATTGCTCAGGAAGATCGAGCCCGAGTCGCGCATGTCTTTCTTGAAGACGTCGGTGGCGTACTCCAGCAAGTCGACATCGCCCTGTTCCAACACAAAACCGTCTTCGGCAAGCTTGATCGCCGGAGCGATCACTTCCTTGCGGGGTTTGGTACCGTATTTCTTCAGGGCCAGTTCCATGCCCGAGACGGTGCCCGGCACGCCAACGGCAAGATGGCCGCGTGTGCTCAGGTCCGGGATGACGTTGCCCGCTTTGTCGAGGTACATGTCGGGGGTCGCGGCCAGCGGGGCTTTTTCACGGAAGTCGAGGAAGGTCTTGCGCCCGTCCGCCAATTGAATCGTCATGAAACCGCCGCCGCCCAGGTTACCCGCCGCGGGGTACACCACCGCCAGCGCATAACCCACCGCAACGGCGGCATCGACGGCGTTGCCGCCATTCTTGAGCACATCGACGCCGACGTGGCTGGCCAGATGCTGGGCGGTGACGACCATGCCGTTTTCGGCTGCGACCGGGGCGACGGAGGCCGCGTGGCCGGTCAGGCAGCTCAGCGCCAATGCGGTTGCCACGAGCGATTTGGTAAAAGGTTCGAACTTCATGAGTCGGTCTCTTTTTGTTTTCAGGTTCTGTTCAAAAACAGCGGGAACGGTTCAAGAGCAGTAGGCAAGTATGGCTGGGATTGCGTATTGCGCCTCCCCGACGAGGCAGTATGCTGGGCCCCTGTTCAGCACTTTTGCGGAGTCCGCCGGCATGTCCTACACCTTCACCACCCTGGCGTCTCCGGTCGGCGAATTGAAACTGGTGGCGAAAGGCGCGCGACTGGCGGCCATCCTCTGGGAAAACGACAAACCGGGCCGGGTAAGGCTGGGACCGATGACTGAAGCGGCGGACAACCCGATCCTGGTGCGCACCGCACAGCAGTTGCAGGAATACTTCGCCGGCACGCGTAACCGTTTCGAGCTGGAACTGGACTTTGCCGGGACGGAATTTCAGCAGAAGGTATGGCAGGCGTTACTGACCATTCCGTTTGGCGAGACTCGCAGCTACAGCGAGATAGCCCGGCAGATCGGCAATCCCAGTGCGGTTCGCGCGGTGGGTGCGGCGAATGGCAAGAATCCGATTTCGATTATCGCGCCGTGTCATCGGGTGATTGGGGCGTCGGGGAAACTGACGGGGTTTGCCGGTGGGCTTGAGGCGAAAGAGCGGTTGCTGACGCTGGAGGGGTACGAGTGCCACGGGGCCGGCAGGATGGATGATTTGTTTATCTAACGGCCCCTACAAAAAGACAGGGAACATCTCTCAGCAATTACCTAGATCGCCGCCCGCAATTCCCGTGGCGACAGGCCATAGTGTGAGCGAAAACGCACTGCAAAACGTGAGGCCGAGGCGTAACCGCTGGCACCGGCAATTTCACCGATGGGGCGAGAAGTGGTTTGCAACCATTGCAGCGCCGTCGCCAGCCGAACGTTTTCCAGAATATTCCTGAAACTGCTCCCCTCATTGGCCAGTTGGCGACGCAACGTCGACTCCCCCAGGTTCAGGTGTTGTGCAACATGCGCAACAGTCCAGTCTCTCTCCGGGCTGCTCATTACCAACTGCTGCACCCGTTCGCACAGAGGATCGTTGCGATCCATCAGCAGCGGTCCGGCCTGGCCGCCGAGGCACAGGCTCAGAAGCACCGCTTCCCCATAGTGGGTGCGTAATGCATCCGGAGCATCCGCATTGATGGCCGCCAACAACTGATCCCATGCCTGTGTGGTATGCCTGTCCAGAGGGACACACAGGTCTGTCTTCTGGGCATGGCGATGGCTGATGATCTGCTGGCCATATCGGCTGCTGAAGTTACGCAGTGTCGAACCGGGAAAGGTCACCACATCGGCAATGTAGTGACCGTGAAGGCCGGGGAAGTTCGAGATGCCAAGCTCGCGCCCGGCCGGCATCAGAATCAGATGTTGCGGCCCTGCACGCATCTGCCGGTCATCCCATTGCAGCAGTTTTTCCCCCTGCCGCACTCGACACAAGGCGGTAGCGAATATCGGCACCCGTTGCAATGTATGGGGCTGTCGCGCCCGTATGACACACGCATCGATAATGTTTTCCCGGTGCTGTATGCCGACACAAGGGCGCATTGTTCTTAACGTCCGTAAGTTGAAGTGATGGTCGCTTTGGCCAAGGCGTTGGCATTGAGCATATAGCCCACCAAGGCGCCGCTGGCCTGGTTGTCGAGTGGTAGCTTATCGACTTTCAGCGCCCATACGGTGAATTGATAGCGATGCGGCTTATCCCCTACTGGAGGGCAAGCCCCGCCAAACCCCGGTTGGCCATAATCGGTTCGCCCTTGTACTGCACCGGCAGGCAGGTTCGAGCCGACCCCTCTTGGCAAACTGCTGGTTGAAGCGGGTAAGTTGACCACCGTCCAATGCCACCAGCCGCTGCCGGTCGGTGCATCGGGATCGTAGACCGTGATCGCGTAACTTTTAGTCCCCGCCGGGGCATTGCTCCAGGAAAGCTCGGGCGAAGTATTGCCCCCTTCGCAACCGAACCCCTGGAACACCTCGCGGCTGGTCAACGGGCGGTTTTCAGCAATATCCTGGCTCTTCAGCGAGAAGTCGGCAGCGTGTCCAGTGAGCACGACCCCCATGGACAATGCGGATAGGATTATTCTGATGTTCATCGTGACCTCATCTGAGTGTTGGCGTGAGGCACGAGTTTAGAGAGAGCAAAGGCTGGTTACTGTGCCGAAATGCTCGACCATTGTGCCTGAACGCTCTCTCAATTCAGAGACCAATCCAATCCTGCTCAAACCGCTCCGAAGATGTTTTTCATCGCCGCATACTGCAGCAGCATGATGGTCTTGGCATCGCAGATTTCCCCGCGATAGAACGCCGCCAACGCCTCGTCGAACGTCCACTCCAGCACTTCCAGCTCTTCGGTTTCTTCCTCCAGCCCGCCGCCATCACTGACTTTGGAAGAGGCGTCGTACTCGGCGATGAAGAAATGCAGCTTTTCAGTCACCGAACCGGGGCTCATGTAGGCTTCGAAAACCTTCTGCACATGGTGGACGCGATAGCCGGTTTCCTCCTCGGCCTCAGCGCGAATGCGCTCTTCAGGCGCAACGCCTTCCAGCAGGCCCGCCGCCACTTCAATCAGCAAACCATCGTGGCCGTTGACGAACACCGGCAGCCTGAACTGGCGGGTCAGCACAACGGTTTTCTTCTCGCGGTTGAACAGCAGAATGGCCGCGCCATTGCCCCGGTCGTAGACTTCGCGAGTCTGACGCTGCCAGTCGCCGTTGTTGCGCAAATAATCGAAAGTGATTTTCTTCAGCAGATACCAGTCGTGGGACAGCACCTGGGACTCGATGATGTTGACCCGCTCGGCTGTGTTCGACATGACAATCCATCCCTATTTTCGTCAGAAGGCGTCCATGTTAGGCGAAAACAGAAAAGCCCGGCATGACTGCCGGGCTTCTTTTTTATCGCTGGTTGGCGATTTCAGGAATCGCTGCGGTTTCCTCTTGAGAAGACAGCTGCTGGCCGTGGATCAACGGTCCATAACGCCGACTGAACTCCCAGTTGTACGCAACGTTGTCCTTGCTGACCCCGTTGTCCCAGTTCACCGACCACGTCATCAGGCCTTTGATGGGAAGCCCCTTGGCGTCGAGGCGCTTGAAGGCGTTCACCACATCGGTCGGATTGATCACATAGCCGGTGGCCGCCGCATCGACGTTGGACGGCAGGCCAATGACGAACTTGTCCGCAGGAATCTTCGTATACCCGCGAGTGCCGGTCACCAGACTTTCGGTCAGGTAGAACAGGAAGTCCTCCTTCATCGCGTCATTGTTCTGGGCGATCCAGGCACCAGCGCCATTGTTGGCTTCCGGCACCCAGAGGCCGTCGCCGCCCTGGTTGTAATACTGCGGCGCGATGAAGTCGTAATAGCCTTCCAGCGCCTGGAGGTAGCCGACGTATTTGCCGGAAGTGGACAGGTACGGAAACTCCGGCGCCATGCTGATGATGAAGTGTTTGCCTTCGCCGGCGTAATGATCCTTCACCAGTTTCAGGGCGGCGGGCAGGACGGTCTTGTTGTCGGCGAAATCAATCGCGCTCTGTTCAAGATCGATGTCCAGCCCATCGAAGCCGTAGGTTTCGACCAGTCGGATGATTTCGTTGGCCAGCGGCTGTTCGTTACCTTTGTGCAGCTCGATATGCGCGTCGGCGCCACCAAGGGAAATCAGTACCGCCCTGCCCTGGCTGTTCAGCACGCCGACCTGACGGCGGAACTCGGCGTCGGACAGGTTGTAAGGCTTGAAGGTCGGGATGCCGTTGCCCTTCATGAAGGCCACGGCCACCACGTTGTACTCCTTGGGTACGTCCGCCAGGTTCATGTTGGCGAACTTCCCGCGCTGGTAACCGTCACTCGGGCCAGCCGGCCAGTTGTGCCAGAAGCCCATGAGGATCTTTTTACCGGCGATCGAGGGCATCAACGAAGCGGCGTCGCTCAGTTGAGATTTGAGTAATGAAAAGTCGATTTTTGACATGTTCTAATCCTTCAGAACGTGTTGATTCAGAGGTTTGGCGTTACTTGAAATCCACGTCGAACGCTTGATAGAACGCGTTGCCCGTGTTGGCCACGATCCACATCAGCACGATGACGTGATGGCCCTGCTTGTTGGCCGGCAATTTCACTTCGTGGTTGACCTTGGCCTTCATCTCGGCCGAATGGCTGTAGTACGGCACCTGGGTGTAGAAGTCATCGAAGAACGGTTGTGCCTCCAGTTGCGCGCGGCTGATGCGTCGTTTCGGGTCCCAGCCGTCCTTGGTGATGAGCCAGCGATAGCCACGGGTGACGTGGGGCGCGGTGTATTCCCAAGTGACCTTGAAGGTCTGGCCAGGGGCGACATTCAATAGCGGCCAGGCGAACGGACGATTGAGTTTTTTGCTCATTTCCTCGTTGGTGAAGTTGATGCAATCACGGTCGTCGACCTTGCCGCCGCTGAGGATGTGGCCGTCGGCGGGAGGGGTCACGCTGTCGCTGTCGGTTTGATACGGCACCGGGAACGGGCCTGCGGTAGGCGACGGGAAATTCTTGCCGCCTTCCATTTCGTTGACCTGCCAGTTACCCAGCAATCCCAGCTCCACGGCAACCGCGCCGCGGCTGAAGGGGGATGTGACACGACCGTGTCGAAGTTGCGTTTGAGTCTGTGGTTGGTTCATCTTTTTCACTCCGTTGATTGAAGAACTCTCCTTCCCGAGGAGAGGCCTTCAACCTAACGGAGCTGGTTTTTTTGTCCATTGGCTCATTTCTGGGGTGGATCATGCGTTTGCGAACCATTCGCCCGAAAACACTGGATGCACAACCAGCTCACCAAATCAAATCCTACGAGCCTTGTGGCAAAAGGATTACAGCGCAAGGTAACGATTGGCACGCTTTCATCCTCAGGAAAGTTGCGCCTTGTATTCTTTCTGATACTGCCCGGCGAGGGCTTCTTTCTGTTGGTCGTCGAGCAACTTGCCGGCCATCTGGAAGAACTTCTGCTCCTCCTCTTTCAAGTGGTGATGGACCTTCTCCGAGAGCTTTTTCGCCGTTGCCAACCAGGACGGACTGGACATTTCGGTCGCATCCAGCGCTTCCATCATCTCGTCCATTTCGTGGTGTTCGGAGATGGCGTGGCGGCTAAGATCCACACCGTTGTCGAACTCCATCAGCGGCATGTAGAAGTGGCGTTCTTCAGCGGTTTCGTGGGCCTGAAGCTCGGATTTGAGCCGTTTGTAAGCCTCGGCCCGTTCCGGGGTGTCGCCACGGGTTTGAATCAGTGCAACGGCATAGCGGCGCTGACGATCGTGGCTTTCGCGCAAGGCTTCGAAAATATTCACGGGCTGTTCCTCATAGGCGACGCTATTGAGGCTAGACCTCTTGGCATGCTTGGGGTTCCCCCCTGCGAGCGACGACTCAGGTTCTGCTGCCATACAGACGTCGCACAGCCTCGATGTCCTTCTCGCTCAGCAGACCGTGATTGTTCCAGTCCTTATTGCAGTAATTCATGATCGACTGCGGATCGTAGACCGTGATGTTCAAATCCGGAAAGTCGCCGCTCTTGTAAGTGTCGCGACACCAATCGGTTGCCTCATTGGGGGAATACTTACGATTCTGTTCATGGGCCAACCCCAGCGCATGTCCGAATTCATGCACGGCTACGGCACGCACACAGAACTCAACGCGGTTTTTGCATTTAGTGTTGGTCGCATAATCCACACGCAACATCATGCCGTTTTGAACGTTGGTCAGACGCTGTCCGAGGGACACCGTCCCGGACGCATCAGCGCTGATACCGATACGAATGCCAAACTCCAGATCCTGGCATTGCCCCCACCCTTGGAATGAAACCATGCCATAGCGCTGCCAGGATTTAACCACGGCGTCCCGAACAGCAGCCCTAAACACCTCAGGAGAATCGGCAAGGCGTTCCCAACAGACGTCTATCGGCTTCTCGCCCGTGCGCGTCCAGCCTGGCTTGTCCCAGACGTTGTCTTTCTGCACCGCGCCAAACGGATAGAGGACAAATCGATTGCCTTTGAAGGTGATGGCAAAGGCACCGGAAGGCTCGTGGATCGTCTCTAGCGGATCGGCTCTGGCGTCAAGAGGCGACCAGACCGGCACAGCCAAAATGATCAACATCCAGACCGAGTGAGGTTTACCAGGCTTCTTCATGTCAAGACTCCCGGGCGTTTGCCAATGCTTGCTCGCCCTCTCGTACCTGACGTTGCGCTTCAAGCAAGGCGATATGGGCGTTCAGCCTGGCAGTCTCGGCCTTGACGTCACTTAACGACGTATCCTGGCTGCTTTGCACACTCAGCTCATTGATCTGGCGGGTCTTTTGCAGCACCGCAATCCGGGCATCAAGTTCATCCAGCTCTGATTGCCGCTGCGCCTGCACCTGAGCCTTGGTATCGGTCAGTTGCTTGAGCTCATGGGCTTGTCGCGCATCCCTGTAGGCCACTGCCTGATCCAGGCCGGCGGACACGGTTTCTGCCAATTGTTGACCGCGCGCGGCTTTCTCGTCGTAACTGATCGTTGCGATACCACCATTCTCGCGGAACACAACCTTGAGCTCGTTGTTCTGGAACACACCATTTCGAAATGTCAGCATTCGCAACTTGCCCAGTTGCGGCACCATCACGATACTGCTGACCACCACTCCCGTTGCCCCATCGACGTTGCAATTGCGTAGGTCAGACACTTCACAAATCAACAAGCGCGCCGCAACAGGGTCACGGTAAAGCAACCCCTCGCCATCGTCGGCGTCCACAGCCTTGTGATCACACAGTTGGGTGTCGCTGCATGGCACGGCATCTGCTGTCTTGACCACCGGAACGAGTCGGCCTTTCAAATTAAGCGTGGCGGAAAGTTGAGCGTCGCTGTAGCCGTTGGCAACAGGCCGTCGCTGGAAAAGTGCCAAAAGAGCAGCTTTGCTGTGGGCACTGGGTGCTTCGTTCAGCTCCGTCTGCTTGTAGGTTCGCGGCCAGATAATCTCTTCAGTGATGGACACCCTTTTAATCAGGCGGGCCAGCGATTGATCGGCTTTGGCAACTCGTTTACTTTGCACCGAAGCTTCTTTCTGCACCTTATCCAACTGATTTTTTAGCGCCTGGGACAGCCCTCCCAGACCAGCCAGCCGTTCCATCCGTGCCACTTCGTCGGTCAGGATCACCAACTGCTCGGTTTGTGCTTCCAGGTTGCCGGTTTCTGCCTGGATCTCCTTCAATGCCGAAAGCGTCGTGGCGCTGCAGACGTAGGTTGAAGGTGGTTCAGGCGGCCCCTCACGCGGCTCCTCGCTCAGATTCACCAGCGGCACCCCGCTGACCAGGCTCAAAAGACTGAAGCCACTCTTTACAACGCTACCGGCGATCGCCTTGGTCTGATCTTCGGCGGCTGCGTTCAAGCTTTTGATGACACCACTGTCGTAAGTTTCCAGCGAGAGTCGGGAGACTTTGCTCCAACCCGCCATTTTTTCGCTGTCGACGGAAATGCGCTCGCCCACGATGTAGGACGGATCGGCTTCGACTTTGGTCAGGAAGCGAATGTCGGGAGTGCCCGCTTCGTTGGTACATTGCAGCAGCGTGCGACGTACCGATATTTTGAACTGCAGCATCGGCAGTCCATAGCCACCGCCCATTTCGATAAAGGTTTTATCAGGAGCATGGGTGTAAGGCCCATAGCCATCCTGGCGACTTTGCAGGTGAGTCGTACAGCCTGCGTGGAAAATCATGGCGAGCGCTAAACATGCAAACGGTGCCTTGTTCATTAGTCATCCTTGCATTAATGAAACTCATGCCCGAGAAAAATTCGTCCAGATTTTCTCCCCAGACGGTTTGGCGGCGACACGTTCAGAAAACAGACTTGCTCGAGCAGCCGTTTGAAGCGTTACCATGACTAATAGCTTAATGGCATCACTTGTCAAACTTGGCTGGGTACGCCGCAATTGGCAAAAGGACGTCAGACGACAGACCCAGCGCTCGAGGCCCCTGCAATTGCATGATCCGCCAGGATGAATCAACCACAGAGATCACGATAGGCTGATTCCGGCTATCTCTCTTCACCATAAGGATGTCGCCATGCCCCTGAGAATCGAACGTTCACATAACCCCACGGAAGAAGAACGCTTGGCCATCCTCACACCGCTGCGCGCTTACAACGCCTCAAAGGCCGGGGCCACGGTGTCGGAGCAGATTGCTTTGCTGGTACGCAATGACAGCGACGAGATTCTCGGCGGGCTTTATGGCCGAGTGTTTTACCAGTGGTTTTTCATTGAGTTGTTGTCGGTGCCGGAGCAGGCCCGGGGACAAGGGATGGGCTCGAAGCTGATGCAGATGGCCGAAGACCTGGCGCGGGAGAAGGAATGCGTGGGGATCTGGCTGGACACCTTCGACTTCCAGGCGCCGGAGTTTTACAAGAAGCACGGCTACAGCGAATTGGGGCACATCGCCGATTACCCGCCGGGCCACAAGCGCTTCTTTTTCCAGAAGCGCCTCATTAACACTGATTAAGACGCGCAACCTGTGGGAGCGGGCTTGCTCGCGAAGCTTTTGGCGCCCCTGAAGGCCCCTTCGCGAGCAAGTCGGATCGCCGCACCGCCGCTCCCACATTGGAATGGCGTCGGCCGATCGTCTGGGGATTGAGCCTCAAACTGCAGACTGTTCAGAGACAGGTCGCCAACGCCGCCAATCGGCGCTTGGCGACAAAATCGTCATGCTGCGCGTAGTAACTCAACGCTGTACCCGAGGCGTCGGTGCTCACGTCCACGAAGGACTCGGCCGAACGGGTATACACCGTGGAGCCACCCTTCTTGCCCGGCTGCAGATACGCACCCGCATCGACGCCGAACACCGCTTCGTCCTGCCAGGCAAACTGCACGCACTGGGCGACGACTTTTTCCGGTTTGTCCGAGGTCAGGGTTTTGTACGGGGTTTTGGTGCGGGCGTCATTCATCGCCGATCCGGCGCAGCCCGCCAGCAAGGTTGCGGCCAGCGCCACCATCAGAATTCGCATTGCGTTCGCTCATCAAGAAAAAGCGGACTGTATCACCGCGGCGCGGCGTATCGTTCTGCTTTACTTCATTTATACCGCGACACCGCGCAACGATTCGCGCACCCTGTCGCGCCATTAACGCCGCATCGCCCATTTTCCCGGGCGCATTTTTCTGGAAAGGTCATGACACCCAACGCCGAATACTACAAACCGACCGCTGAATACGCCGACAAGCTGATCAGCCAGATCGGTCAGACGCCTTCCTGGATCGCCAAGCGAATTGGCGTCACCGACAAACGGATTCGTTACATTCTCGATGGCGAAAGAACCGTCAAAGGCGAAACCACGCCGATCCAGATGACCTACCCCGAGCAGTTTGCGCTCGAGTGTCTGGCCGCGGCCGCCAAGGCGAGCAAAAAGCAGTCTTCCAAGGAGTGACCATGGCGGCAACCGAACAGCAACACGAGCAGGCGCTGAAAAAGTTTCTCGATGAGCGTCCTGAATTGCGCGTCGAACTGGACAACCTGAATCCACTATTGGCCCAAGCCAAGGGCGTGACAGTGGCGCAGTACCGCGACGAGCGCTTGCATGAAGCGTTCGAAGCCGAGGCTGAGCGCCTGGGTCTGTTTGCCTGGGAGCTGACACTGCAACTGACTGCCGCCACACCCGAGGACTACCAGGCCCAACGCCTGGAGGTGCACAAGGAAGTCGCGGAGATGGCCGGCATGGACTGGCTGGAGTATTGCGAGTTATATGGGTTAACCAAATAATCTCGCTGCTCAAGGAAGCCTTCATCGATGCTGCCTTCGCCCTCAAGCACCCGGGCCACACCGGGCCATTTGCATACCCATAAATGGCGCGGGCGCATCGGCCTGTCGCTGGTCGCCAGTTTGTCGGTGCTCGCCGGCATGACCGATGCCATCGGCTTCATGGCCAGCGGCGACTTCGTGTCCTTCATGAGCGGTAACACCACCCGTCTGGCCGTGGCGATCAGCGATGGCGACCTCGGGCTGACCCTGCGCCTGGTAATCCTCGTGGCCACATTTGTCGCCGGCAACGCCTTGGGCATTGTCGTCAGCCGGCTCGGTGGCCGACGGGCGTTGCCGTTGCTGCTGTGCATTGCCACCCTGCTCTGCGGCGCTGCGGCATGGCCCTATGAGACGCAATTGCCTGCGCTGCTGGCGGCGATCATCGCCATGGGCATGCTCAATGCCGCCGTGGAAGAAGTGAACGGCCTGCCGGTCGGGCTGACTTACGTCACCGGGGCATTGTCGCGGTTTGGCCGTGGGCTGGGGCGGTGGATGCTTGGCGAGCGGCGCAACGGCTGGCGAGTGCAATTGATCCCGTGGGCCGGGATGTTTGCCGGCGCGGTGCTGGGTGCAGTGCTGGAACATCATCTTGGGCTCAAGGCGCTGTTTGTCAGCGGGCTGCTGGCCGGGGTGCTGGGGGTGCTGTCGTTGAAGATACCGCGGCGTTGGCAGTTGGGTTACATGCCGCGCTGATTGGGTTATCACATTCAGCATTGATGTTGCCTGATACTCCGCTATCGCGAGCAGGCTCGCTCCCACAGGGGTCTGTGGTGGATTTCAATGCCATATACGACACAAATCCCTTGTGGGAGCGAGCCTGCTCGCGATAGCAGCGACTCGGTCTACGAGCAAACGCCCTTCGCCGCCCCGCCGATAAAGCTTTATCATGGCCGCAGTTTCGCTGATCGAGTCCGTCATGAAGTTCGCCATTGCGCTGTTTTCCGCCGCCCATGCGCCCTCCTCGCGCCGCGCCTTGCTGTTCGCCCAGGCCGCTCTGGCCGGCGGGCATGAAATTGTCCGGCTGTTTTTCTATCAGGATGGCGTCTACAACGCGTCCGCCAGCGTGGTCACGCCTCAGGATGAGCAGGACTTGCCCAAGCAGTGGCGCAACTTTGTCAGCGAGCATCAACTCGATGGCGTGGTCTGCATCGCCGCCGCCCTGCGCCGTGGGGTGTTGAACGAGGAAGAAGCCCAACGCTATCAGCGTGAAGCGGTAGCGGTGGGTGCGCCGTGGGAATTGTCCGGTCTCGGCCAGTTGCATGACGCGGTGCAAGACGCTGACCGCTTGATCTGTTTCGGAGGCGCGTGAGATGGCTAAATCCTTGCTGATTATCAGCCGCCAGGCGCCGTGGTCCGGGCCGAATGCGCGCGAAGCACTGGACATCGTCCTGGCCGGCGGTGCCTTCGATCTGCCGATCGGCCTGCTGTTTCTCGATGACGGTGTGTTCCAGCTCGCCAATGAACAGAACGCCAAAGCCCTGCAACAGAAAGACCTGAGCGCCAATCTGCAAGCCTTGCCGATGTTCGGCGTCGAAGAGCTGTTCGTCTGTGGTGAAAGCGCCGCGACCCGTGGTCTGGACCCCGAAAACCTGTCACTTGAAGAAGCCCGGGTACTGACCACCCAGGACATCACCGCCCTCATTGACCGTTACGACCAGGTGATCACCCTCTGATGTCGACTTTGCATGTGTTGTCTCATTCCCCTTTCGGCGACGAGCGTCTGAGCAGTTGCCTGCGTGTGATCGGCGCCAACGATGCGCTGCTGCTCAGTGGCGACGCGGCCTATGCCTTGCAGCCAGGCACTGTGCCGTTCGGCGCGCTGCACGCCCGCCAATTGAAACTGTTCGTGCTGGCCGAAGATGCTCAAGCGCGGGCTCTGCAAGTCCCGGACTGGGCCAAGGCCATCGATTACCCGGCCTTCGTCGAACTGTCGATTCACTACGACAAGGTCAACAGTTGGCTATGAAATCCATGACGGTCGGCGCCCGCGCCATTGAACTGGACAAGGACGGTTTCCTGGTCGAACTGAGTGACTGGTCTGCCGAGGTGGCCGCCGCCCTCGCTGCCGCCGAAGACATCGAGTTGAGCCCGGAACACTGGGAGA
Source organism: Pseudomonas sp. GM50 (assembly GCF_000282375.1). Taxonomy (GTDB): domain Bacteria; phylum Pseudomonadota; class Gammaproteobacteria; order Pseudomonadales; family Pseudomonadaceae; genus Aquipseudomonas. The sequence continues at coordinate 99,616 of NZ_AKJK01000044.1, forward strand.
TCCTCGAACTGCTGCGCAGTTTCTACGACGAATTCCAGCTGTCCCCGGCGACCCGCCCGCTGATCAAGTACACCGCATTGAAACTCGGCCCCGACAAGGGCAACAGCCTGCACCTGAACCGACTGTTCAAAGGCACCCCTGCCAAACTCGCCGCGAAACTGGCGGGCCTGCCCAAACCGACGAATTGCTTATGACCGACTATCCAGCACTGACCCTCGAAACGCCCGCCGAGCACCCGTTCGCCCAGTTCGTGCGGATTCTTGGCAAAGGTAAACGCGGTGCCCGCAACCTGACTCGCGAAGAAGCCCGCGAGGCCATGGGCCTGTTGCTCGACGACAAGGTCGAGGACACCCAACTCGGCGCGTTCCTGATGCTGTTGCGACACAAGGAAGAAAGCGCCGAGGAAATGGCCGGGTTCACCGAAGCCTTGCGTGAACGCCTGAATCCGCCAGCGCTGGCGGTCGATCTGGACTGGCCGACGTATGCCGGCAAGAAGCGCCACTTGCCGTGGTACCTGCTGGCGGCCAAGTGCCTGGCACAGAACGGCGTGCGCATCTTCATGCATGGCGGCGGTGCGCACACGGCCGGTCGGCTGTACAGCGAACAACTGCTCGAAACACTGAACATCCCACTGTGCCGCACCTGGCAGCAGGTCGACGCTGCGCTCGATCAGGGCGGCCTGGCGTTCATGCCATTGGTGGACTGGGCTCCGCAACTTCAGCGGATGATCGACCTGCGCAACACCTTGGGCCTGCGCTCGCCGATCCATTCCCTGGCGCGGATTCTCAACCCGTTGGGCGCTCGCTGTGGCCTGCAAAGCATTTTCCACCCTGGCTATCAGGCCGTGCATCGCGATGCCAGCGGTTTGCTCGGCGACACCGCCATCGTCATCAAGGGCGACGGCGGTGAAATCGAGATCAACCCGGACGCCGACAGTCACCTGTATGGCACCACTGGCGGCGAAAGCTGGGATGAAGAATGGCCGCAGCTGTCGACCCAGCGCCACGTCAAACCGGCCAGCCTCGATCCGGAGCATTTGAAAGCGGTGTGGCGTGGCGACGTGGTCGACAGCTACCCGCAAATGGCGCTGATCTCGACCATGGCCCTGGCGTTGCGCGGCCTCGGCCAGCCCCGCGAGCAAGCGTTCGAAACCGCCCAGCAGTACTGGGACGCCCGGGACAAATCGATTTAATCGATCATTACTGCCTAACCTTTGCGCTTTTTGTTCGAACCCATGCGCATAGACTCCTCTCCAACGCTTATCGGTTGAGGAGTTTTGAACATGGGTTTGTTAGTCGAAGGCCGCTGGCAAGATCAGTGGTATGAAAGCAAGGACGGCACCTTCCAGCGCGAACAGGCGCAACGTCGCCACTGGCTGACCGCCGACGGCAAGCCAGGCCCGACCGGCGTCGGTGGTTTTGCCGCCGAGGCCGGGCGCTATCATCTCTACGTCTCCCTCGCCTGCCCATGGGCTCATCGCACGTTGATCCTGCGCAAACTCAAAGGCCTCGAAAGCCTGATCGACGTGTCGGTGGTCAGTTGGCTGATGCTGGAAAACGGCTGGACCTTTGACAAGAACCTGGGCTCGACCGGCGACAAGCTCGATCACTTCAATTTCATGCACCAGCGCTACACCGTCGATACCGCTAACTACACCGGCCGCGTCACGGTGCCGGTGCTCTGGGACAAACAGACGAATCGCATCGTCAACAATGAGTCGGCGGAAATCATCCGCATGTTCAACAGCGCGTTCGATGATTTGACCGGCAACGACCTGGATTTCTACCCGGCTCCCTTGCGAAACGAAATTGACGCCATGAACGAGCGGATTTATCCGGCGGTGAACAACGGCGTGTACCGCGCCGGGTTTGCCACCTCGCAGCAGGCTTATGAAGAAGCGTTCGATGAACTGTTTGGTGAGCTGGATCGGCTGGAGCAATTGCTGGGCGCCAATCGTTACCTGACGGGTGAATACCTGACCGAAGCCGACATCAGGCTATTCACTACCCTGATTCGCTTTGATGCGGTGTATTACGGCCACTTCAAATGCAATTTGCGGCGAATTGCCGATTATCCGAATCTGTCGAACTGGCTACGGGAGATTTATCAGTGGCCAGGGATTGCCGAGACGGTGGATTTCACCCATATCAAGAACCACTACTACGGTAGCCACAAGACCATCAATCCGACTGGGATCGTACCTAAAGGGCCGGCGCAGGATTTCACTGCGGTTCATGATCGGGCACGGTTGAAGGGGAAAGGGGTTTGGCGCAAGGCCTGAAGTTTATTCAGGATTTAGGGCCTCATCGCGAGCAGGCTCGCTCCCACATTTGATTTGCGTCGTTCACAAATCCCTGTGGGAGCGAGCCTGCTCGCGATGGGGGCGATGCGGTATTCAGACTTGCGCCTGGGCGCCCTCAAACCACGCCAGTTTCTCGCGCAGTTGCACCACTTCCCCGACGATCACCAGCGTCGGCGCATGCACTTCATGCTCCGCTACCAGCCGTGGAAGGTCGGCCAGGGTGCCGGTAAACACCCGCTGATTGACCGTGGTGCCCTGCTGGATCAACGCCGCCGGGGTATCGGCCGCGCGACCGTGCTTGATCAACTGCTCGCAGATGATCGGCAGGCCCACCAGCCCCATGTAAAACACCAGGGTTTGCGCCGGCGCGACCAGATCAGCCCACGGCAAATCGGTGGAACCGTCCTTGAGGTGCCCGGTGACGAACCGCACCGACTGCGCGTAATCGCGGTGAGTCAGCGGAATCCCGGCATAGGCCGCGCAACCACTGGCCGCGGTAATGCCCGGGACGACCTGGAACGGAATGCCATGGGCCGCCAGTTCTTCGATCTCTTCGCCACCGCGCCCGAAAATGAACGGATCGCCGCCCTTCAACCGCACCACGCGCTTGCCGGCCTTGGCCAGATCCACCAGATGCTGGTTGATCTGTTCCTGAGGCACGGCGTGATCGGCGCGGCGCTTGCCAACGTAGACTCGCTCGGCATCGCGACGGCACAAATCCAGAATCGCCGGCGCCACCAAGCGGTCATACAAAACCACATCGGCTTGCTGCATCAGCCGCAAGGCGCGGAAGGTCAACAGGTCGGGATCACCCGGCCCTGCACCCACCAGATAAACCTCGCCGGTAGCGACAGGCGCTTCACCATTGATTTTCGCCAGCATCAAGCGCTCGGCCTCGGCGCCCTGCCCGGCCAGTTGCCGGTCGGCAATCGGACCCTGGAATACATCCTCCCAGAACGCCCGGCGCTGTTGCACATCTGGAAACAGGCCTTTGACCTGAGTGCGGAAACGCGCCGCCAGACCGGCCAGTTGCCCGTAGGTGGAAGGAATCCAGGTTTCCAGCTTGGCCCGAATCAACCGCGCCAGCACCGGCGCATCGCCGCCGCTGGACACCGCAATGATCAGCGGAGAACGATCGACGATCGCCGGGAAGATCACGCTGCACAGGGCCGGCGCGTCCACCACGTTGACCGGCACGCAACGCCGATGAGCATCGGCGGAGACATGCGCGTTCAGCGGTTCGTCGTCGGTGGCAGCGATGATCAGCCCGCAACCGTCCAGATCCGCCTCGACGTAGCCACGCACCAGGCACTCGCCACCGCTGCCGACCACCAGCTCGCGCAGTTGCGGTTCGATTTGCGGTGCAACCACCCGCAGCAGCGCACCGGCTTCGGCCAGCAGGCGGGATTTGCGCAAGGCAATCTCCCCTCCGCCGACGACCAATACACGACTGCCGCGAAGGTTATGAAACAGCGGCAGATAGTCCATTTAGCCGATAACCTCAAGACCACCCATGTACGGCTTGAGCACCTCAGGCACACGGATCGAACCGTCGGCCTGCTGGTAGTTCTCGAGCACCGCCACCAGGGTACGACCGACCGCCAGGCCGGAACCGTTCAGGGTGTGAACCAGCTCAGGCTTGCCGGTTTCCGGGTTGCGGAAACGCGCTTGCATGCGGCGGGCCTGGAAATCGCCGCAGTTGGAGCACGACGAAATTTCGCGGTATTTGTCCTGGCTCGGAATCCACACTTCCAGGTCGTAGGTCTTGACCGCGCTGAAGCCCATGTCGCCGGTGCACAGCGCCAGGGTGCGGTATGGCAGCTCCAGCAATTGCAGGACTTTTTCGGCGTTGGCCGTCAGGTTTTCCAGCGCTTGCATTGAGGTCGATGGTTCAACGATCTGCACCATCTCGACCTTGTCGAACTGGTGCTGACGGATCATGCCGCGCGTGTCGCGACCCGATGCTCCGGCCTCGCTGCGGAAGCACGGCGTGTGCGCCACGAACTTGATCGGCAGCAGTTTCGAATCGACGATTTCGCCAGCGACGATGTTGGTCAGCGACACTTCAGCGGTCGGGATCAGGTACAGATCGGCTTCGCCTTCGCGGCTGATCTTGAACAGGTCTTCTTCGAACTTCGGCAACTGACCGGTGCCCTGCAACGCAGGCGCCTGCACCAGGTACGGGGTGTAAGCCTCTTCGTAACCGTGTTCGTTGATGTGCAGGTTGATCATGAACTGTGCCAGGGCACGGTGCAGACGGGCGATCGGGCCGCGCAGCAGGGCGAAACGGGCGCCGGACAGCTTGGCGGCGGTTTCGAAGTCCAGCCAGCCGAACTTCTCGCCCAGGGCCACATGGTCCTGAACCGGGAAATCGAAAGCTTTAGGCGTGCCCCAGCGACGCACTTCAACGTTGCCTTCTTCGTCATCGCCGACCGGCACCGATTCGTGCGGCAGGTTCGGAATGCCCAGCAGGATCGAATCCAGCTCGGTCTGAATCGCGTCCAGCTCGACTTTACCGGCGCTCAACTCACCCGCCATGCGCTCGACGTCCGCCATCAACGGCGCGATGTCTTCGCCGCGCTGCTTGGCCTGACCGATGGATTTGGAGCGCGCGTTACGTTCAGCCTGCAGAGCTTCGGTGCGGGTCTGGACGGTCTTGCGCTGTTCTTCCAGCGCTTCGATGCGCGCAACATCCAGGGCAAAGCCACGGGATGCCAGGCGGTCCGCTACGTCCTGAAGGTTGCTACGTAACAGTTTGGAATCGAGCATGTCGGTTTCTCGTTATCAAAGTTTGGTCAAGGACAGGCCAGCCCAGGTGGCGAGCAGCCCGCCGAATACGCTGATGACCGCATAGCCCAGGGCCAGCGGCACTTGCCCGGTTTCCAGCAGGCGCACCGTATCCAGTGAAAAGGATGAAAAAGTCGTCAGCCCCCCGAGGAAGCCGACCATCAACCCGGCGCGCACCGCAAACGGTACCTCCGGGCGAATCAAAAACAGACCGTATAGAACGCCGATCAGCAAACAGCCCACGATATTAACGGCCAGCGTCGCGGTATAGAAGTGCCGCGGCCAATTCGCGTTGATCCAGTTACCGGTGGCGAAGCGCAATAGCGTGCCGGCGACACCGCCGACAGAAACGGCAACGATCAATGGAATCACTATTTTCTCCGCTGTCGAGGGCTTAGACGATCAAGCTGCGCGAGGTGGTTGAGCTTTTCGCCGATTTTCAGTTCCAGGCCGCGGGGCACTGGTTGATAAAACCGTTGCGGTTCGAGTTCGTCCGGGAAGTAGTCTTCGCCAGCGGCGTAGGCATCCGGCTCATCGTGGGCATAGCGGTATTCATCGCCATAACCCAATTGCTTCATCAACTTGGTCGGCGCATTGCGCAAGTGCAGCGGCACTTCGAGCGAACCGTGTTCGGTGGCGCTGCGCATCGCGGCTTTGAAGCCCATGTACACCGCATTGCTTTTCGGCGCGCAGGCCAGATACGTGATGGCCTGGGCCACCGCCAACTCACCTTCGGGGCTGCCAAGGCGCTCCTGCACTTCCCACGCCGCCAGGCACAGGCTCAGGGCGCGAGGGTCGGCATTACCGATGTCTTCGCTGGCCATGCGCACCACGCGCCGAGCCAGGTACAACGGGTCGCAACCGCCGTCGATCATCCGCGCGAACCAGTACAGCGCGCCATCGGGGTTGGAGCCGCGCACCGATTTATGCAGCGCGGAGATCTGGTCGTAGAAGGCTTCGCCGCCCTTGTCGAAGCGCCGGCGGGTATCGCCGAGCAGACTTTGCAGCAGGTCGACGCCGATTTCGCTATTGTCTTCGGCCAAGTCGGAGGCGTTTTCCAGCAGGTTGAGCAGACGCCGGCCATCTCCATCGGCGGCGGACAACAGCATCTGGAAACCTTCATCGCTGAGGGTCAGTTGTCGCTTGCCCAGCCCGCGCTCTTCGGTCAGCGCGCGATGCACCAGCTTGCGCAGGGCGGCTTCGTCGAGGCTTTTGAGCACATAGACGCGTGCCCGGGACAGGAGCGCGTTATTGAGTTCGAACGAGGGGTTTTCGGTGGTCGCGCCGATGAAAATCAGCGTGCCGTCTTCAACGTATGGCAGGAACGCATCCTGCTGGGACTTGTTGAAGCGGTGCACTTCGTCGACGAACAGGATGGTGCGTTTACCGTACTGCCCGGCCTGCTGCTTGGCGACTTCCACCGCCTGGCGGATTTCCTTCACGCCGGCCAACACCGCCGAAACCGTTTCGAAGTGCGCATCGGAGACTTCCGCGAGCAGCCGCGCCAACGTGGTTTTACCCACCCCCGGCGGCCCCCAGAAAATCATCGAATGCAGGGCACCCTGCTCCAGCGCTTCGCGCAAAGGCTTGCCGCGAGCGAGCAGGTGTTCCTGACCGACGTACTCGTCCAGATTGGTCGCGCGCAGGCGTGCGGCCAAGGGCTGAGCAATCGGGGCGCTGCGAAACAGGTCCATCACTACTTATGAAACCTCGGGTTATTACATAACGCTGAAGTCTGGCGAACACCCAGTGACAAGAGCGGCTATCTGTGGCGAGGGGGCTTGCCCCCGTTGGGTCGCGAAGCGGCCCCAAAAGCTTTGCGACTGCTTCGCAGCCGGACGGGGGCAAGCCCCCTCGCCACACAAGCCCGCTCCCACAGGTTATGCGTCTTACTCTTGAATCACGTCCGCCCCTTTAGGGATGTCGAACTTGAACTTGGACGCCGGAATCGGCTCGTTGGCCTTCACGCCGGTGAACAGGATGTTGGTGCGCTGGCCGACGCTGTCGATCATCTGCATATCATTGACCAGACCATTGCGGAACGACAGGCGCAGGCTGTCGAACAGGGTGTCCTTGGTTTTCGGCTTCAGGGTGAAGTCGATCACGCCGCCGGCTTCCTTGGCGCTGATGTCGAAGCTCTGGCTGATCTTCGATACATCACCGGACAGCAGCAACGCCGGGGTCTGGGTCAGACGCTGATCGAGATTCTTGATGGTGGCCTGTTCCAGATCCGGGTCCCACAGGGTCACTTTCTTACCGTCCGACACCATGGTTTGCTCGGCCGGCGCGTTGGTGTGCCAGTAGAACAGGCCCGGGCGCTGCAAGGACATTTCACCCGCCGTTTCTTGTAACTGGGTGCCGCTGCCATCAAGAGTCAGCTGGGAGAAACGCGCGCTCAGGGTCTGGGATTTTTCCAGCAGTTGAGTCAGACGCGCCACGTCCTTGTCATCGGCGTGGGCCGAGAGCGTGGTCAAAGCCAGTACCGGCAGCAACAACATGCGGATAAGACGCATGGGAGTCCTCATAAACATTCGTGGGAGTGCGGGCGGCATCTCAGACACCGCCCCTTTCAAAACCGGATCAGTCGCGCACCGGGCCAGGGGCCAGGACTTCACGCGAACCGTTGGTGTTCATGGACGTCACGACCCCGGCCATTTCCATGGCCTCGATCATGCGCGCCGCGCGGTTGTAGCCGATTTTCAGCTTGCGCTGAACCGCGGAGATGGACGCGCGACGGCTTTCCAGTACGAACTGCACCGCTTCGTCGTAGAGCGCATCGGTTTCGGCATCATCGTCACCGCCACCGCCGCCGTTTTCAAAGCCGCTACCGGGCTCTTCGACACCGGCGAGGATGTCATCGTTGTATTCCGGCGCACCGCGCAGTTTCCAGGCTTCAACCACCCGGTGAACCTCGTCATCGGACACGAACGCGCCGTGAACACGAATCGGCAGACTGGTGCCCGGCGGCATGTACAACATATCACCGTGGCCCAGCAGTTGTTCGGCGCCGCCCTGGTCGATGATGGTCCGCGAATCGATCTTGCTCGATACCTGGAACGCCATACGGGTCGGAATGTTCGCCTTGATCAAACCAGTGATCACGTCCACCGACGGACGCTGGGTCGCGAGGATCAAGTGGATACCGGCCGCACGGGCCTTCTGGGCGATACGGGCGATCAGCTCTTCGACCTTCTTGCCGACAATCATCATCATGTCGGCGAATTCGTCGACCACCACCACGATGGTCGGCAGTTTTTGCAGCAGTGGCGCCTCGTCGTGGATGCTTTCGCGCTTGTACAGCGGATCGCTCAACGGCTCGCCGGCGTCCTGGGCTTCCTTGACCTTGGCGTTGAAGCCCGACAGGTTACGCACGCCCATCTTCGCCATCAGCTTGTAGCGCCGTTCCATCTCGGCGACGCTCCAGCGCAAGGCGTTGGCGGCGTCCTTCATGTCGGTGACCACCGGGCACAGCAGGTGCGGAATGCCTTCGTAGATCGACAGCTCAAGCATTTTCGGGTCGATCATGATCAGCTTGGCGTCTTCCGGGCCAGACTTGAACAGAATCGACAGGATCATCGCGTTCACGCCCACCGACTTACCGGAACCGGTCGTACCGGCCACCAGCAAGTGCGGCATTTTCGCCAGGTCGGTGATGACCGGCTTGCCGCCGATATCATGACCCAGGGCCAGGGTGACCGGGGACTTGAAGTTATCGTACTCGGGGGTCGACAAGACCTCGGAGAACCGCACGATCTGCCGGTCTTCGTTAGGGATCTCGATACCGACCGTGGTCTTGCCCGGAATCACTTCCACGACACGCACGCTGGTCACGGCCAGGGAACGGGCCAGGTCTTTCGCCAGGTTGGAGATACGGCTGACTTTGACGCCGGCCGCTGGCTGGATTTCGTAACGGGTAATGACCGGGCCCGGGTGAATCGAATCCACCGAGACCTCGACGCCGAATTCCTTGAGCTTGATTTCCAGCAAGTGGCCGACGGCCGCCAGGGATTCGGGCGAATAATTGAGTTGTTTCTTTTCCGCGGGGTCGAGAATCGAGATCGGCGGCAAGGTGCCTTCCACGGCGCTGTCGACGAACAACGGCGCCTGTTTCTCTTTTTCCACGCGCTTGCTGGGAGCGGCCGGTTTGGGCGGAGCCGGGGCAATCACCGGCGGTACCTGCTTCTCGCGTTCGGACATGTGCTTGCTCAGGGCTTGCTCACGCTCGATCAGGCGCTCCTTGACCTTGGCTTGCTCGCGTTTGTCGGTGACGGTCGGCGCGACCACGTCATGCACGCGATCGTCGACTTCACGCAGTTGAGCAACCAGTTGCTTGCGTTCGACACGGGCCGCCCACCAGCGATTGGCCGCGCCCTGAAACAGTTCGAACAGATCAAGGGTGATCTTGCCGGTGACGTCCATCACCTTGAACCACGACAGGTCGGTGAACACCGTCAGGCCGAACAGGAACAGCGCGATGAACAACAACGTGCTGCCCTGGATATTCAGCGCGTTCCGGGCCAGATCGCCGAGGCTTTCGCCCAAAGCGCCGCCCGCGCCGGCCGGCAGACCGGTCGCCGCGTGGAAATGGATGTGGGCCAGCGCTGCACCCGACAGCACCAGGAATACCAGGCCGATCAGACGCCAGGAGAACAACCAGCCGCTCCACTGCCACGGTTCGTGGCGCTGGCGGAAAATCTGATACGCCTTGATCGCCAGCAGCAACGGGAAAATGTAGGCGAAGTAACCCAGGACCATGAACAGGATATCGGCGCTGTAAGAGCCGGCCGGCCCGCCGAAGTTCTGCACATCGTCGATCTTGCTGTTATGGCTCCAGCCCGGATCGTCTTTGCCGTAGGTCAACAAAGCCATCATCAGGAACAGGCACAAGGCGCCGATGGCGATCAATGCACCTTCCTTGAGCCGGTAGTGCAATTGCTGGCGCCAGAGCGGGACGACTGTTTTAGGTGCTGCGGTGGATTTCTTCAAAACGCTTCTTTTCCTGCGCCCATGGCGCGTCCATCTGTTGAATGACTATAAAAACTGCCCAATCCAGGCAGGTAAAAAAGATAACAGGCGCAACTGGGACTACTTTTAACACTGCGCCCCGGTTTTTCGAAATACGGCACGCACCGCTTTTTTGATACAAACACTGTTACAAGCAGGCATTGTACGGGTTTGTTCGCCCGATGCCATGCTTGAGACCCTTGGGTGCAGCATAGCCAACAGCACAGTACGCGCGGTCCAATTTGAGCATGCATTCTCTTTTGTGACAAAGGCTTATGAGGTGTTTTTATGACTGAAGCGCAGCATTCCCGCCTGATCATTCTGGGTTCCGGCCCTGCCGGTTACAGCGCAGCCGTTTATGCCGCTCGCGCCAACCTCAAACCCGTTGTCATCACCGGCATACAGGCAGGTGGCCAGCTGACCACCACCGTCGAAGTCGACAACTGGCCCGGCGACGTCGAAGGCCTGACCGGCCCGGTACTGATGGAACGCATGCAAAAACACGCCGAACGTTTCGACACAGAGATCGTTTACGACCACATCCATACGGCCAAGTTGCAACAGCGCCCGTTCGAGCTCATCGGCGACAGCGGCACCTACACCTGCGATGCGCTGATTATCGCCACCGGCGCTTCGGCCCAATACCTGGGGCTGCCATCGGAAGAAACCTTTGCCGGCAAAGGGGTTTCGGCCTGTGCCACCTGCGATGGCTTCTTCTACCGCAACCAGGTGGTCGCGGTGGTTGGCGGCGGCAACACGGCCGTGGAAGAAGCGCTGTACCTGTCGAACATCGCCAAGGAAGTCCACCTGATTCACCGTCGCGACAAACTACGCTCGGAGAAGATCCTCCAGGACAAACTGTTCGAAAAAGCCGCCAACGGCAATATCCGCCTGCACTGGAACCAGAATCTGGACGAAGTACTGGGCGATGCCAGCGGCGTGACCGGTGCCCGTCTACGCCACAGTCATACGGGCGAAACCAATGAATTGCCGCTGGCCGGTGTATTCATCGCCATCGGCCACAAGCCCAACACCGACCTGTTCCAGGGCCAGCTGAAAATGCGTGACGGCTACCTGCTGGTCAAGGGCGGCAGCGAAGGTGACGCCACCGCCACCGACATCGAAGGCGTGTTCGCCGCCGGTGATGTGGCCGATCATATTTACCGCCAGGCGGTGACGTCCGCCGGGGCCGGCTGCATGGCCGCGCTGGATGCCGAGAAGTATCTCGATGACATCCCTACCGTTTGACGGTTAACCTCCTTCAAGGCGGGCTCAACGGCCCGCCACCGCCCTCCCCTTCTGCAAGCCCGGATGCCATGCTGACTTGGTTACAACGCAACACCCTGACCTTCCCGCCGCTGGAAAAAGCCATGCGCGACCCCAACGGGCTGCTGGCCGCGGGCGGCGATCTGTCCGCCGATCGCCTGATTCAAGCCTATCGTCACGGTTGCTTTCCGTGGTTCTCGGAGGGCCAGCCGATTCTCTGGTGGTCGCCGGATCCGCGCACGGTTCTGTTTCCCGACGAACTGCATGTCTCCCGTAGCTTGAACAAACTGCTGCGCCAACAACGCTATCAAGTGACCTTCGATCGGGATTTTGCCGCGGTCATCCGCGCCTGCGCCGCACCGCGCGAATACGCCGACGGCACCTGGATCACCCAAGAGATGCAGGACGCCTACGTCGAACTGCACCGGCGTGGTTATGCCCATTCGGTGGAGGTCTGGGACGATGGCGTGCTGGTCGGCGGGCTCTACGGCCTGGCGATGGGGCAGTTGTTTTTTGGCGAGTCGATGTTCAGCCGCGCCGACAACGCCTCCAAATATGGCTTCGCCACACTGGTGCGACATCTGAAAGACTCAGGTTTTGTGCTGATCGATTGCCAGATGCCTACCGATCATCTGCACAGTCTCGGCGCCCGAGCGATTCCCCGCCGCGAATTTGCCGGCTACCTTGCGCGACACCTGGATCAACCGAGCCGCGCCAATTGGGTTTGCTGAGCGACTTCTGCGCGCGTGGCTTACACTTAATGCGGGGAAACGAATTGAGAGCGCCCCCCTAATCAAAAGCTTATCCCGAGGGTTGATCATGACCGAGTTGGCGCGTTTGAAGTTCTATGCCACTCAGCCCCACTCTTGCAGTTATCTGCCCGAGGAGCAGGCCACCACGCTGTTCCTCGACCCTAGCCAGCCCATGGATGTGCATGTCTATGCAGACCTGTCGGAAATGGGTTTTCGTCGCAGTGGCGATCATCTCTACCGGCCCCATTGCCAGCATTGCAATGCGTGCGTACCGGCGCGCATTCCTGTGGCGCAATTTACCCCCAACCGTCAGCAGAAACGCATTGTCAAACGCAATGCCGACTTACAGGTGCGCCCGGCCAGACCAACGTTCAGCGAAGAGTATTTCGACCTCTATCAGCGCTACATCGAACAACGTCACGCCGATGGCGATATGTATCCGCCGAGCCGCGACCAGTTTTCGACCTTCCTGGTGCGCGACCTGCCGTTTTCGCGCTTCTATGAATTTCGTCTCGAGGGCCGACTGCTGGCAGTGGCCGTCACTGACTTGCTGCCCAACGGTTTGTCGGCGGTCTACACCTTCTACGAGCCCGGTGAGGAGCGTCGCAGCCTGGGGCGTTACGCGATTCTCTGGCAGATCGCCGAAGCCCGGCGCCTGGGGCTGGAAGCGGTCTATCTCGGCTACTGGATCAAAAACTGCAAAAAAATGAGCTACAAGACCCAATATCGCCCTATCGAACTGCTGATTAATCAGCGTTGGGTCATCCTGAGCTAGTGCCCTGTCTCGCAAATACTGTTCCTTTTTGACGATGTCTGTTGTCATCATGCTGCGTTGCCGCTCCTTGCCATAGCGGGCTATGACTCGTCGCGGCGCCTTGCCTGACGACAACAGCCACTCGCCAAAAGAGGAACGTATTTGTGAGACAGGACACTAACCCCTTGGCTTAAACCCCATTTTTCGGGCACAATGCACGCCGCTTTTGCCTGGCGCAGTTGCACCGGGCCATTCATTGGACACCGAGGGCTTTACTGCATGTCGAAAGAAGACAGCTTCGAAATGGAAGGCACTGTCGTCGACACCCTGCCCAACACCATGTTTCGTGTGGAGTTGGAAAATGGGCACGTCGTAACCGCGCATATCTCCGGCAAGATGCGCAAGAACTACATCCGTATTCTTACCGGCGACAAAGTGCGCGTCGAGCTGACGCCCTATGACTTGAGCAAAGGGCGCATCACCTACCGCGCTCGCTAATCAAGTCAATACAAAACGCCCGGCTATGCCGGGCGTTTTTGTTTGCCTGCGATTTAACAACCCACACATGGCCAATGTGGGAGCGAGCCTGCTCGCGATGAGGGCAACACATGCAATACAAATGCAAGCTGACCCACCGCTATCGCGAGCAGGCTCGCTCCCACAGGGGGACGGCGCATTATCAGCAGACAGCAAAAAGGCGCCAATCGGCGCCTTTCTGCTTTGTTGCGGTTTAACGTCAGGCCATTTCAGCCGTGGTCTCGAACTCGAAGGTCAGCTCGCCGTCCTTGAGGTCGATGTGTACCACACCACCATGGTCAGCCAGTTCGCCAAAGAGGATCTCTTCGGCCAGTGGACGCTTGATCTTGTCCTGGATCAAACGCGCCATTGGACGAGCGCCCATTGCCGTGTCGTAGCCACTCGCTGCCAGCCAGCCACGTGCTGCGTCCGTCACTTCCAGCTGCACGCGCTTGTCTTCCAGCTGCGCCTGAAGTTCGGTAAGGAACTTGTCCACCACGCTTTTGATGACCTCATGGCTGAGGCGACCAAACTGGATAATGGTGTCCAGACGGTTACGGAATTCCGGCGTGAAGCTCTTCTTGATCACTTCCATCGCATCGGACGAGTGGTCCTGATAGGTGAAACCGATCGAAGCACGCGCTGCAGTCTCGGCACCGGCGTTGGTCGTCATGATGACGATCACGTTACGGAAGTCCGCCTTGCGCCCGTTGTTATCGGTCAGCGTACCGTGGTCCATGACCTGCAACAGCAGGTTGAAGACTTCCGGATGCGCCTTCTCGATTTCATCGAGCAACAGCACGCAGTGAGGCTGCTTGGTGATGGCTTCGGTCAGCAGGCCGCCCTGATCGAACCCGACATAGCCTGGAGGCGCACCGATCAGACGCGATACGGTGTGGCGCTCCATGTACTCGGACATGTCGAAGCGAACCAGCTCGACCCCCAACGCCTTGGCCAGTTGTCGCGCGGCCTCGGTTTTACCAACACCGGTCGGCCCTGCGAACAGGAACGAACCGACTGGCTTGTCAGGTGACTTGAGGCCGGCACGGGACAGCTTGATCGCAGTCGACAGCGAGTCGATCGCCGCATCCTGGCCAAATACCGTGAGTTTCAGGTCACGCTCAAGGTTACGCAGCAGCTCTTTGTCGGAACTGGTGACGTGTTTTGGCGGAATTCGCGCGATTTTCGCAACGATGTCCTCGACCTGAGGCACTTCGATACGTTTCACGCGCTTCTCGATCGGTTGCAGACGCTGATAGGCGCCCGCCTCGTCGATGACGTCGATGGCCTTGTCCGGCATGTGCCGGTCATTGATGTAACGCGAGGCCAGTTCAGCTGCGGCGCGCAGGGCTTCATCGCTGTATTCGATGTTGTGGTGCGCTTCGAAACGGCCTTTCAGGCCACGCAGGATGCCAATGGTGTCTTCCACCGAAGGTTCCGACACATCGACCTTCTGGAAGCGCCGAGCCAGGGCACGGTCCTTCTCGAAGATCCCACGGAATTCCTGGAACGTGGTCGAACCGATGCAGCGAATATCGCCCGAAGACAGCAATGGCTTGAGCAGGTTCGAGGCATCCATGACGCCACCGGACGCAGCGCCCGCACCGATGATGGTGTGGATCTCGTCGATGAACAGGATCGCCTGCGGACGTTTTTTCAGCTCATTGAGCAGCGCCTTGAAGCGCTTCTCGAAATCGCCGCGGTACTTGGTCCCGGCCAGCAAAGCCCCCAGATCGAGGGAATACACCACGCTGTTGGCCAGCAGATCCGGCACCTGGTTGTCGACAATGCGTTTGGCCAGGCCTTCGGCAATCGCGGTTTTACCCACGCCTGCCTCGCCCACCAGCAGCGGGTTGTTTTTGCGACGACGCGCGAGGATCTGCGCGACGCGCTCGACCTCCAGCTCACGGCCTACCAACGGATCGATACGACCCTGGCGCGCGAGTTCGTTGAGGTTGCTGGCATAAGCATCCAGAGGATTGCCTGAAGAAGAAGACTCACCGCCCTCGTCGTCCTGCATATCTTGTTCACCTTCAGAGTGATCGCCATGCCCTGGCACTTTGGAAATGCCATGGGCGATGTAGTTGACGACATCGATGCGCGCAACGCTCTGCTGTTTCAGCAGAAACACTGCCTGACTCTCTTGCTCACTGAAGATTGCGACCAGCACGTTAGCACCAGTCACTTCGCGTTTGCCCGAGCTCTGTACGTGAAAGACAGCACGCTGCAATACACGCTGGAAGCCCAGGGTTGGCTGGGTTTCACGATCCTCGTCATGAAGAGGGATCAATGGCGTGGTGGAGTCGATGAACTCCTGCAGATCATGCTTGAGTTTGTCGAGGTTTGCGCCGCAGGCACGCAAAACGGTGGCGGCAGCCTCATTATCCAATAGGGCCAACAGCAGGTGTTCGACGGTCATGAATTCATGACGCTTCGAACGAGCCTCCTTGAAGGCAAGATTGAGGGTGACTTCGAGCTCGCGGTTTAACATAGCTTCACCTCATACCCAAGTGGTCGGCGATTAACCGTCCTTCTCGATTTCACAGAGTAGCGGATGCTGGCTTTCCCTGGCGTACTGGTTGACCTGCATGGCCTTGGTCTCGGCGATGTCGCGGGTAAACACTCCACATACTGCCCGACCTTCTGTGTGGACGGCCAGCATGACCTTGGTCGCCAGCTCGCGATTCAGGTTAAAAAACACCTCGAGCACTTCGACGACGAAATCCATCGGTGTGTAGTCATCATTGAACAAAACCACCTTGTACATCGGTGGCGCCTGTAGAGCAGGCTTAGCCTCCTGAACAGCAATGCCTGCGGAATCGTCGTCGTGTAAATCAGGGCGATCCTGATTGAATGTTAGTCGAATCTGGCTGATTGCATGCATGGAAAGAAAGGTTCGTCAGTTGTGCAAATACAGTGGTGGGGGCTGTTATGAACGTTTTCAACTCCGACTGCCCGGTCACCTTGACTATCGGAAAATCGGTGTTACAACCAATAGAGCCCACAGTGGGTAAAAAAGGTCCACGGAGTCAATCTTATTTGCAAGATTAGACTGTGGATTAACTGGATGATACTCCAGTGATGGAGTCTGTTGCAGAGGGATATGGGTATGGCTGTCGGTAAGGTGAAATGGTTCAACAATGCCAAGGGGTTCGGTTTCATTAACACCGACGCCAGAGAAGGTCGTGACGAGGATGGCAAGGATATCGATTTCTTTGCCCACTATTCGGCCATTGAGATGGACGGATACAAGACCCTCAAGGCCGGACAAATCGTTAGCTTCGAGATCATTCAGGGCCCCAAAGGGCTGCACGCAGTAAAGATCGCGGCTGCCACCTCCCCGAACGAACAGAGCGCCCCTGCCACCCGCCAAGAAACAGTGTCGAGCTGACGCAGCTCGTCATCCAGTCATAAAAAAACCGCCCGAAGGCGGTTTTTTTGTCAGCTGGTTTACATGTGCGAGATCAACGCATCACCAAACGCGGAAGACGACAGCAGTTTCGCGCCCTCCATCAGACGTTCGAAGTCATAGGTCACGGTTTTCGCGGAAATCGCACCGTTGGTGCCTTTGATGATCAGGTCGGCCGCTTCGGTCCAGCCCATGTGACGCAGCATCATCTCGGCGGACAGGATCAACGAACCCGGGTTGACCTGGTCCTTGCCGGCGTACTTCGGCGCGGTGCCGTGGGTCGCTTCGAACATGGCCACAGTGTCGGACAGGTTGGCACCCGGCGCGATACCGATACCGCCCACTTCGGCCGCCAGGGCGTCGGAGAGGTAGTCGCCGTTGAGGTTCAGGGTCGCGATTACATCGTATTCGGCCGGGCGCAGCAGGATCTGCTGGAGCATGGCGTCGGCAATGGCATCCTTGACGATGACATTCTTGCCGGTTTTCGGGTTCTTGAACTGCATCCACGGACCGCCGTCGAGCAGGGTCGCGCCGAATTCTTCAGCGGCCACTTCGTAGGCCCATTCCTTGAAGGCACCTTCGGTGAACTTCATGATGTTGCCTTTGTGCACGATAGTCAGCGAGTCGCGGTCGTTGTCGACCACATACTGCAGGGCCTTGCGCGCCAGACGCTTGGTGCCTTCCAGGGACACCGGCTTGACGCCGATACCGCAGTTTTCGTCGAAACGGATCTTGGTGACGCCCATTTCTTCTTTAAGGAACTTGATGACCTTGGTCGCTTCCGGCGAACCGGCTTTCCATTCGATACCGGCATAAATGTCTTCCGAGTTTTCACGGAAGATGGTCATGTCGACATCGCCTGGCTTCTTGACCGGGCTCGGTACGCCTTCGAACCAGCGCACTGGGCGCAGGCACACATACAGATCGAGTTGCTGACGCAGGGCCACGTTCAGCGAACGGATGCCGCCGCCGACCGGGGTGGTCAGAGGGCCCTTGATGGAAACTACATAATCCTTGACCGCATCCAGGGTTTCCTGAGGCAGCCAGGTGTCCTGATCGTAAACCTGAGTCGCTTTCTCCCCGGCGTAGACTTCCATCCAGGAAATTTTGCGCTCGCCGCCGTAAGCCTTCTTAACAGCAGCATCGACAACCTTGATCATGACCGGGCTGATATCAACGCCAATACCATCGCCTTCGATGAAGGGGATGATCGGGTTGTTAGGAACATTGAGAGAATGGTCCGCGTTGACGGTGATTTTGTCGCCGACGGCTGGAACCTGAATCTTCTTGTATCCCATGCTGAACTCCATTGTTTGGATTGAACATCTGGCTTGGTCCGAGCGTACCCCAGTTAAATCGGCGCGCAAACCCTATGTTCCGCCCATCTGCCGCAAAGCGGCACAGTTCGCGACGTACAAGCCTGAAAGCAAAGGGAAAAGCGCCAAACTCAAGCACGATGGACGACTCTACGCCCCACGCCCGCCTGCGACCTTTAGACCAATGGACGAAAAACGTTGCATATGAACCATCGGCAGATTGCCAGCTACCTATGTATAATGCCGCCGCTGACCACAGAGTCACGACGGCCGACCGCTCTATCACACGACGTTGGGCCCGAATAAGCCGGATTGTTATCGCAGTCCACCCGCTTGACGCTCGACTGATGCACCCAACATCACCGCGAAGAAACCTCGACATTCGGTTCACGGATGACTTTGAACGAACGCGCTTACCCGGCGCCCCTCGAGTTTCTGCGCACGCTTTAGCAAAGAAGAGAGAGTTAATCCGAATATGCCCACCCGCTCGAAGATCATCTATACCTTCACCGACGAAGCCCCAGCCCTCGCCACCTATTCACTGTTGCCTATCGTAGAGGCTTTCACCGCCTCGGCTGATATCGCCGTTGAAACCCGCGATATCTCTCTTGCAGGGCGCATTCTGGCCAGCTTCCCCGAGCAATTGGGTGACAAAGCCGTAGCCGACCACCTCGCCGAACTGGGCGACCTGGCCGTTACGCCTGAAGCCAACATCATCAAGCTGCCAAACATCAGCGCTTCGGTTCCGCAACTGCAGGCCGCGATCAAAGAGCTGCAAGCCCAGGGCTTCGCACTGCCGGACTACCCGGAAACCGTGACCAGCGATGCCGACAAGCTCGCCAAGTCGCGTTACGACAAGATCAAAGGCAGCGCCGTAAACCCGGTTCTGCGCGAAGGCAACTCCGATCGTCGCGCACCACTGTCGGTCAAGAACTACGCGCGCAAGCACCCGCACAAAATGGGCGCATGGGCCAAAGACTCCAAGTCCCACGTGGCTCACATGAGCACCGGCGATTTCTACGGCAGCGAAAAAGCCGCCCTGATCGACGCCGCTGACGCCGTCAAAATCGAACTGATCGCTCAAGACGGCACCACCACCGTCCTGAAAGAAAAAACCACCGTGCAAGCCGGTGAGATCCTCGATTGCGCAGTCATGAGCAAAAACGCGCTGCGCAGCTTCATCGCAGCCGAGATCGAAGACGCCAAAGCCAAAGGCGTGCTGCTGTCGGTTCACCTGAAAGCCACCATGATGAAGGTCTCCGACCCGATCATGTTCGGCCAGATCGTTGCCGAGTTCTATAAAGACGCACTGGCCAAGCACGCTGACGTGCTGGCTCAGATCGGCTTCAACCTGAACAACGGCATCGGCGACCTGTACGCTCGCATCAAGGCCTTGCCGGCTGAGCAGCAAGCTCAAATCGAAGCGGACATCCAGGCGGTCTACGCCGTTCGTCCGTCGTTGGCCATGGTCAACTCCGACAAAGGCATCACCAACCTGCACGTGCCGAGCGACGTTATCGTCGATGCCTCGATGCCGGCAATGATCCGTGACTCCGGCAAGATGTGGGGCACTGATGGCCAGCTGCACGACACCAAGGCTGTGATCCCGGATCGCTGCTACGCCACCATCTACCAGGCGGTGATCGAAGACTGCAAGGCTAACGGCGCTTTTGATCCAACCACCATGGGCAGCGTGCCAAACGTTGGCCTGATGGCGAAAAAAGCCGAAGAGTACGGCTCGCACGACAAGACTTTCCAGATCAAGTCGAATGGCGTGGTTCGGGTTTCCGATGGCGCTGGCCGCACCCTGCTGGAACAGTCGGTTGAAGCCGGCGACATCTTCCGCATGTGCCAGACCAAAGACGCGCCGATCCAGGACTGGGTCAAACTGGCCGTCAACCGTGCCCGTGCAAGCGCAACTCCGGCGATTTTCTGGCTGGACCCAATGCGCGCCCACGACGGCGTAGTGATCGAGAAAGTTCAGGCCTACCTGAAGGATCACGATACTTCCGGCCTGGACATCCGCATCATGTCGCCTGTCGACGCGATGAAGTTCACCCTGGACCGCACCCGCGAAGGCAAGGACACCATTTCGGTGACCGGCAACGTATTGCGCGACTACCTGACTGACCTGTTCCCGATCATGGAACTGGGCACCAGCGCCAAGATGCTGTCGATCGTTCCGCTGATGAACGGCGGTGGCCTGTTCGAAACCGGCGCCGGCGGCTCGGCACCGAAGCACGTTCAACAGCTGCTGGAAGAAAACTTCCTGCGCTGGGATTCGCTGGGCGAGTTCCTGGCCCTGGCTGCTTCCCTCGAGCATCTGGGTGTTACCTACAACAACCCTAAAGCGCTGGTGCTGGCCAAGACCCTGGATCAGGCCACGGGCCAGTTCCTGGACAACAACAAGTCGCCATCGCGCAAAGTCGGCAACATCGACAACCGCGGCAGCCACTTCTACCTGGCGCTGTACTGGGCTCAAGCCCTGGCTGCCCAGACCGAAGACGCTGCACTGCAAGCGCAGTTCGGCGAACTGGCCAAGACCCTGACCGAGAACGAAGCGACCATCGTTGCCGAGCTCAACGCCGTTCAGGGCAAGCCAGTGGACATCGGCGGGTACTACCACGCCA
>NZ_AKJK01000045.1 GCF_000282375.1 Pseudomonas sp. GM50
CTTGCCCGCGAAGGCGATCTGTCAGGTGACAAAGATGTTGAATGTACCGGCCTCTTCGCGAGCAAGCTTCGCTCCTACAGGGTTCGGTGTTTACTTTTAAATAGTTGGAGCACCAAATGTCCTCCTCACCCCAGCCCACCTGGCCCGATCAGCACACAGCCTGTCTCGCTCTGGCCTTCGATCTCGATGGCCCGACCGGCGATGCCATGCTCAATGGCTCGATCTGGCGCAAGCCCGAGTATTTCGGTTTCGGTGGTTATGGCCCCTATCGGGCGCTGCCGCGGATTCTCGATTTGCTGGATGAATTCCGGATCCCGACGACATTCTTCGTCCCGGCCTGGGTCGTGGAGAACTGGCCGAAACAGTGCCAGGCAATCGTCGAGCGCGGGCATGAGGTGGCGTACCACGGCTACAAACACGAATCCTTTTACGCCCTGACGCTGGATCAGCAGAAGGACGTGATGAACAAATCCCGTGAGATATTCTGGAAGCATCTGCACATCCGCGCCGAAGGTTTTCGCACACCGTCCGGCGACTGGCGAGCCGAAACGCCGGCCATGCTGGTGGAAGCCGGCGTGACCTATTCCAGCAGCATGCGCGGCGATGACCGGCCGTACCTGGTCAACGTGCCGGGCTTCGATACGCCGCTGGTGGAAATCCCCGGCCGCTGGGAAATGGACGACTACGCCTCCCTCGCCTACACCCGTGCGCCGGACTTTCCTTCGGGACTGGACCGCACCGCCAGCTACGCGCTGACCCTCGATAACTGGTGCCGCGAATTCGACGGCGCCATGGATGAAGGGTTGTGCCTGACCACCCTGTTCCACCCCAAGATCACCGGCAAACCGGGGCGCATCCTGCTTCTGGAAAAACTCTTCGAACACATGCGCCAGCGCGACGACGTCTGGTTCGCCACCTGCCGCGACGTCGCCCACTGGTGGCTGAAGGAGCATCACCATGGTTGATTCCATCGTTTGGCCCAACGGCTACCGCTGCGCCGTGGTGCTGACCGTCGATTACAACGACATCCACGGCATCCTCACCCAGGCGCCAGAAGTCGCCGGTCGCGACAAGACTTTGTCGGTGTGGCGCTACGGCACCCAACGCGGTGTCGAGCGATTGCTCAGGCTTTTCGAAGAGCTGGGGGTTTCCAGCAGTTGGTGCATCCCCGGCATCGTCGCCGAGGAAAACCCGCAGCACATCCAGGCGATCCTGGCCGGCGGGCATGAGATTGCCTGCGCCGGGTATCGCCATCAGAACTACGACCACCTGACGCTGGCCGAGCAAAGCGCCGAGATCGCCAAAGGTTGCGCGGCCTTGAGCGCGCTGACCGGTCAGCGTCCGACAGGCTTTCGTATCCCGGCCGGCAACGGTGCGCCGGGTTTCATCGAGGCGTTAAGGGAGCATGGCATCCGCTGGGACTCGTCATGGCGCGGCGATGATTTGCCCTTCGCTCACCCGACAGCACCCGAAGTGATCGAGCTGCCGTTGCACTACGAACTGGAAGACGAACCCTACTTCGCCTTCAACCTCAGCCCGGCGGTGCCGCCCGCGCAATCGCGGATCGCCTCTTACAGCCACACCCTGGGCAACCTGCAAATGGACTTCGCCGGGTTTCACCGGTTCGGGCTGTGTTACGTGCTGCGGCTGCACCCGGAAATCATCGCCACGCCCGGGCGGATCGGCGTGTTGCGCGAATTGCTGCAAAGCATTCAACAACACGACGACGTATGGATCGCCACCGGTGCCGAAGTCGCTCAATGGTGGGCTGAATCGGCAGCGCTCGTGGCCGAGGATCATCCGGCGGCCGTGTACGAACGTCATTATCGGGATTACGGCGTATGAAAGATCAAGAGATCGCAGCCTTCGGCAGCGCCTACGATGGGGTGATGCGGATGGAGCGGTTGGCGCAGTTTTGTGTGGATACTCGCTTCGAAGATTTACCTCCCGCGTTGGTCGGGCAAGCCAGGCGACACATCCTCGACACCTTCGGCGTGACCTTGGCCGGGGCTGGCAGCGATGTGGCGAAGCAGGCGCGTCAGGTTTTCGAGGGTGAAGCCGGCAGCACGTTGGTCTGGGGCGCCGGTCAGCGGGTCGGCGCGGCGCAGGCCGCCATGCTCAATGGTATCGCCGCGCATGCCCTGGAGCTCGACGACACCGGCGGCTGCGACCATTCCGGCGCGGTGGTGCTGCCGGCGGTGATGGCAGCGCTCTCGATGTCGGAGCTATCGGTTTCTGAAGCGTCAGTAAACGGCCGCGAATTGATCACCGCCGTGGTGATCGGCTACGAAATCGGCCGCCGGGTGCTTGAAGCCTGCGGCAGTTATTCGGCCCACAACGGCGCCGGTTGGCACTCCACCGCGACGTGTGGGGTCTTTGGTGCGGCTGCGGCCAGTGCACGGATTCTGGGTCTGGATACACAGCAAACCCTGGCGGCGCTGGGCATTGCCGGCAGCTTCAGCGGCGGTCTTTGGGCGTTCATTCATGACGGCTCGCAAAGCAAAAAACTCCACAGCGGTCGGGCCGCCGAAGGTGGATTGCTGGCGGCGCGGTTTGCGCAACAAGGCATCACCGGGCCGACAAAACTGTTCGATGATGTCTGGGGCGGTTTTCTCAAGACCCTCGCGGCGGATACCGCCGTGCCCGAGGCGCTGGATGCCGAACTGGGCCACGTGTGGAAACTTGCCCGCTGCTCGATCAAACCCTACGCGGCATGCCGGGGGACGCATTCGGCGATCGATGCATTGGGCCTGTTGCTGGATCAATTGCAGGTCAGCGTGGATCAGGTCGAGAGCGTTCAGGTTTCGTTGTGCGGATTCCTCAAGGACATGTGTGGCGGTCAGGACATAAACACCCTGCCGGCGGCGCAGATGAGCTTGTGTTATGCCCTCGCGGCTCGATTGGTCCATGGGCATTGCCGGCTGGAAGCCTACGACGACGAACAGCGCCACCACCCGCGGATTGCTCACTGGATGTCGCGTATTCGCCTTGAAGTCGACCCGCTACTGTCGGAGGATGGCGAGCCAGTTGTCAGCCTGCAGACCGTGGACGGTCGGCAGGCGAGTTTGTGCGTTGAGGTGCCGTTGGGCGCGCCGGGGAATCCGCTGAGTGATGAGGCGCTGGAGGAGAAATTCTTCAGTCTGGCGGGGCGGGTGATGCCGCAGGAGCAGGCGAAAGGCTTGCTTGAGCAGTTGTGGCGGCTGGAAGAACTGGAATCGGTTCGGGCGCTTGACCGGTGGCTGACTTGAATATTGCGCTGCCTTCACAGGCCTCATCGCGAGCAGGCTCGCTCCCACATTTGAAATACGTGCCCCTGTGGGAGCGAGCCTGCTCGCGATTGGCGGCGACACCTCGCTAAAATCTAAAATAAGGACATTTGCCCCACCGTGGCCACTTACTCCCTCGTTATTCGCCGCTTGATGATCGTTTCGCTGACCATCGTCGTCAGCCGCGCCATTACCAGCCCGTTGCTCACCCTGTTCTTGAGCAACAAACTCGGCCTCAACCAACAGGACGTCGGCCTGCTGCTCGGCATCGCGGTGTTTATCGCCACCCTGCTCGCCCTTTACGGCGGCTACATCATCGACCGCCTCGAAAAACGCCGGCTGCTGATCCTCGCCATGCTCTCCAGCGCCATCGGTTTCGTGCTGCTGACCTTCGCCGAAAACCTCTACCTGACCACCGCCACCCTGGTGATCACCGAAACCGCCTCGGCGCTGTTCCTGATCGGGTCCAAGGCAATCCTCAGCGAAAACCTGCCTGTGGGCCAGCGCGCCAAGGCCTTTTCGCTGCGCTACACGCTGACCAACATCGGCTACGCCACCGGCCCGATGCTCGGCGTGGTAATCGCCGGGGTGCAGCCAACAGCTCCATTCCTGATCGCTGGCGGCATCGCGTTCTTCAGTATTTTCCTGATGAGCGGGATTCCCAAAGACCCGGCCCAGACACCCGCCATCGGCCAGCCCCAGAGTTTCCTCAAAACCCTGATCACCCTGAAGAACGACCGCACGCTGATCATGTTCACCTGCGGCTGCCTGCTCAGCACCGTGGTGCACGGTCGTTTCACCCTGTACCTGTCGCAATACCTGCTGGTCACCCAAGACACCAAACGTGCCCTGGAAACCATGGCTGCCCTGCTCGCCTGCAACGCCATCAGCGTGATCCTGCTGCAATATCAGATCGGACGGTTCCTCAAACGCGAACAACTGCGCTACTGGATTGCTGGCGGCACCAGCCTGTTCATCCTCGGGTTGATCGGTTTCAGCCTGGCTGACAGCCTGGTGAGCTGGTGCGTGGCGATGTTCATTTTCACCCTCGGCGAAATGATCATTTACCCGGCCGAATTCCTCTTCGTCGACACCCTGGCCCCGGAAGAGCTGCGCGGCAGCTACTACGGCGCGCAGAACCTCGCGGCCCTCGGCGGCGCGCTCAGCCCGGTGATCTGTGGCTACCTGCTGATGCATACGCCCGCACCCACCATGTTCTATGCCCTGAGTGCATTGACGGCGATGGGCGGTTTCCTGTGTTTCATGAGCGGTCGGCGGGTAGCGATACTGCAAAAATAATGCACTGAAGCTGCAT
This sequence comes from Pseudomonas sp. GM50, assembly GCF_000282375.1. Classification (GTDB taxonomy): domain Bacteria; phylum Pseudomonadota; class Gammaproteobacteria; order Pseudomonadales; family Pseudomonadaceae; genus Aquipseudomonas. Next base: position 4,582 of record NZ_AKJK01000045.1, read on the forward strand.
TAATATGAATTTGTCAGCATCAGGATTGATCGGCACACTGTGCGGCGTTCCTCCCCCAATAGTTGGAACTACTTCAAGGGCTTTCTGGGTATCCCAGCTAAGCCTTTTTTTTGCCTCGATTTTTATACGGACCGTTTGCCTCATGTTTGCTCGTTGGTTACCTGCCGCCATCAATACCCGTCCTTCAGAATGGAGCCGCGCCGCCATCGGCATGGCCCTGGGGACGATGTTGAGCGTCTGGCTTTGCGGCCAAGTGTTCGGCATGGACGTGGCGCTGCATCTGATCGGGCCGCTGGGCGCCTCGGCGGTGCTGTTGTTCGCCGTGTCCTCGGGCGCGCTTGCCCAGCCGTGGTCGATTCTTGGCGGTTACCTCTGTGCGGGAGTGGTCTCGCTGCTGGTCGCTCACGTACTCGGACGCACCCTCGGCAGCGCGTGCCTCGCGGCGGGCATGGCGCTGATTCTGATGTGTTGGTTGCGTTGCTTGCACCCACCGGCCGGTGCCTTGGCGTTGCTTATGGTGGTGGCAGACCCGGCGACCATCGCCCTGGAGTGGAAAGCCCTCGGCCCGGTGATGCTCAGTGGCTCGACGATGTTGCTTAGCGCACTGGCGTACAACAATCTGACGCGTATTCGTTACCCAAAACGTCCCGCTGAACCAGCGCCGATGATGCCCGCCCCCGACAGCCAGGCGATCACCGCCGCGGATCTGAAACTGGCCCTCGCCGAGATGGAGGCGTTCTACGACGTCACCCCCGAAGACCTCGAACAACTGATCCATGCCAGCGAGTTGCATGCCAAGCGGCGCAGTATCGGCGAGGTCCTGTCTCGCCGCGCATAGCCCGACACGGCGACCAATGGTCGAGTCGTCCGCTTGCCAGTTGAGCATCTGCGGCTAGAGTCAAGCGGGTACCGCACAGAGTTGTCTGCCTTTCACTACGAAGTCTGGCTCGCCGTAATGTCCAGTAGCGATGACACAGGAAGTCTGGCTATGGAGAAACACTCAACATTGTTGGGTGGCGATGCTGGCTTTACGCTTTGACAGAACCGCACCTCCTTGTAAAACACCGCGATTGCTTCGCGTAACCTGCCGTCCGCAAGAAAAATGGCGCCTATTGCAAGGCGTTCGCGCGTGCTCTGCCCCGCCAGCTCTCTGACTCTGGTGGTTTCGAAACTGTTTTTTTCGAAATCTACGAGAGGAATGTTTCATGAGCGACTCACTGCTGCAATTGCTGAGCACCCCCCTGTTCGACGCCAGAAAGCGCCACCATCTGCCGTTGCGCGACTATATGGACCTGACCATCGAACGTATGCGCATGATAGTGCGCGATGGCCTTGTCACCAATGACATGTGGCTGGGCCAACTCCGCCAGTCGGACTTCCGACAGATGTATGAGCGCGCGGGGATTGTCGGCGCTTATGACTATGCGCTGCTCTCTTCCATCGTCGACCACATGATTGCCGGCAACGCGTTGTTTGCTCAGGGCGATGCGCTGCAAGTCGCGCGCTACCGTCAGGAAGTCATCGAAATGGGCGCGGTGTATGCCTTTGGCTGCACCGAGATCGCCAGTGGCTCCGATGTGCGTAACCTGCAAACGATCGTCACCTATGATCGTTCGAATCAATGCCTGACCCTGCACACGCCCATCCCGGCAGCCTGCAAGTTCTGGATCGGCAATGCGTTGTACGCAGCGCAGGTGGTCATGGTGCTGGCGCGTTTGATCGTCGATGGTGTGGACGAAGGGCTTCACTGGTTTCGGGTACAGATCCGCAACGAGGAAAACGGTCCGCTCTTGCCCGGCGTCAAGGTCATGGCGTGCGACCCCAAGGGCGGGATCCATGCCAATCAAGTGGCCGGTATCCGTTTCTGCGAGATGAAATTGCCGCCGGACGCCTTGATGCAACGACACGCAAGGTTCACCGAGGAAGGTCTGTTTAGCAGTGACGTCCCCAGAAATCAGCGCGTGACTTGCGCCATGGAGACGTTTATTCAAGAGCGTCTGTTTCTACTGGCAGCAGCTCGTGGTGGTGCAGGTCTTTGCACCTATCTGGCTTATCGCTTCGTCTGCCATCGTCTGGTCAAAAATGGCGCGATCAGCGAATCACTACTGGCCAAACCACTGATTCGACAACGGCTGTATATCGAGCAACTCAAGGTGCTGGCCCTGCTGCTTCTGGAACAGGCAGCCCTGTTGCACTTCGAGGCATTGTGGGATCAATCGGACAAGCGCACAGAACTGCACATTATCGCGGCCATTGCCAAAAGTGTCGGCACCTGGATAGGCCTCGACGTTATGTACATGTGCAGGGAAATCTGCGGTTCCCAGGGTTTTCATCATTACAACCAGATCGTCACGCTGCGCATGGATTACGAGATCAGCGTTACGTTCGCGGGCGACAACAGCGTCATGGCCTATCAGGTGGCCAGGGATGCCGTGAGTCGGCCGCGGTTTGCGTCCAGGCCCATCAGTAACATCGCCCAGCATATTGAAAAGCACATTGTCGAACAGTGTTGCGATCCGGGTGAAGTCTCCCATCGCCAGGCAGTAGCGCTGACCTACGCCCGCGCGCTGGATCTGATTATCATCCAGGCCGAGTGCAATCAGCTCGTGTCGCCGCAAACACTCCTGGACCTTGTACAGGTGTTTGCCCCTCAATTGAATGAATGGGGGCTGCCCGCCGACAGCGGCGACTTGAGCCGTCATGCCACCGAATCACAACTGGCCCTGTTGAACGGACTATTGGAGCCGCCGCCCGAGCTGGTCAGTGCGCCCATTGACGGTGCGGATTACATCGACCGATTCACGTCAGCGCTGTACGAGGAGCAATGACCATGGATATTCAATCGCTGCTCGATTTCTCGAATCGCGACACGGTTCGTGACCCCTACCCCGCCTACGCCTACCTGCGCGATCATCATCCGGTGTACTGGTGTGATTGCTTCAAGGCCTGGTTTCTGACCCGATATAGCGACGTGTTCGCCGCTCAGGGAGACGTCAAACGTTACTCCTCAAACCGCATGCAACAACTGGTCGACGCTCGGGTGCCCGCGGAAAAGCGCGGGCAACTGGCAACGTTCGTCAAACTCGCGTCCGAATGGATGTATTCCCAGGACGGAGCCCCACACAAGGCCAGTCGCAACCTGCTGGGCAAAGCCTTCACGCCCCGCTCCATCGACTCATTGCGCCAAAGCATTCAAGACATCACCGATCAGGAGATCTCCCGGCTCGAACCGCAGACCGATTTGATGGCCAACCTGTTCAATCGCATTCCGGCGCTGATCCTGGCCAAACTCTATGGCATTGCAAGTGAGGAGGCGCTGAAACTCCGAAGCTGGACGAGTGACACTCTGATCTTTCTGGGCAGCAGCCTTGACCCCGACTATGGGCCTGAGCAAGCGCTAAACGGCGTTGAGGAAATGTACGCGTACTTCGCCGACATCATCGAACAACGGCGAAAGCAGCCTGCGGACGATCTGGTCACTCGGGTGCTTGAGACCAGCCAGGACAGTGCTTCAAGCGATGATGAGGTACTGGCGCAGATCGTCTTTATCCTGGTCGCAGGCTACAACACCAGTGCTGACCAGCTCTGTATCGGGTTGTTGCACTTGCTTGAACATCCCGAACAACTCAAAGCCCTCAAGTCAGACCTGAACCTTGTTAAACCTGCTGTCGAAGAGATGCTGCGTTTCGATCCAGCCGGCTCATTCAGTCATCGGGTGCTCAATGAGGATGTCGACATCGACAGCGTCACGATGAAAAAAGGTGACCTGGTGTACCTGATGCGCGCTTCCGCCAATCGTGATCCCGCGAAATTCACCAGTCCTGACAGCTTCAATATCCGCCGCACCAACAACGATCATCTTGCATTTGGACGGGGTGAGCATTTCTGCATGGGTACGGCATTGTTCAGGCTTGAAGCCGAAATTGTTTTTACTTCGTTGTTCAAGCGATTTCCCGGCCTGCGCCTTATTGCAGACAAACCCGCGATCTGGCGTACCAACAACCTGCAATTTCGTGGACTGAAAGCACTGCCCATTGATCTGGGCAAAGGAGTTTGAACAATGGAATTTCAACGTGTTTTTTCCGCAGCACCGTGGGAATCCCAAGCCTGCTACTGCAGGGCTTTGAAGGCTGGAGATACGATTTTGATGGGCGGTACGGTGGCCTTCGATGATCAGGGCAAGCCCTTCAAGCCGGGTGATGCATATGCCCAGACTCTGCGCTGCCTTGAAATCATTGAAGCGTCTATCAAGCAACTGGGTGTGGACCGCACCCGTATTACCGCAACACGTATGTACACCACCGACATGGATCTATGGCCGAAAATAGCCAAGGCGCACAAGGAGTTTTTCGAAGGCCATCCACCGACGACAATGCTCCTGGAAGTCGGGAAACTGATACTCCCTGAATATGTGATTGAGATCGAAATTCAGGCCTATGCGGGCAAGGAGTCCGACAATGACTAAAACACTCCTGACCGTAGAAAGCGCCAGGACAGCCTTACGCGAGTTGCTGGTGACCAACGTTCGCGAACTGTCGATCGAGAGCCATGGCCGACCGTTGCCGCTACGCCTCTACACCCCACCCGGCCAAGGCCCCTTTGCTGTGTTGATGTTTTTCCATGGCGGCGGTTGGGTGACGGGCGATCTTGACACCCACGACGGCTTTTGTCGGCTGATGTGTGAATGGGCAAGCTGCGCGGTGGTGGCGGTTGACTACGCCCGGCCTCCGGAACATGTGTTCCCTGCCGCGGTGCAGGATTGCTGTGCGGCCACGGACTGGGTCGTCGAGCGGGGCCAGAGCCTTAGGCTGGATCCTTCGCGAATCGCAGTGGCCGGCGGCGGTTCGGGTGGTGGGCTGGCGGCGATCATTTGTCAATGGGCCAGTGACCAAGGTAAGCCGCAGATCATGTTCCAACTGCTGCTTTATCCCTTGCTCGATTGCCTGGCCCAAAATCCTTCCCACAAAGAATTCGCAGAAGGATTCGGGCTGACCGCAGAAATGCTTGAGTGGTACATCAAACACTATGTTCCGTCAGGTACGTCCCGCGCCGATCCAGGGCTTTCCCCGCTGCGTAGCAAATGCCTGCATGGTTTGCCACCAGCGTTGATCATCACCTCTGAGTTTGATGTGTTGCGGGATGACGGCCGAGCCTATGCGATTCAGCTAAAAGAGGCCGGCGTGTCGGTTCTACACAAAGAGTACCCGGGCATGCTCCACGGTTTTATCAATTACCCGGCGGCTCACGATGACGGGAAACAGGCGCTGCTTTTTTGCGCCCAGACGCTGCAAGCGCAATTTCGCGGTGAAGAGCTGACCGCTGGCGCCTGACGGGTATGAACGACAGCAGCAGGCTTTGTGGCGAGGGTGCTTGCCCCCCGTTGGAGAGTCTGCGACTGCTGCGCAGTCGAACGGGAGCAAGCTCCCTCGCCACAGGTTCATCGCAGACTCAACAACAGCTCAGGCCGCAGACTGCTGCCGCGCCGGCACCGCCAGGCTCACCGCGCGCACCGACGACCCGGCACTCAAGCCCAAGGTTTTCGCCGTCTGCGCATCGACAATCAATGTCCCCGCTGCGACTCGTGCAGGAGCAGCGGTAATCCGGCATTCGGCAAACTGGCGGTTGTGAATCAGGTACGTCGCCGCCTGCTCTCCTGGCGTACCAATGCTCAGTTGCAACACCTGACTGTCACGCACCGCGCGGATGTCGCCAGTGGCGCATTCGATCAGCGGCCCGCCGTCAAAGATATCGATGTAATCCCGATGCTCGAACCCTTCTGCCTTGAGCATGCCCAGTGCCGGTTCGGTGTTGGGGTGCACGCGACCGATAACCGCTCGCGCTGCCTCGGGCAACAGGCAGGTCGGCAGCGGAAACTTGGGCATCAGTTCGGCGATGAAGGTTTTGTTGCCAAGGCCCGTGAGGTAGTCGGCGTCAGCGAAATTCATCTTGAAGAAGTGCCGTCCCAGACCTTCCCAGAACGGTGATACACCCTCTTCATCCGAATAACCGCGCATCTCCGCGATCACCTTGTCACCGAAGTGCTGACGAAATTCCGCCAGAAACAGGAAGCGTGCCTTCGACAACAAGCGGCCATTCAGACCGCTGCGGTGATCGGCATGCAAAAACAGCGAACACAGTTCCGAGTGGCCGGTCATGTCATTGCCGAGGAACAACGTCGGCAGTTGCTGATTGATCCCGAGGTTTTTCGACGCCGCGACAAACAGGCCCAGTCGATAGTTGTACCAAGGCTCACGCAAACCGACGGCGCCTGCCAACGCGCAAATACCGACTGCTTCTTGCTGGTCGTTCTCCAGCACAAACAGGTAGTCGGCATCGCCACGCTCGGCCTCGCCTGCAAAGGTTTTTGCCGCCCATTCCAGACGCTGGGTCAAACGCGCCGCATCGGCCGGCAAGGTGGTCAAACCGGTTCCGGCGCTATGGGCCAGGGCTAACAGTGCCGGCAAATCTGCCGGTGTTGCAGGACGGACGATCATCGCACTTGCTCCTGGGCCGCTTTTGGCTGACGTTCTGATTGACGTTTAGATAGGAAAACTTCGGCCAACATGCAGCGAGCGCTGCCGCCGCCGATGCGTTCGATGGTGTCGATGTTCACCGGCAGCGGCGTGGTGTGGGCTTCGATCAAACGACGCTGATCGGCATCCAGCGATTGCCAGGCGGTGCGCGACATCACCAGCACGGGTTCGCCCGCAGCGTTGTGGACTTCCAGCATGTTGCCGGCGAACGATTCCAGCTGCGCCCAGTCCAGGGCAATGACCTTCTTGCCGCTGTCTTCAAGCCGCGTGCGCAGGGCCAGGCGTTCAGCTGGGTGAGTGACGGAGGCCAGGCAGGCAATCGCCAGCCGCGTGCCGACACTCATCATCACGTTGGTGTGATAAATCGCCACGCCCTGACGGTCCACCGCATTGAAGGCACACAGCTCGTAACCCAAATGGTCGACCAGTTGATCCAGCGCCCGAGCGTGGGTGCGGGTGGAATAGCCGGCGTAACAAATCCGCTGCTGTCGATCCAGCACCATGCTGCCGGTGCCTTCAAGGAACACTTCCTGCTGTTCGAGGCTGGAAAGGTCCAGCAACTGCTCGACGCGGTATTCGTCCCGCAACCAGTCGAGCACGCCTTTGTCGCGCTCCAGACGGCGGTTGTGGCCTTGCATCGGGTACAGCACCAACCTGCCGTCGGGGTGGCTGCTCCACCAGTTGTTGGGGAAGATCGAATCGGGGGTATGCGGGGCTTCGAGGTCGTTATGCACCAGGACTTCGACGCCATGGCTGCGCAGCGCGGCGACGTAGCCATCGAACTCTTGCAAGGCCTTGAGCTGGACGTCCTCGGACACATCGGCCGGGCGCTGGAAACGGTTGTTCGCCGCCGTGTCCTGATTGAACGAGAAACGTGTCGGGCGAATCATCAAAACGGTATTGGTGGTTTGCATGGGCACAGATTCAATGAGGGTTGAGAGGTGCTCATTGTCTGTTTCGGCGATGAAAAAACCCGGTTGATAAGGGCTTGGCGGGTGATGGAAATGGCTGAAAATCCGGGATCGTTCAGCCGATTCGGCGAGGGGTGAAAAGCAAAAGATCGCAGCCTTCGGCAGCTCCTACGGGAGCGGTGTTCATACCCAAAAATTTGAGTGAACACGGTCCACGCAGGAGCTGCCGAAGGCTGCGATCTTTTGACCTTGACCTTTACCTTGATCTTGCGGGTGCCGCCTATTCCATCGTGGTCTTGACCATCGCCAGTTCCGGATGGCTGACCAATTTGTCGATGTGCAATTCCGGGTCGTCGAACCAGACTTCAGTCAGCACCCGATAATGCTCCATGTCCCGGCAACGCATGCGCAAACTGTAGTCGAATGCGCCGCTGATCAAGCGGCATTCCAGCACCTGCGGACAACCACGAACCTTGGCCTCAAAGGCCTTTTGCGCCGCCCGCCCGCTTTGGTTCGACAGCGCGACCAACACCAGCAGCGACAGGCCCGGCGTCAGTTTTTTTTCATCGAGAATGGCCCCGTAGCCACGGATAACCCCGAGCTGTTCGAGCTTGCGCACCCGCTCCAGGCACGGCCTGGGCGTAAGGTGCACGCGCTCGGAAAGCTTTTGATAAGTGATGCGCCCTTCGTGGCGCAGCACTTCGATAATGGCCTGATCGATACGATCAAGCACAATCGACAGATCGCGGATATCCGCCATGTACGTCTTGCCTCACTTCAAACGACCCGATAGGAATTGCTGTAAACGTTCACTCTTTGGCTGGTCGAGGATGCTCGCATCACCTTGCTCCTCGACCCGCCCCTGATGCAAGAACAACACTTGGCTGGAGACTTGCCGGGCAAAGCCCATTTCGTGGGTCACCATCAACATGGTCCGGCCTTCTTCAGCCAGCGCCTGAATCACCTTCAGCACCTCGCCCACCAGCTCCGGATCGAGCGCCGAGGTCGGCTCGTCGAACAACAGAATCTCCGGTTCCACGGCCAACGCCCGGGCAATCGCGACCCTCTGTTGCTGCCCGCCGGACAGAAACGCCGGGTATTGATCGGCCACCCGTTGCGGCAAACCGACCTTGTCCAGATACGCCCGCGCGCTCTCTTCGGCGGCCTTGCGACTGACACCCAACACCCGACACGGCGCCAGTATGATGTTTTCCAGGACGGTCAGATGGCTCCACAGATTGAAATGCTGGAACACCATCGCCAGGCGTGTGCGCAAGCGCTGCAACTGTGCCGGGTTGGCGACTCGCATGCCACCCGCGCCCGGGCGAGTGATGACGCGCTCACCGTCCAGCACAATGGCCCCCTCGTCCGCCCGCTCCAGAAAGTTGATGCAGCGCAGCATGGTGCTTTTACCCGAACCGCTGGCACCGATCATGCTCACCACATCGCCGGCCCGTGCGTTCAACGAGACGCCTTTAAGCACTTCATTGTCACCAAAACGTTTGTACAGATTTTCAACCGTGAGTTTGTACATGCATAAGTCTCCTGCAGCAGCGCCTGCTGCGACGCTGCCCTGGATGAAAAGAGGAATTAGTGCGCCGGTCCAAGGAAGCTCAACCAGCGCTTCTCCGCCAGACGGAACGCGCCGACCAGCCCGAACGACAGCGCGAGGTACAGCAGGCCGGCGATGCCGAAGGCCTGAAAAGTCATGAAAGTCGCGGCATTGGCGTCCCGGGCGACTTTGAGAATGTCGGGAATGGTCGCGGTGAACGCCACCGACGTGGCATGCAACATCAGGATCACTTCGTTGCTGTAATACGGCAGCGCCCGGCGCAACGCCGAAGGCAGGATCAGCCGCAAGTACAGACGCCAACCGCTCAAGCCATAGGCATGGGCCGCCTCGATCTCACCGTAGGGAATGCTGCGGATCGCCCCGGCGAAGATTTCCACGGTGTAGGCGCAGGTGTTGAGCGTGAACGCCAGCAAGGTGCAATTCATCGCGTCGCGAAAGAACGCTTCGAGCAGCGGTTGCGAGCGAACCACGGCGATGCCGTAGATCCCGCTGTAGCAAATCAGCAACTGGATATACAGCGGCGTGCCACGAAACACATAGGTAAACAGCTGAACCGGCCAACGCAGCAGGCCCCAGCGCGAAGTGCGCATAATCGCCAATGGCAGCGACAGGAAGAACCCCATCACAATGCTCGCCACCAATAGCCACAAGGTCATCGCCAATCCGGTGAGGCTGTAACCGTCGCTGAACAGAAAGGGTTTCCAGTATTCGGCAATCAACTCGATCATCGCGCCATCCCCCGTACGCCCTGGTTGTAACGCCGTTCAAGCACTCGCAGTACGTAGTTCGACGCGCTGGTGATCAGCAAGTACAGCGCCCCCGCCAGCAGCAGAAAATCGAGCATGTTGAAGGTGCTTTTACCGGCCTCTTGCGCGACCTTTACCAGGTCCGACAAACCGATGATCGACACCAGCGCCGTGGCCTTGAGCAGCACCAGCCAGTTGTTGCCCAGGCTCGGCAAGGCGAAGCGCATCATTTGCGGGAACACCACGAAGCGAAAACGCTGCCAGCGGTTCAGACCGAAGCTGGCGGCGGCTTCCTGCTGGCCACGCGGCACACTCAGGATCGCCCCGCGAAAGGTCTCGGTGAAATACGCGCCGTAGATGAAACCGAGGGTGACGACGCCCGCCACAAACGGATCGATCTCCATGTAAGGCCAGCCCATGGCTTCGGTCAGGCTGCTCAGCCAGCCTTGCAGGCTGTAGAAAATCAACAGCATCAACACCAGGTCCGGCACACCACGAATCAGCGTCGTGTAGAAGGTGGCGGGCAGGTTCAACAGTTTCAGCGGCGACAGCTTGGCCGCCGCGCCGAGCAACCCCAGCGCCATGCTGACCAGCAGCGACAGCGCCGACAATTTGAGGGTGACCCAGGTGCCATGCAGCAACAAAGGGCCATAGCCTTGCAGGGCCGAAAGATCGACCCCGATCAGATTCAGGAAGGAATTCACGCCAGTCACCTGTCTTGAGGCACTCGCTTGCAAGCGCTGCGCCTGTTACCAGGACGCAGCGCTTTGGGCGCGAGGATCAGTTGTTGTAGAGGTCCAGATCGCCGAAGTGCTTCTGCTGGATCTGTGCGTAGATGCCCTTTTCATGCAGGGCCTTGATGGCGGCATTGAGCATGCCTTTGAGCTCTTCGTTGTCCTTGCGGATGCCGATGGCGATTTCCGACGGCACCAATGGGTCGCTGATGCCTTCGCTGTTCTGGAAGTCCACCCCTTGCGGCGACGTCAGAAAGCTCATCTGCGCTTGCAGCTTGTCCTGGATCGACGCATCAAGACGCCCGAAAACCAGGTCGGCGTAGACCTGATCCTGATTCTGATAAGCGCGCAGTTTCACCCCGCCTGGCCCCAGTTTGGCCTTGGCATAGGTTTCCTGAATCGTGCCCTGCATGTAACCGATGGTTTTGCCCCGCAGCGATTCGGCGGTGGGCAACAAGCCGGAATCCTTGCGGGTGACGATGGCGGTCGGCCCGGCATACAGACGATCGGTGAAGTCGATCTGTTTTTTGCGCGCGTCGGTGACAGTCATCGAGGATTCGATGGCGTCGAACTTGCCCGCCTTCAGGGCCGGGATCAGCCCGTCGAAGTCATTGCTGACCCACACGCATTTCAACTTCAGCTCGGCGCAGATTGCATTGCCCAGGTCCACGCCAAACCCCTGCACGCCGCCATCGGCGGTGGTGGATTCAAAAGGCGGGTAACTGGGGTTGACGCCGAATCGCAACTCTTTCCATTCCTTGGCGCTGGCTCCGGTGGAGCAGCACAGCAAAGCCAATGCCGGTAAGGTCAGCCATTTGATGTTCATCTTCTAGAGTCCCGGATTATTTGGATTTATCGCGGCTTGGCGCCTGCGCCGCACCACACTTTTTGACAGGGGCAGAGAGTCGATGCGGTATTCACCGCAGCCGTATTTGTTGTTGTTTTCGACTGGGTCTAATCAGTCGTCGGGGTGCAGTCCGTTCCAGGCTCTTGATCGCAAGTGCTTGAAATGGACCGTCAGAATGCCAATTGCCTGGACGGCACGGGTGTCGTAAGTCCCTGTTCAGACAGCTCAAGTGCGCTGAACGGAGGCCTTTCACAGCCGATTCTGTCGTTGATTGCCGGATGGGGGTAAAGATCAAAGGAAAGATCAAAAGATCGCAGCCTGCGGCAGCTCCTACGCGCCTTGGCGGGCGCTGCCGAAGGCTGCGATCCTTTGATC
>NZ_AKJK01000046.1 GCF_000282375.1 Pseudomonas sp. GM50
GCTCCCACAAGGGGTAGAGCCAGGCTTTAAAACTGGCTCCATTGCGGTCAGCCTTCGAGCTTGCTTTTCAGCAGTTCGTTGACCTGTTGCGGGTTGGCCTTGCCTTTGGAGGCTTTCATGGCCTGGCCGACGAAGAAACCGAACATCTTGCCGCGTTTGGCTTCGTCTGCCGCGCGGTATTGTTCGACCTGCTCGGCGTTGGCCGCGAGCATTTCGTCCAGCACTGCCGAGATTGCGCCGGTGTCGGTCACTTGCTTGAGGCCGCGCTTGTCGATGATCTCGTCCGCGCTGCCTTCACCGTTGGCCATGGCTTCAAAAACCACCTTGGCGATCTTGCCGGAGATGGTGTTGTCCTTGATGCGCAGCAGCATGCCGCCCAGTTGCTCGGCCGAAACCGGCGACTGGTCGATGTCCAGGCCTTGCTTGTTCAACAGGCTGCCCAGTTCAACCATCACCCAGTTGGCCGCCAGTTTGGCGTCGCCACCGATGCTCACGACTTTCTCGAAGTAATCGGCTTGCTCGCGGCTGGTGGCCAGGACGCTGGCGTCGTAGACCGACAGACCGAACTGTTCCTGGAAACGCTCGCGTTTCTGCGGTGGCAGTTCCGGCAGGGTGGCGCGCACATCGTCGAGGAACGAGTCTTCGATGACCACCGGCAGCAGGTCCGGATCGGGGAAGTAACGGTAGTCGTTGGCTTCCTCTTTACTGCGCATCGGACGGGTTTCGTCCTTGTTCGGATCGTACAGGCGGGTCTGCTGGATCACCTTGCCGCCGTCTTCGATCAGCTCGATCTGGCGCTGCACTTCACTGTTGATTGCCTTCTCGATGAAGCGGAACGAGTTGACGTTCTTGATCTCGCAGCGCGTGCCGAATTCAACCTGGCCCTTTGGACGGATCGACACGTTGCAGTCGCAGCGCAGCGAGCCTTCGGCCATGTTGCCGTCGCAAATGCCGAGGTAGCGCACCAGCGCGTGGATCGTCTTGACGTAAGCCACGGCTTCCTTGGCGCTGCGCATGTCCGGTTCGGACACGATTTCCAGCAGCGGCGTGCCGGCACGGTTCAGGTCGATGCCGGTGGCACCATTGAACTCTTCGTGCAGGCTTTTACCGGCGTCTTCTTCCAGGTGCGCACGGGTCACGCCGACACGTTTGATCGTGCCGTCTTCCATGGCGATGTCCAGGTGGCCCTTGCCGACGATCGGCAATTCCATCTGGCTGATCTGGTAGCCCTTGGGCAGGTCCGGGTAGAAATAGTTTTTGCGGGCGAACACGTTGTGCTGACCGATCTCGGCATCAATGGCCAGACCGAACATCACCGCCATGCGCACCGCTTCCTGGTTCAGCACCGGCAATACGCCGGGCATGCCGAGGTCTACCAGGCTGGCCTGGGTGTTCGGCTCGGAGCCGAAGGTGGTGGAGCTACCGGAAAAGATTTTCGACCGGGTGGTGAGCTGGGTATGAATCTCCAGCCCGATCACGACTTCCCATTGCATGTGTTTCTCCTCAGAAGCCGGTTGGGGTGCGGGTATGCCAGTCAGTGTTCAACTGATACTGGTGCGCAACGTTGAGCAAGCGGCCTTCCTGGAAATACGGGGCGAGCAACTGCACGCCGACCGGCAGGCCATCGACAAAACCTGCAGGCATGGACAAGCCCGGCAGACCGGCGAGGTTAGCGGTGATGGTGTAGACGTCTTCCAGGTACGCAGCGACCGGGTCGCTGTTCTTGGCGCCGAGCTTCCAGGCCGGGTTCGGCGTGGTTGGGCCGAGGATGATGTCGACCTCATTGAAGGCCGCCATGAAGTCGTTCTTGATCAGGCGACGGATTTTCTGCGCCTTCAGGTAGTAGGCGTCGTAGTAACCGGCCGACAGCGCGTAAGCACCGACCATGATCCGGCGCTGCACTTCCGGGCCGAAACCTTCGCCACGGGAACGCTTGTACAGGTCTTCCAGGTTTTTCGGGTCTGCGCAGCGGTGGCCGAAACGCACGCCGTCGAAACGCGACAGGTTGGAAGACGCTTCCGCCGGGGCGATCACGTAGTACGCAGGAATTGCGTGCTGCATGTTCGGCAGGCTGATTTCCTTGATCACGGCGCCGAGCTTTTTCAGCTCTTCAACGCTGGCCATGACCAGGTCGGCGATGCGTGGGTCCAGACCTGCGCTGAAGTATTCCTTCGGCACGCCGATGCGCAGGCCTTGCAGCGAGCCGTTGAGGCCGGCGCTGTAATCAGGCACGGGTTCGTCGATGCTGGTGGAGTCCTGCGGGTCGAAACCGGCCATGCCTTGCAGCAGGATCGCGCAGTCTTCGGCGGTGCGGGCCAATGGACCGCCCTGATCGAGGCTGGATGCGTAAGCGATCATGCCCCAGCGCGAAACGCGACCGTACGTCGGTTTCAGGCCGGTGAGGTTGGTCAGCGCGGCAGGCTGACGAATCGAACCGCCGGTGTCGGTGCCCGTCGCCGCTGGCAACAGACGAGCGGCAACCGCAGCCGCCGAACCGCCAGACGAACCGCCCGGGACGTGTTCCAGGTTCCACGGGTTTTTCACCGCGCCGTAGTAGCTAGACTCGTTGGCCGACCCCATGGCGAATTCGTCCATGTTGGTCTTGCCCAGGGTCACGGCCCCGGCAGCAGCCAGTTTGGCGACCACGGTGGCGTCGTACGGTGCTTTGAAGTTGTCGAGCATCTTCGAGCCGCAGCTGGTGCGGATGCCCTGGGTGCAGAACAGGTCTTTGTGGGCGATCGGCGCGCCGAGCAGGGCGCCGCTCTCACCGTTGGCCCGACGAGCGTCAGCGGCTTTCGCCTGCTGCAGCGCCAGGTCTTCGGTGAGGCTGATGAAACTGTTGAGCTGCGGGTCAAGCTGGGTGATACGCGCCAGCAGGACTTTGGTCAGCTCTTCGGAAGAAAACTTTTTATCGGCGAGTCCGCGGGCGATCTCGGCCAGAGTCAATTGATGCATTGCAGGCTCTTTCCCTTTAGTCGATGACTTTCGGAACCAGATACAGGCCGTTTTCGACCGCTGGTGCGATGGACTGATAGGCCTCGCGATGATTGGTTTCGGTCACGACGTCTGCACGCAGGCGCTGGCTCGCTTCCAATGGGTGGGCCAGCGGCTCGATACCGTCGGTATTGACCGCTTGCATTTCGTCGACCAGCCCGAGAATGCTGTTCAGGGCCGAAGTGATGTGTGGAAGATCGGCATCATTGAGACCAAGGCAGGCCAAATGAGCGATTTTTTCCACGTCGGAGCGTTCAAGCGCCATGGGATTCTCCAGTGGAAAACAGAACGGACGGCGTCCGTGTGTTAGATTGTCGGAACACTACCGCATTTCTACGGTCTCAAGGCCGCGATTGTGGGGCTTGGTGCACAGAAAAGCCGCCAATTTAACATATTGGCGCCTTGCCCAAAATCCCTGTCGTTGTTAGAGTTTGCCGCACTTTTTTACCCACGCGTTGCCTAGGGTCCCTTTCCCATGTTCAAGAAACTGCGTGGCATGTTTTCCAGCGATCTCTCCATTGACCTGGGCACTGCCAACACCCTTATTTACGTGCGCGAGCGCGGTATCGTCCTGAATGAGCCCTCCGTTGTGGCTATTCGGACACACGGTAACCAGAAAAGTGTCGTTGCTGTCGGCACCGAGGCCAAGCGCATGCTCGGCCGTACGCCGGGCAACATTGCTGCCATTCGTCCGATGAAGGACGGTGTGATCGCCGACTTCAGCGTCTGCGAAAAAATGCTGCAGTACTTTATCAACAAGGTTCACGAAAACAGTTTTCTGCAGCCTAGCCCTCGTGTGCTGATCTGCGTTCCATGCAAATCCACCCAGGTTGAGCGTCGTGCCATCCGTGAATCGGCCCTTGGTGCCGGTGCCCGTGAAGTGTTCCTGATCGAAGAGCCGATGGCTGCTGCGATCGGTGCCGGCCTGCCAGTCGAAGAAGCTCGTGGTTCGATGGTTGTCGATATCGGTGGCGGTACCACTGAAATCGCGCTGATCTCCCTCAACGGTGTGGTTTACGCTGAATCCGTACGGGTTGGCGGCGACCGCTTCGACGAGGCGATCATCACCTACGTGCGTCGCAACTACGGCAGCCTGATCGGCGAATCCACCGCCGAGCGCATCAAGCAGGAAATCGGCACGGCCTACCCGGGCGGCGAAGTTCGTGAAGTCGACGTTCGTGGCCGTAACCTGGCCGAAGGCGTTCCACGCGCATTCACCCTGAACTCCAATGAAGTGCTGGAAGCTCTGCAAGAGTCCCTGGCCACCATCGTTCAGGCTGTGAAAAGTGCGCTGGAGCAATCGCCTCCGGAGCTGGCATCGGATATCGCCGAACGTGGTCTGGTACTGACCGGTGGTGGCGCCTTGCTACGCGACCTCGACAAGTTGCTGGCCCAGGAAACCGGTCTGCCGGTGATCGTCGCCGAAGACCCGCTGACCTGCGTTGCTCGTGGCGGTGGCCGTGCATTGGAAATGATGGATAAACACACCATGGATCTGCTTTCCAGCGAATAAGTCGCCGGATCGCCTCTATGCTGTTGAGCGCGCAGGCAGCACTTTGCAGTGCTGCCTGTTGGCGTTTATCTTCTGTCAGTCTGCATCCAGGCCGGTTTGATGCCGTATGAATAAAGAGAACATTTGCCTGGGAGGAGCGGCTTATTAAACCGCTTTTCACCAAAGGCCCCTCACTGGGCGTGCGCTTGTTGGTGCTGGCCGTGCTATCGGTCGCGCTGATGGTGGTCGATGCCCGCTTCACACTGCTCAAGCCAGTGCGTAGCCAAATGTCGCTGGTGCTGATGCAGTCTTACTGGATCACCGACCTGCCGCAGCGGCTATGGCAAGGTGTGGCCAGCCAATTTGGCAGCCGTACCGAACTGGTCGCCGAAAACGAAAAACTCAAAACCGAAAACCTGCTGTTGCAGGGCCGCATGCAAAAGCTGGCAGCCCTCACCGAGCAGAACGTTCGGCTGCGCGAGTTGCTCAACTCTTCCGCGCTGGTCAACGAAAAGGTCGAAGTGGCCGAGTTGATCGGCATGGACCCCAACCCCTTTACCCATCGCATCATCATCAATAAAGGTGAGCGCGACGGTGTGATCCTTGGTCAGCCGGTACTCGATGCCCGCGGCCTGATGGGTCAGGTGGTGGAGTTGATGCCGTACACCTCCCGCGTACTGTTGCTGACTGACACCACTCACAGCATTCCGGTGCAGGTGAACCGTAACGGTCTGCGAGCGATTGCCAGCGGCACCGGTAACCCGGAACGCCTGGAGCTGCGTCACGTGGCCGATACCGCCGACATTAAAGAAGGCGATCTGCTGGTCAGCTCCGGCCTGGGCCAGCGTTTCCCGGCGGGCTACCCGGTGGCGACGGTCAAGGAAGTGATTCACGATTCCGGTCAGCCATTCGCCATCGTTCGTGCGGTGCCGACCGCCGCGTTGAACCGCAGTCGTTATCTGTTGCTGGTGTTCACTGACGGTCGCACAGCCGAGGAGCGCGCCAACGAAGCCGCGCAGGCTCAGGAAGCTCTGGACCAGCACGGCGGTGGCCCGATCATTCCAGCGACCGTGCCGAAACCGGCCGCGTCGGTGATACCGGCTGCTGTCGCTGCTCCGGCCGTTCCAGCGGCTGCACCTGTTGCTGCGCCTGCTGCCGCGACCCCGGCAAAACCTGCCGCTGCCCATGCTGCCAGCAAGCCACCGGCATCGGCACCCGCCGCCAAACCACCGGTGGCCCAACCTGCTACCGTGAAGCCTGCTGCCAAACCGCCTGTCTCCGCGCCGGCCACCACTGGGGGAAGAGAATAATGGGCGGTACTACTTCATCCCGAAATGGCTGGATAGTCTGGTTGACCTTCGCCATCGGCATGCTGCTCAGCGTCTCGCCGCTGCCGCAATTCATGGAAATCCTGCGTCCTCTATGGCTGGCCTTGCTGTTGGCCTTCTGGGCGTTGGCCCTGCCGCAGAAAGTCGGCATGGTGACCGCCTGGTGCCTGGGGCTGGCCGAAGACGTGCTGTATGGCACGTTGCTGGGTCAGAACGCGTTGATCCTCACGCTCATTACGTTCCTGGTGCTGTCATTGCAACAGCGCCTGCGCATGTTCCCGATGTGGCAACAGAGCCTGGTGATTCTGGTGATCTTCGGCCTCGCCCAACTGGTTCAGTTGTGGCTGAGCGCCCTGACCGGCAATCGTCAGCCGACCCTGGCGCTGGTGTTGCCGGCACTGGTCAGCGCGTTGCTCTGGCCATGGATCAGCTACGGTTTGCGCGGTTTGCGTCGACGCTACAAAATCAATTAATTCGGTCAGGCATGTGCTCGCACCGGTGCCCTGTCTCGACAAAAAGGAACAGTATTTGTGAGACAGGGCGCTAGCAGGGAGATGTCTTGATGAAACAGCTGTACCTCGCCTCAGGCTCGCCGCGTCGGCGTGAACTGCTCACGCAAATCGGCGTGTCGTTCTCCGTCATCAGCGCGGACATCGATGAAACCCCTTTACCTGAAGAATGCCCATTGGCCTATGTCGAGCGTCTGGCGCGCGGCAAGGCCGAGGCCGGGCATGGCACAGTCGTGTCCGACGCCGATTTCTGCGTGCTGGGTGCCGACACCGCCGTGGTGCTGGACGGGAAAATTCTCGGCAAGCCGGTGGACGAAGCCGACGCATGCGCCATGCTTATGCTGTTGTCCGGGCGCGAACATGAAGTGCTGACCGCGATTGCGGTGCGCAATGGCGAGCGTTGCGAGTCTTTGGTGGTGCGCAGCCTGGTGCGTTTTCGCAACATCGACCCCGACGAAGCAGCGGCCTATTGGGCCAGCGGCGAACCCCGGGACAAGGCCGGCGGCTACGGGATTCAAGGGGTGGGCGCGGTGTTCGTCGCCGGGCTCAATGGCAGCTACTCGGCGGTGGTCGGATTGCCGTTGTGCGAAACCTTCGAGCTACTCGGCCATTTCGGCATACCCTGTTGGCAAACCCTTAACGCGCGCTGAGCGTCGTACTGACAAGATGCGGCCATTATCGTGAACATGCCTGAACGAGACCCTGCCATGAGTGAAGAGATCCTGATCAACATCACGCCGATGGAATCGCGCGTGGCGGTGGTCGAAAACGGTGTCCTGCAAGAGGTCCACGTCGAGCGCACGCAAAAGCGCGGGATCGTCGGCAACATCTATAAAGGCAAGGTCGTGCGGGTATTGCCGGGCATGCAGGCAGCCTTCGTCGATATCGGACTGGACCGTGCCGCGTTCATTCATGCCTCGGAAATTTCCCTGCGCGAAGGCCCTGCGGTGGAGAGCATCAGCGCGCTGGTTCATGAAGGTCAGAGCCTGGTGGTACAAGTCACCAAGGACCCGATCGGCTCCAAAGGCGCACGCCTGACGACGCAACTGTCGATTCCATCGCGCTATCTGGTGTACATGCCGCGCACCGCCCACGTCGGCATTTCCCTGAAGATCGAGGACGAAGCCGAGCGCGAACGCCTCAAGCAAGTGGTCACCGACTGCGTCGCCAAGGAAGGCATCAAGGAAGCCGGCGGTTTTATTCTGCGTACCGCTGCCGAAGGGGCCGGGGCCGATGAAATCCTCATGGACATCCGCTACCTGCGCAGGCTCTGGGACCAGATCAACGAACAGATCAAGACCATCAGCGCGCCGAGTGTGATTTACGAAGACCTCGGCCTGGCGTTGCGGACCTTGCGTGACCTGGTGAGCCCGAAGATTGAAAAGATCCGCATCGACTCCCGGGAGACCTTCCAGAAAACCACGCAGTTCGTCGCTGAGCTGATGCCGGAAATCGCCGACCGTCTGGAGCATTACCCCGGCGAACGGCCGATCTTCGACCTGTACGGTGTCGAAGACGAAATCCAGAAAGCCCTGGAACGCAAGGTGCCGCTCAAGTCCGGCGGCTATCTGGTGGTTGATCCGGCGGAAGCCATGAGCACCATCGACGTCAATACCGGGGCCTTTGTCGGTCATCGCAACCTCGAAGAAACCATCTTCAAGACCAACCTCGAAGCCGCCACCGCCATTGCCCGTCAGTTGCGCCTGCGTAACCTGGGCGGGATCATCATCATCGACTTCATCGACATGGAAGATGAAGAACATCAGCGTCAGGTATTGCGCACGCTCGAGAAGCAACTGGAACGCGATCACGCCAAGACCAACATCATCGGCATTACCGAGTTGGGCCTGGTACAGATGACCCGCAAGCGCACCCGCGAAAGTCTTGAGCAAGTGCTGTGCGAACCGTGCAGCAGCTGCCAGGGTCGCGGCAAACTCAAGACTCCGGAAACCGTGTGCTACGAGATCTTCCGCGAAATCCTGCGTGAGGCCAGGGCCTATCAGGCCGAAGGCTATCGGGTGCTGGCAAATCAGAAAGTGGTCGACCGTTTGCTCGATGAAGAGTCAGGCAACGTCGCCGAGCTCGAAGGCTTTATCGGACGCACCATTCGGTTCCAGGTGGAAACCATGTATTCCCAGGAACAATACGACGTGGTGTTGCTCTGAATCGTTGTGTTTCAACTCCACTAGAACGGCTGGCCTCAGCTTTTTGCAGTATTTTTGCCATGGGAGCCAACTGACATGGACCGTCTGACACGCATTTTGGCCGCACTGACCCGCTGGGGTCTGGGCCTGTGTGCGTTGGTTTTGGTGCTGATGGCGCTGTTCGTCAGTCTCGGCCGGGAGCTGACGCCGCTGGTGGCCGAGTACCGTGCCGACGTCGAAGACAAAGCCGGCGATGCCTTGGGCATGCCCCTGCAGATCGGCAAGCTGGAAGGCAACTGGAGCGGCCTCGCTCCGGTTCTGCTGGCCCATGATGTGATGGTCGGCGAGGGTTCCAATGCCTTGCGCCTGGATCAGGTGCGCGCGGTGCCGGATCTCTGGGCCAGCCTGCTGGCGCGCGAAGTGCGCATCGCACACCTGGAACTCAACGGCCTGAAGATCAGCCTCAAGGAAGGTGAGGACGGTCATTGGGCGCTGGAAGGGTTGCCGGTGCAGCAGGACCAGCCGCTGGACCCGGAGCAACTGCTCCATCGCATGCAGATGGTCCAGCAGTTGTCGGTGCTCGACAGCCAGATCACCTTGCAGCCGTTGGGAGAGTCGCCGCTGACCCTGACCTACGTCGGCCTGAATCTGAAAACCGGTCCATCCCGCCAGCGGCTCGATGCCCGTCTGACCCTGCCCGACGGCCAGCCGGTGGCGATGAGCCTGCGCACCCGTTTGCGCGCAGCCCAATGGAAGGACGGCGAAGCGGACGCTTACTTGAGCCTGCCGCAAAGCGATTGGTCGAAATGGTTGCCCGAGCGCCTGACCCAGCAATGGAATTTTTCCGAGATCAAGGCCGGTGGCGAGCTCTGGATGAACTGGAGCAAAGGCACCCTGCAACGCGCCGCGATTCGTTTGAACGCGCCGCAACTCAAGGGCGCCTATGCCGAGCGCAAGCCGATCCAGATCAACAATCTGGCGCTTAACGGGTATTTCCAGCGCAGTTCCAAAGGCGTTTTGGTGACCCTGGATTCTCTGGCGATGAACCTGGGTGACACCCGCTGGGAATCGAAACTGCAATTTCAACAAACTGCCGCGACAGACAAGACGCCAGAGCTCTTGCATCTGCAAGCCGACCGTCTGGATCTCACACCGCTCACTCCGCTGTTGAACGCACTGGGTCCGCTGCCCGAAGGTGTCGCCACGGCGGTCGAGCGGCTCAAGGTCACCGGAGTTTTGCGCAACGTGTTGATCGACTTCCGCCCAGCCGCTACCGATGACAGCAAATTCAGCTTTGCCGCCAATCTGGAAAAGGTCGGCTTCGACGCTTATCGCGGTGCACCGGCGGTGCGAAATGTCAGTGGCAGCATCAGCGGCGACCTCGGGCAGGGCGAGCTGCGCATGGACAGCAAGGATTTTTCCCTGCACCTGGACCCGATTTTCGCCAAGCCATGGCAATACATTCAGGCCAACGCCCGGTTGACCTGGAAACTCGACAAAGAAGCTTTCACCCTGATCTCGCCGTACCTGAAGGTGCTGGGCGAGGAGGGCAAGATTGCCGGCGATTTCCTGATACGCCTGCATTTCGATCACACCCAGGAAGACTACATGGACCTGCGGGTCGGCCTGGTCGACGGCGACGGTCGCTACACCGCCAAGTACCTGCCGACGGTTCTCAGCCCGGGGCTGGACGAATGGCTACGCACGGCGATTCTCAAGGGCGCGGTGGATGAAGGCTTCTTCCAGTACCAGGGTTCGCTGAACCACGGCGCCGCCGAAACGGCTCGCAGCATCAGCCTGTTTTTCAAGGTCCACGATGCCGAGCTGGCGTTTCAGCCGGGCTGGCCGCATGTCAGCAAGGTCAGCGGTGATGTGTTCATCGAAGACAGCGGTGTGCGGATCCTCGCGAGCAAGGGCCAATTGCTCGACACTCAGGTCAGCGACGTCTACGTCAATATTCCCCGTGTACCTGCCGGGCAGAACACTCATCTGTTCCTCGACGGCGCGTTCGCTGGCGGGTTGGGCGATGGCCTGAAGATTCTGCAGGAAGCGCCCATCGGCACCGCCGACACGTTTGCCGGTTGGGAAGGCGAGGGTGATCTGCAAGGCAAGCTCAAACTCGATATCCCGCTGGTCAAAGGCGAGCAGCCGAAAATCCTCGTCGACTTCAAGACTGACAAGGCCCGCTTGAAACTTAGCGAGCCGACTCTGGAATTGACGCAACTCAAGGGCGATTTCCGTTTCGACAGCACCAAGGGGCTGAGCGGGCAAAAGATCACGGCTCGAGCGTTCGACAAGCCAGTGACCGCACAGATATTCGCTGAAGGCAGCCCGGGCAAGCTCAACACTCGGGTCACCGCGTCGGGTGAGGTCGAGGTCAAGAAACTCACCCAATGGCTGAACGTCACTCAGCCGTTGCCGGTGACGGGGATGATCCCTTATCAGTTGCAGCTGAACCTTGATGGCGCCGACAGTCAATTGATGGTCAGTTCCAACCTCAAGGGCGTGGCGGTGGATTTGCCGGCGCCGTTCGGCATGGCGGCCGATGTCGGGCGCGACACCGTGTTCCGCATGACCCTGCAAGGCCCGGAGCGGCGTTACTGGGTCAACTACGGTGAACTGGCGAACTTCACGTTTGCGGCACCGACCGGCAATTTCGCCGACGGTCGCGGCGAGTTGCTTCTCGGTGGCGGCAATGCCGTGTTACCCGGCGCCAAAGGTTTGCGCGTGCGTGGTGTACTGTCCGAGCTGGATGTCGCTCCCTGGCAGGATCTGCTGACCAGGTATGCCGGTCAGGATCCAGGTGGCAGTGCCAAACAGTTGCTCAGTGGCGCGGATTTGAAGGTTGGCAAACTCACTGGTTTCGGCACCACCCTCGATCAGGCATCGGTGCAGTTGACACGTAAACCGGCCTCGTGGGCCTTGCAACTCGACAGTCAGCAGGCCAAGGGCAGTGTCGGTATTCTCGATGCGAAAGCCGCACCGATTGCGGTCAATCTGCAATACGTACGTTTGCCGGCACCAGACCCTACGGTGCTGGCTGACGAGAATTCGCCGGACCCGCTGGCCACCGTGGACCCGACGAAGATCCCGGCGCTGGATATCACCATCAATCAGCTGTTCCAGGGGCAGGATCTGGTGGGCGCCTGGCATTTGAAAGTCCGGCCGACCGCAAAGGGAGTTGCCTTCAATACCCTGGATCTGGGCCTCAAGGGCATCCTCTTGCAGGGCAGCGGTGGCTGGGAAGGCACGCCGGGTAATTCCAGCAGTTGGTACAAGGGCCGAGTCAGTGGCAAGAACCTTGCCGACGTGCTCAAGGGCTGGGGGTTTGCGCCGAGCGTCACCAGCGAAGAGTTTCACATGGATGTCGACGGTCGCTGGCCTGGGTCACCGGCGTGGCTGGCGACCAAGCGCTTCTCCGGCAGCCTTGATGCGTCACTGAATAAAGGTCAGTTTGTTGAAGTCGAGGGCAGCGCTCAGGCGTTGCGGGTATTTGGCCTGCTCAACTTCAACTCCATCGGCCGCCGCTTGCGCCTGGACTTTTCCGACCTGTTCGGCAAAGGCTTGAGCTATGACCGGGTCAAAGGCTTGCTGGTCGCAAGTAACGGGGTCTACGTGACCCGTGAACCCATTCTGCTGACCGGTCCGTCGAGCAATGTGGAGCTCAACGGCACGCTGGACCTGGTGGGTGATCAGGTCGATGCCAAGTTGTTGGTGACTTTGCCGGTGACCAACAACCTGCCGATTGCGGCACTGATCGTCGGTGCACCGGCCGTCGGCGGGGCGCTGTTCCTGATCGATAAGTTGATTGGTGACCGCGTGGCGCGCTTTGCCAGCGTCAAATACACCGTCAAAGGCCCATGGAAAGAACCGAAAATCACTTTCGACAAGCCTTTTTGAATTCTTTTGAAAAAGCACTCTTTGGGCCTATGGAGTAGCATGTCCGTACGTTCGAATGCGCCTGTAGGAGCGAGGCTTGCCCGCGAACCGACGCACTGCGGTGCGTCAGGAAAGACGCCTTCGCGGGCAAGCCTCGCTCCTACAGGGGGTCATGTGTTGTTTTGAGTAAGGAAATGGCCATGTCTGTAGCGGTGATTCAAATGGTCAGCCAGAGCGATGTGCTGGCCAATCTGGCCCAGGCCCGTCGTCTGCTTGAGCAGGCGGCGACCGGTGGTGCGCAGCTAGCCGTGCTGCCGGAAAACTTCGCTGCCATGGGCCGTCGCGACATTGCCGACATCGGCCGCGCCGAAGCCTTGGGCGAAGGCCCGATCCTCCCGTGGTTGAAACAGACCGCCCGCGACCTCAAGTTATGGATAGTGGCCGGCACATTGCCGTTGCCGCCGGTGGATCAACCGACGGCCAAAGTGCATGCATGCTCGTTGCTGGTGGATGATCAGGGCGAGACTGTGGCACGGTACGACAAGCTGCACCTGTTCGACGTGGACGTGGCGGACAATCGCGGGCGTTATCGCGAATCCGATGACTATGCTTATGGCAGTGGTGTGGTGGTTGCCGACACACCGGTGGGCCGGGTCGGGCTGACGGTTTGTTACGACCTGCGTTTCCCGGAGCTGTACAGCGAATTGCGTGCGGCCGGCGCGGAGTTGATTACTGCACCGTCGGCCTTTACCGCGGTGACCGGCGCGGCCCATTGGGACGTGCTGATTCGCGCGCGGGCTATCGAGACTCAGTGCTATGTGCTCGCGGCCGCCCAGGGTGGGACGCATCCGGGGCCACGAGAAACCTTTGGTCATGCCGCGATTATCGACCCATGGGGGCGTGTGCTGGCGCAACAGGATCAAGGCGAGGCCGTGCTGCTGGCCGAACGCGACAGCAGCGAACAGGCGTCCATCAGGGCGCGGATGCCGGTGTCCACTCACCGGCGCTTTTTCTCGCAGGGCGCCCAGCGACCTGCATCAGAACGACGAATTTAAGGCGTAAAGCATATGAGCGAGTTGTTGTCCTCCGTCAGTGAACACCTCCTGGCGCCCGGCGGCGTAACGATCGAGAGCCTGCAAGGTGTGCTCGGCGATCTGGCCGGCCCGGGCATCGATGCCGCCGACCTGTATTTCCAGGGGCAAATTTCCGAGTCCTGGGCACTGGAGGACGGGATCGTCAAGGAAGGCAGCTTTAACCTCGACCAGGGAGTCGGCGTGCGTGCGCAATCGGGTGAAAAAACCGGTTTCGCCTACAGCAATGCGATCACCCTCGAAGCACTGGGCGCGGCTGCCCGTGCGGCCCGTTCGATCTCCCGGGCCGGGCAGAACGGCACTGTGCAGGCATTCACCACCCAGGATGTCGCCCAATTGTATGGGCCGGATAACCCGCTGGAAGTGATGACCCGTGCCGAGAAAGTAGAGCTGCTCAAGCGTATCGACGTGGCGACCCGTGCCCTCGACCCGCGTATCCAGCAAGTCACTGTGAGCATGGCCGGGGTCTGGGAACGGATTTTGATTGCTTCCACCGACGGCGGGCTGGCGGCGGATGTGCGGCCGCTGGTGCGTTTCAACGTCAGTGTGATCGTCGAGCAGAATGGCCGTCGTGAGCGTGGCGGTCATGGCGGTGGCGGTCGTACCGATTACCGCTATTTCCTCAGCGACGACCGCGCCATGGGCTATGCCCGCGAAGCGTTGCGTCAGGCGCTGGTGAATCTGGAAGCGATCCCGGCCCCGGCCGGTACGTTGCCGGTGGTGTTGGGTTCCGGTTGGTCCGGCGTGTTGCTGCATGAAGCTGTCGGTCATGGCCTGGAAGGCGATTTCAACCGCAAGGGCAGTTCGGCCTACAGCGGGCGCATGGGCGAGATGGTTGCCTCGAAGCTCTGCACCATCGTCGATGACGGCACCCTCGCCGGGCGCCGTGGTTCGCTGAGCGTCGACGACGAAGGCACACCGACCGAGTGCACCACGCTGATCGAAAACGGTGTGCTCAAAGGTTATATGCAGGACAAGCTTAATGCGCGCCTGATGGGCGTGGCCCGCACCGGTAACGGTCGTCGCGAATCCTACGCGCACCTGCCGATGCCGCGCATGACCAACACCTACATGCTGGCGGGCGAAAGCGATCCGGCGGAAATCATCGCTTCGGTGAAGCGCGGCATCTACTGCGCCAACCTCGGCGGCGGTCAGGTGGACATCACCAGCGGCAAGTTCGTGTTCTCCACCAGCGAGGCGTACCTGATCGAAGACGGCAAGATTACTGCCCCGGTCAAAGGCGCGACGTTGATCGGTAACGGCCCGGAAGCCATGAGCAAAGTGTCGATGGTCGGTAACGATCTGGCGCTGGACAGCGGTGTGGGGACGTGTGGCAAGGATGGGCAGTCGGTGCCGGTGGGTGTCGGCCAGCCAACGCTGAAAATCGATGCGATCACTGTGGGTGGCACAGGATCTTGAGGGATGGAGCTTCGGGTGAACCGCGTAGCGACTCACCCGATTCGGGACTTAACGCAGACCGCGTTGAGTCTCGTCCAGCTCACGGATGTACTTGAAGATTTTACGGCTCGAGGCCGGTGGCTTGTTGGTCGCCAGTTCGTGCTGGGCCTGACGGATCAGGGAGCGCAATTGCTGACGATCAGCTTCCGGGTAGTCGAGCACGAACTTCTCCAGGACTGCATCGTCGCCCGCGATCAAGCGATCGCGCCAGCGTTCCAGGCCATGGAAACGTTCGTTGTACTGCCGAGTGGAGGCATCCAGTTGATCGAGCAGAGTCAGAATGGCGTCAGTGTCCTGATCGCGCATCAGTTTGCCGATGAACATAAGGTGCCGTTTACGCGCGATATTCGCGGTGTGCTTGGGAGCATCGGCCAGGGCCCGGCGCATAGCGTCGGTCAACGGCAGTTTTGCCAGCAAGTCAGGCTTGAGTGTTGTAAGGCGCTCGCCAAGGTCAACCAGAGCATGCAGCTCGCGTTTAACCTGGGATTTGCTTTTTTCTCCCGTATCGAGGGAGTCGTCGTAAGAATCAACCATGGTGGCCGTCCGCAAAGAAACGCCGCCATGATAACCAGTCGGGGGCCGCTTGTCCGGCCCGGTCGCTCGAAGGCCCCAGCCGAAAGCAGAATTTGAGTGGAGAACAGCATGAGTGCAGTTGAAAGCGTCGGCCCACAAGCGTTGCCGGCACTGCAAGAACAAGTCGAGCAGATCATCGCTGAAGCCAAGCGCCAGGGGGCCAGTGCCTGTGAAGTGGCCGTGTCGCTGGAGCAGGGCTTGTCGACCACGGTGCGTCAGCGGGAAGTCGAAACCGTTGAGTTCAATCGCGATCAGGGCTTTGGCATCACCTTGTATGTGGGGCAGCGAAAAGGCTCGGCCAGCACCTCGGCCAGCGGTTCGGAAGCGATTCGCGAAACCGTCGCCGCCGCGCTGGCCATTGCCAGGCATACCTCCGAAGACGAAGCCTCGGGCCTGGCGGATGCCGCGTTGATGGCCAAGGATCTGCAGGATTTCGACCTGTTCCACCAATGGAATATCACCCCGGAGCAAGCCATCGAGCAGGCCCTGGCCTGTGAAGCAGCGGCGTTTGCCGCCGACAGCCGGATCAAGAATGCCGACGGCACCACCCTCAGCACTCACCAGGGCTGCCGGGTTTACGGCAACAGCCACGGTTTTATCGGTGGTTACGCGTCGACTCGTCACAGCCTCAGCTGCGTGATGATCGCCGAAGCCGATGGCCAGATGCAGCGCGATTACTGGTACGACGTGAACCGTCAGGGCAATTTGCTGGCCTCACCTGAGAGCATCGGCCTGCGTGCCGCGCAACGGGCGGCGAGCCGTCTGGGGGCGCGTCCGGTGCCGACCTGCGAAGTGCCGGTGCTGTTTTCCGCAGAACTGGCCGGTGGCTTGTTCGGCAGTTTCCTGTCAGCGATCTCCGGTGGCAGTCTGTACCGCAAATCCTCGTTCCTCGAAGGCACGCTGGGGCAGAAGCTGTTCCCGGAATGGCTGACCATCGATGAACGTCCGCACCTGATGCGCGCCCTGGGCAGTTCGGCCTTCGACGGCGATGGCCTGGCGACCTACGCCAAGCCGTTCGTGGAGAAGGGCGAGTTGGTGTCCTACATACTCGGCACCTACTCCGGCCGCAAGCTGGGCATGCCGAGCACCGCCAATGCCGGCGGCGTGCACAACCTGTTCGTCACCCACGGCGACGAAGATCAGGCAGCCTTGCTGCGCCGCATGGGCCGTGGCCTGCTGGTCACCGAACTGATGGGGCAGGGCCTGAACATGGTCACTGGCGATTATTCCCGGGGCGCGGCGGGTTTCTGGGTCGAGAACGGCGAAATCCAGTTCGCGGTCCAGGAAGTGACCATCGCCGGCAACATGCGCGACATGTTCAAGCAGATCATTGCTGTTGGTAATGACCTGGAATTGCGCAGCAACATTCGCACCGGTTCGGTGTTGATCGAGCGGATGACGGTGGCGGGTAGCTAAGCCCTTACCGGTACAAAAAAGGCGCGCCACCGTTGGGTGGCGCGCCTTTTTTATGCGCCTTGCAATGTTCCCCTGTGGGAGCGAGCCTGCTCGCGATAGCGATGTGTCAGTCGACAAAGTTGGCGAATGTTCCGCCAATATCGCGAGCAGGCTCGCTCCCACATGATCGGTGTGGGCTGCAGACCTTGTTTTGGTTCTCATTATCATCTAATAATAAATCTCATTACCGAATGAGCCCGGATCATGAGTTCTGCCTTGCACGAGCAGCCTTACCTCGAAAGCTGGCGCTGGATGAGTCGCCAGATCCGTTGCGCCATGGACCCTGACGAGCCGCGCCTGATTGAACATTACCTGGCCGAAGGCCGGTATCTGGCGTGTTGCACGGCCACCTCACCCTGGACCATCGCCGAAACCTCTTTCCGTTTGCTGCTCGACACCGCCGTCGATGTCGCGCTGCCCTGGCACTGGCGCAGCTTGTGTCTCGACCAGGCCTGGCGACCGCTACGCGATCTCGAACGTCAATCACTCTGCAAATGCCGCCTCAAACGTTGGCAAAGCTACGCGTGGCAATTGGCGACCTGCGAGTTGCGACCTTCGATTCCTCTCATAGAACTGGTGCAAGGATCTCCTGATGAATAACACACGTATCGAACGCGACAGCATGGGCGAGTTAAATGTCCCGATTGACGCTTTGTACGGCGCGCAAACCCAGCGCGCGGTGGATAACTTCCCGATCAGCGGCAAACCGATGCCCGTGCAGTTCATCCGGGCGCTGATTCTGGCCAAGGCCGCAGCCGCCCGAGCCAACGTCGAACTCAAACAGATCAGCGAATCCCAAGGCAAAGCCATCGTCGACGCCGCTCAAGGCCTGCTTGAAGGCGACTTCATGCAGCACTTCCCGGTGGATATCTTTCAGACCGGTTCCGGCACCAGTTCCAACATGAACGCCAACGAAGTGATCGCCACCTTGGCTAGCCGCTTGTTGGGCGAGCCGGTCAATCCCAACGATCACGTCAATTGCGGCCAAAGCAGCAACGACATCATTCCGACCACCATCCATGTCAGCGCCGCATTGAGCTTGCATGAGCAGTTGCTGCCGGCGCTGGTGCATCTGGTGCAGGTGATCGAACACAAGGCCGAGCAGGTTCATCCGTTCGTCAAAACCGGGCGTACCCATTTGATGGACGCCATGCCTGTGCGCATGAGTCAGGTGCTCAATGGTTGGGCGCAACAGCTCAAGGCCAATATCGGTCACCTGCAGGATCTGCTGCCAAGCCTGCAATCGGTGGCCCAGGGCGGCACGGCGGTGGGTACCGGGATCAATGCCCATCCGCAGTTTGCGGCGCGTTTCAGCCAGCAACTCAGCCAACTGACCCAGGTGCAGTTCACGCCGGGCAAGGACCTGTTTGCGCTGATCGGCTCGCAGGACACGGCGGTCAGCGTTTCAGGGCAGCTCAAGGCCACAGCGGTTTCCTTGATGAAAATCGCCAATGACCTGCGCTGGATGAACTCCGGCCCGTTGGCCGGGCTCGGTGAAATCGAACTCGAAGCCTTGCAGCCCGGTTCGTCGATCATGCCCGGCAAGGTCAATCCGGTGATCCCGGAAGCCACCGCGATGGTCGCCGCTCAGGTGATTGGCAACGACACGGTGATCACCGTCGCCGGTCAGTCGGGCAATTTCGAGCTGAACGTCATGCTGCCGATCATCGCCCAGAACCTGCTGAGCAGTATCGAGTTGCTGGCCAACGCCAGCCGTCTGCTGGGCGACAAGGCTATTGCCAGCTTCAAGGTCAACGAGGCCCGGCTCAAGGAAGCGCTGTCGCGCAATCCGATTCTGGTCACAGCACTTAACCCGATCATTGGTTACCAAAAAGCCGCTGAGATTGCCAAGAAGGCTTATCAGCAGGGCCGGCCGGTGATCGATGTCGCCCTGGAACACACCGACCTGACGCGCAGCCAACTGGAAGAATTGCTCAACCCAGAGAAGCTCACCGCAGGCGGCGTGTAATCACCGCTACCGCTTTGGAGGCTCACCATGGAGCACTGGAAACGCACGATCGAAAGAGCAAATCGCTGTTTCATGCTGGGCGAGCTGGTCGATGCCCGCGAGGCATATTTGCAGGCATTGGCCTTGGCCCAGGTGTTGTTCGAGCGCTGGGCCGATGCCGACGAAGCGGTGGCGGCTTGCGTGATTTCCCACCATAACCTGGCGGACCTGCACTTGCGTCTGAACCAGCCGGAGGAGAGCGCCGAGTATTTGTGCGCGATCCATCAACGACTGTTGCAGACCATGCAGGACCCGCGACTGGCGCCGGCTTTGCGGGAAGCCGCGCTGCGCCAGAGCAGCAAAACCTATGTCGAGTTGCTGAATTTCATCAGCGATCACGGCGAGTATCCGCGCACCCAGCGTTTGCTACACCGCGAGACGTCGCCCGCGCATCAGCCTGCGCCCTTACAACATGGAGTTCATTGAAATGGCTTTTACCTTGCCTGCCTTGCCGTACGCCTATGACGCCCTGGAACCGCACATCGATGCGCAGACCATGGAAATCCACTACACCAAACACCACCAGACTTACATCAACAACCTCAACGCCGCGGTCGAAGGCACCGAATTTGCCGAATGGCCTGTGGAAAAACTGGTGGCGGCGGTCCAGCAATTGCCGGAAAAACTTCGCGCGGCGGTGATCAATCAGGGCGGTGGGCATGCCAACCATTCGTTGTTCTGGGAAGTCATGACGCCCAGCGGCGGTGGTCAGCCTGAAGGTGCGCTGGCCAAGGCGATCGACGAGCAATTGGGTGGTCTCGACAACTTCAAGGAGGCTTTCACCAAAGCTGCGCTGACCCGTTTCGGCAGCGGTTGGGCCTGGTTGAGTGTGACACCGCAAAAGACCTTGATCGTTGAAAGCAGCGGCAACCAGGACAGCCCATTGATGAACGGCAATACGCCGATTCTCGGCCTGGACGTTTGGGAACACGCTTATTACCTGCGCTATCAGAACCGCCGCCCGGAATACATCAATGCGTTCTACAACGTGATCAATTGGCCCGAAGTCGCCGCGCGTTATCAGGCTGCGCTGGTTTAGTTGAGAACGCCCCCTAAGTCTCTATAAAACAATCCAGGGCTGACTATGGGCACTGAAACACTGGCGGTCGGAAGTGGACGGATGTTTCGTTACGCACTGGGATCGCTGTTACTGCTGGCGGGCATGACGTTATTGGCTGCTCAAGGGCTGAGCTGGCTGGACCTCGAACCGAAACTTCAGCGCGCCCTGCAAGGCGGGGCGATTTGCGCCTTGGGCACAGCTTTGGGCGCGGTGCCGGTGCTGGTGATTCGGCGGATGCCCCAGGCAGTCAGCGATACGCTGCTGGGTTTCGGGGCCGGAGTGATGCTCGCGGCGACGGCGTTTTCACTGATCGTGCCGGGCATTGCCGCGGCTGAAAGCCTCGGGCTGACGCCTTGGGCGGCCAGTGGCCTGATCAGTTTTGGCATCATGCTGGGGGCATTCGGGCTGTTTCTGGTGGATCGCAAGGTGTCCGGCGCTACGCCAGAAATGCTCGTGGGGACACTGGAGCGATCGGTGATTGCACCGCGGATCTGGTTGTTTGTGTTCGCCATCATCGCCCACAACATCCCCGAAGGCATGGCGGTCGGCGTCTCGGCCGGTGGTGGCATGCCTGACGCCGACAGCCTGGCCATGGGCATTGCCTTGCAGGATGTACCGGAAGGGCTGGTGATTGCTTTGGTATTGGCCGGAGCAGGGATGTCGCGGGTCAAGGCGTTCCTGGTCGGTGCTGCGTCAGGGTTGGTCGAGCCGGTCTTCGCACTGTTGTGCGCCTGGCTGGTGAGCCTGGCCGAACTGTTGTTGCCGTTGGGTCTGGCACTGGCGGCCGGTGCGATGCTGTTGGTGGTGACTCACGAAGTCATCCCCGAATCGCGACGCCATGGTCACGACAAACTGGCCAGCCTTGGGCTGCTGATCGGGTTTTGTCTGATGATGGTGATGGATACGGCGTTGGCTTGAAAAACAGGATCAAAAGATCGCAGCCTCGTTTCACTCGACAGCTCCTACAAGGATCGGCATACCGTAGGAGCTGTCGAGTGAAACGAGGCTGCGATCTTTTGACTTTTATCCGCCTTCGTCGAAGTAACGGTTGATCAAGTCTGTCAGCGCATCCAGCGCTTTTTGCTCATCTTCGCCTTCGGTACTGATATAGATTTTGGTGCCCTTGCCTGCGGCGAGCATCATCATTGCCATAATGCTTTTGCCATCGACCGTGGATTCCGGCGTGCGTCCTACCCGGATCGTGCAATCCTTGAACTCACCGGCGACCCCAACGAATTTTGCAGACGCGCGGGCATGCAGGCCCAGCTTGTTGATGATTTCGATTTCCAGAGCAGGCATCGCGATGTGAATCCTTTAGCTGAGGTCGCGGTGGCGAACCTGGACGTTCTTCAGGGTTTTTTGCAGGACCTGACCCAGACGTTCGGTCAGGTAGACAGAGCGGTGATGCCCGCCGGTGCAGCCAATGGCAATGGTGACGTAAGCGCGGTTGCTGGCGGCAAAGCGGGGCAGCCATTTGAGCAGGTACGAGGAAATGTCCTGGAACATCTCTTCGACGTCAGGCTGTGCCGCCAGGTACTCGGCCACCGGTTGATCGAGCCCGGATTGTGCCCGTAGCTCTGGCTTCCAGTAAGGGTTGGGCAGACAGCGCACGTCGAACACCAGATCGGCGTCCACCGGCATGCCCCGCTTGAACCCGAAAGATTCCACCAGGAACGCAGTGCCCGGTTCCGGTTGATTCAGCAGGCGCAGCTTGATGGTATCGCGTAGCTGATACAGGTTCAGATTGGTGGTATTGACCTTGAGGTCGGCCAGATCGGCAATCGGCCCCAGCAGATTGGTTTCGTCCTCTATCGCCTCCGCCAGCGAGCGATTGGCGCTGCTCAGCGGGTGACGACGGCGAGTTTCCGAAAAGCGTTTGAGCAAGGTTTCTTCGTCAGCGTCCAGGTACAGCACATCGCACTGGATATGCCGGCTGCGGACCTCTTCCAGCAATTCGGGGAACCGTGACAGGTGGCTCGGCAGGTTGCGTGCATCAATGGACACGGCCACCAGCGGTTGTGCCAGTTCGGTGTGAATCAGCGCGCGTTCGGCCAGTTCCGGCAGCAAGCCGGCAGGCAGGTTGTCGATGCAGTAGTAGCCGTTGTCCTCGAGCACATCGAGGGCGGTGCTTTTACCTGAGCCGGAGCGGCCACTGACGATGATCAGGCGCATGATTAGTGACCGTTCTGCTCGTCCAGGACAACCTGATACAAGGCTTCGTTGCTCGGGGCGCTGCGCAGTTTTTCACGCACTTCCTTGCGATCCAGCATGCTGGCGATCTGGCGCAGCAACTCCAGGTGCGCATCGGTGGCGGCTTCCGGGACCAGCAGCACAAACAGCAGGTCAACCGGGGCGCCATCAATGGCGTCGAAATCGATAGGGGCTTCCAGGTGCAGCAGCGCGCTGATTGGCGAGGTGCAGCCTTTGAGCCGGCAGTGGGGGATGGCGATGCCGTTGCCGAAACCGGTAGAACCGAGTTTCTCACGGGCAATCAGAGCCTCGAAGACGTCCTGCATTTCCAGATCCGGTACTTCGCGGTGGATAAGGTTGGCAATTTGCTCGAGGGCTTTCTTTTTACTGCCACCCGGCGCGTTCACTTGGGAACGGCCGGGGGTCAGGATGGTTTCTAGTCGGATCATGGATTGGGGGTGTTAACGACCGGTCGCGCCCTGGAGGAGGCTCTGGGTCTTTTCCTTATGCTTTTTAAGTTGGCGATCCAGCTTGTCGGTCAGCAGGTCGATGGCGGCATACATGTCCGTATGCTCGGCATTGGCGACCACTTCTCCGCCGGGAATATGCAGCGTGGCTTCGATCTTCTGCAGCAGTTTTTCGACGTTCATCGTGACTTGCACATTGGTGATCTTGTCGAAATGCCTCTCTAATCGGTCGAGTTTTTCGCCGATGTAGGTGCGCAGGGGTTCGGTCACTTCCAGTTGGTGTCCACTGATGTTGACTTGCATACAGCTTCTCCTTCGTTGCCAGTGCATAAAGCGGTAGATCAGATGATCTACCACTGGAACGCTGTGGCGTGGCTCTACATCAACCGCTTGCGTTCGCTCGAAGGCGCGATCCCGAGGGATTCGCGGTACTTGGCGACGGTGCGGCGAGCCACCTGAATGCCTTGTGCCTCCAGTAAACCAGCGATCTTGCTGTCACTCAACGGCTTTTTCTGATTTTCCGCGGCAACCAGTTTTTTGATGATCGCGCGGATCGCCGTGGACGAGCATTCACCGCCTTCTGAGGTACTGACGTGGCTGGAAAAAAAGTATTTCAGTTCATAGATGCCCCGCGGGGTATGCATGAATTTTTGCGTGGTCACCCGTGAAATCGTCGATTCATGCATGCCCACCGCTTCGGCGATGTCATGCAGCACCAACGGCTTCATGGCTTCGTCACCGTACTCCAGAAAGCCGCGTTGATGCTCGACGATCTGGGTGGCGACTTTCATCAGGGTTTCATTGCGGCTTTGCAGGCTCTTGATGAACCAGCGAGCTTCCTGCAACTGATTGCGCATGAAGGTGTTATCAGCGCTGGTATCGGCGCGGCGCACGAAACCGGCGTATTGGGCGTTGACCCGCAGGCGTGGCACCGATTCCTGATTCAACTCCACCAGCCAGCGCTCGTTGTCCTTGCGCACGATCACGTCGGGAACGACGTATTCGGCTTCGGTGGACTCGATTTGTGATCCTGGGCGCGGGTTGAGGCTCTGGACCAATTCGATGACCTGACGCAGTTCATCTTCCTTGAGCTTCATGCGGCGCATCAGCTGGCTGTAGTCGCGGCTGCCGAGCAAGTCGATGTAATCGGTGACCAGGCGCTTGGCCTCGGCCAGCCAAGGGGTCTTGGCGGGCAGCTGGCGCAGTTGCAGCAGCAGGCATTCACCGAGGTTGCGGGCGCCGATGCCAGCGGGTTCGAATTGCTGGATGCGGTGCAGGACGGCTTCGATTTCGTCCAGTTCGATGTCCAGTTCCGGGTCGAACGCCTCGAGGATTTCCTCAAGGGTTTCGTCCAGGTAGCCCTGATTATTGATGCAGTCGATCAGGGTCACGGCGATCAGGCGATCGGTGTCGGACATCGGTGCCAGGTTCAGTTGCCAGAGCAAATGGCTTTGCAGGCTTTCGCCGACCGATGTACGGGTGGTGAAATCCCACTCGTCGTCATCGTTGCTCGGCAGGCTGCTGGCGCTGGTCTGGTAGACGTCTTCCCAAGCGGTATCGACGGGCAATTCGTTAGGAATGCGCTCGTTCCAGTCGCCTTCCTCGAGGTTATCCACCGTTGGGGCGGTTTCCTGGTAGGAGGGTTCCTGAATGTCGGCGTTGGGTTTCTGTTCGGCGCTATCGGCCAAGGGGTCGGCGTTATCGAAGTCGTCGCCTTCTTCCTGGCGTTCGAGCATCGGATTGGACTCCAGGGCCTCCTGGATTTCCTGTTGCAGGTCCAGGGTCGACAATTGGAGCAGGCGGATGGCCTGTTGCAGCTGCGGTGTCATCGTCAGCTGCTGGCCCATTCTCAAGACTAGCGATGGTTTCATGGCAGGGGCTTAACACCTTATTCGCCGGCGCACATGCGCCATCCACTACAGGGCGCCGAAGCGCCAAACATAAGCAAATTATATGCCTGAAACTGAAGTGTTTGCCTAGAGCGCTGTAACAATAAAAACTTATTGATTTTTTATTGAAGTGCGCGCGCTCCAGGCGACCCGGGGCATCTCAGTGCCTACAGGCGGAACTCATGACCCAGATACACTTCCTTGACCAGTTCATTGGCCAGGATAGTGGCGGAGTCACCTTCAGCGATCAGTTGGCCATCGTTGACGATGTAGGCGGTTTCGCAGATATCCAGGGTTTCGCGGACGTTGTGGTCCGTGATCAGCACACCAATGCCTTTGGCCTTGAGGTGATGAATGATCTGCTTGATGTCGCCTACCGAAATCGGGTCCACACCGGCGAAGGGTTCGTCGAGGAGGATGAATTTCGGATTGGTGGCCAGCGCCCGGGCAATTTCCACGCGGCGGCGTTCACCACCGGACAGGCTCATGCCGAGGTTGTCGCGGATGTGGTGGATGTGAAATTCCTGCAGCAGGCTTTCCAGCTCTTTGCGACGACCGGCCTTGTCGAGTTCCTTGCGTGTCTCGAGGATGGCCATGATGTTGTCGGCCACCGACAGTTTGCGGAAGATCGACGCTTCTTGCGGAAGATAACCGATACCCGCCTTCGCACGACCGTGCATCGGCTGGTGGCTGACATCCAGATCGTCGATCAGTACGCGACCCTGATCGGCCTGTACCAGGCCGACAATCATGTAGAAACAGGTGGTTTTACCGGCGCCGTTAGGGCCAAGCAGGCCGACGATCTGACCGCTGTCGATGGACAGGCTGACGTCGCGCACGACCTGACGGCTCTTGTAGCTCTTGGCCAGATGCTGAGCTTTCAGAGTTGCCATTACTGGGCCTTTTGCTCGTCGGTTTTCTTCTTCGGCTGGATCACCATGTCGATGCGAGGACGTGCCTCGGTGACCTTGTTACCCGTGGCGCGACCGGCGCTCGCAAGCTTTTTAACCGTGTCGTAGACGATTTTCTCGCCTTGGGTGGTGTTGTTGTCCTTGTCGACGACTTTTGCCTTGTCGATCAGCACGACGCGGTTTTGTGCGGCGTGGTACTGGATGGTCACACCCCAGCCCTGAACAGGCTTGGTGTCGCCAGCGGTCTGCAGTTGCTCAAAGTAGGCGAGGTTGCCCACCGAAGTCACCACGTCGATGTCGCCGGTCGGGGTGCGGGTGATGGTCACGGTATTGCCGGTGACCTTCATCGAGCCCTGGGTGATGATCACATCACCTTTATAGGTGGCAACGCCATTCTTGTCGTCCAGTTGGGCATCGTCGGCCTGAATGCGGATAGGCTGCTCTTGATCGTTCGGCAGAGCCCAGGCGCTCACGCTTCCCAGTGCTGCGCCCAGACTGAGCAAAATAGGGAGAGTTTTAACGAGCCTCATACTGTCCTCTTACGTTCGATAGCAGGTGTATCCTGCTTTCTTTCAAGTACGCTTTCATTCCGTTGCCTGTCGATACACCGCCAGCGCCGTCGATTCTAACGGGTTGATCGGTCTGCGCATATTGCTGCTGCGGGAACACGGTCATACGGGTGGTGGTAATCAGGGTTTTACGGTTTTTTTCGTCGAAACGGGTGATACGTACCGAATCAATCAGCTCGACCTGAGTGCCGTCCGGGTTGACTTCGCCGCGCTCGCTCTGGACGTGCCAGGGGAATTCGGTGCCACGGAACATATTCAGATCAGGATTGGTCAGCAACGTCACTTCGGTCGCTTTCAGGTGTTCGACCTTGTCCGACGTCATTTCATATTGCAGTTTGCCGTCGGGCAGGTATTGCACGCTATGGGCGTTGACGGCGTAATAGTCGATCGCGCTTTCATCGACCTTCACCACCGGTTTGTCGAGGAAGCGTTCCGGGCTGATATTCCAGTAGCCGACCGCCGCAAAAATCGCTGCGATGCAACCGAACATCAGGATGTTGCGAATCTTTTTGCTCAGCATGATGGGCTCACAGGTATGCGGCGTTGGCCGCATCGAGGCGGCCCTGGGCGCGCAGGATCAATTCGCAGAATTCGCGAGCAGCACCCTCGCCACCACGGGCCTGGGTGATGCCGTGGGCGTGTTCGCGCACGAAACTGGCAGCGCTGGCCACCGCCATGCCCAGGCCGACACGGCGAATCACCGGCAGGTCTGGCAGGTCGTCGCCAAGGTAGGCCACTTGCTCATAGCTCAGGTTGAGCTGGGCAAGAAGTTCGTCGAGCACCACCAGTTTGTCTTCGCGACCCTGATAAAGGTGTGGAATGCCGAGGTTCTTCGCACGCCGTTCAACCACCGGGGTCTTGCGGCCGCTGATGATAGCGGTCTGCACGCCGGCTGCCATCAACATCTTGATGCCCTGGCCGTCGAGGGTGTTGAAAGTCTTGAATTCGCTGCCGTCTTCGAGGAAGTACAGGCGTCCATCGGTCAGTACGCCGTCGACGTCGAATACCGCCAGTTTGATCTGTTTGCCGCGTTGCAGCAGGTCCGTGCTCATTACATTACTCCCGCACGCAGCAAATCGTGCATGTTCAAGGCGCCGACGGGGCGGTCTTCGCTGTCGATCACTACCAGTGCGTTGATCTTGTGGTCTTCCATGATTTTCAGGGCCTCGGCGGCGAGCATCTCGGCGCGGGCGGTCTTGCCGTGGGCGGTCATCACTTCATCAATGGTCGTGCTGTGGATATCAATCGTGCGGTCCAGCGTGCGGCGCAGATCGCCGTCGGTGAAGATCCCGGCGAGCTTTCCATCCGCGCTCAGTACAACGGTCATGCCCAACCCCTTGCGGGTCATTTCCATCAAGGCATCCTTGAGCAGCGTACCGGACATCACTTGCGGTAATTCGGTGCCGGCATGCATGACATTTTCCACTTTCAGCAACAAACGGCGGCCAAGGGCACCACCCGGGTGGGAAAAGGCAAAGTCTTCAGCGGTAAAACCGCGAGCTTCAAGCAAGGCAACGGCTAGAGCGTCGCCCATGACCAGTGCCGCGGTGGTCGATGAGGTGGGGGCCAGATTCAGCGGACAGGCTTCGTGTTCGACGCTTACATTGAGGTTGACTTCCGCAGCCTTGGCCAGCGGCGAATCGGGGTTGCCGGTCAGGCTGATCATCTGAATGCCCTGGCGCTTGATCAGCGGCAGCAAGGTGACGATTTCATTGGTGGAGCCGGAGTTCGACAGCGCCAGAATGATGTCATCACGGGTGATCATGCCCATATCGCCATGGCTGGCCTCGGCCGGGTGCACGAAGAAAGCCGTGGTGCCGGTGCTGGCGAGGGTGGCGGCAATCTTGTTGCCGATGTGCCCCGATTTGCCCATGCCGACCACGACCACCCGGCCTTTGCTAGCCAGAATCATCTCGCAAGCACGTACGAAATCTGCATCGATATGGGGCAGCAAGCCTTGTACGGCTTCCAGTTCGAGGCGGATGGTGCGTTGTGCGGATTGAATCAGGTCGCTGGATTGGTTCATGTCGGAAATCGAATAGTCTGATGAAAAGGCGGCGATTATAACGGTAATGATCAAAACCCTCACGCGAGTTCGTTGCAGTTTGTCATTACTTGTTACCGAATCATCTCTAAATAGATGATTTCAGACGGTCATGTTGCTGAACATGCCCGGCTTGGGCCTTGGGCGCTTGAGCTTTGCAGTGATATAGTTCGCCGCCAGTTCGGCCTGCCCGGGGGAGGTATGTGCTTTCGCCAGAAAGCCAGGCGTCCGAGTGAGAGGCTGCATCGCAAGGAGTTTAGATGAGTGCCGATAACGCCTACGCGGTCGAGCTGAAGGGACTGACCTTCAAGCGCGGTTCGCGCAGCATTTTCAATAACGTCGATATTCGCATACCGCGCGGCAAGGTCACCGGCATCATGGGGCCTTCCGGGTGTGGCAAGACCACGCTGTTGCGGCTGATAGGTGCACAATTGCGCCCTGCCAGCGGCGAAGTCTGGGTCAACGGCCAGAACCTGCCGACGTTGTCGCGCAGCGATCTGTTCGATGCGCGCAAGCACATGGGTGTGTTGTTTCAGAGCGGCGCGCTGTTTACCGATCTTGATGTGTTCGAGAACGTCGCCTTTCCGCTGCGTGTTCATACCGGGCTGCCGGAAGAAATGATCCGCGACATTGTCCTGCTCAAATTGCAGGCCGTGGGCTTGCGTGGCGCCATCGACCTGATGCCTGACGAATTGTCCGGCGGCATGAAACGTCGCGTCGCGCTGGCCCGGGCAATTGCTCTCGATCCGCAAATCCTCATGTACGACGAGCCCTTTGTTGGCCAGGACCCGATCGCCATGGGCGTGCTGGTACGCCTGATCCGCCTGCTCAACGATGCGCTGGGTATCACCAGTATCGTGGTTTCCCACGATCTGGCCGAGACCGCGAGCATCGCCGATTACCTCATTGTGGTGGGTGACGGGCAAGTGCTGGGGCAAGGTACGCCCAAGGAACTGATGACCTCGGACGAACCACGTATTCGTCAATTCATGACAGGCGAACCCGACGGCCCGGTCGCATACCACTTTCCAGCGCCGGATTACCGCGCAGATCTTCTGGGGAAGCGCTGATGCGCAAGATTTCACTGATAGAAAGAGTGCGCCGCTTCGGTTACGCCGGCATCGATGTGCTGGCGGTATTCGGGCGTTCGGCGCTGTTCCTGTTCCATGCCTTGCTCGGTCGTGGCGGCATCGGCGGCGGTTTTGGCCTGCTGGTCAAGCAGCTGCATTCGGTGGGCGTGATGTCCCTGGTGATCATCGTGGTCTCCGGGGTATTCATCGGCATGGTGCTGGCGCTGCAGGGCTTTAACATTCTGTCCAGCTACGGTTCGGAGCAGGCCGTCGGGCAGATGGTTGCGCTGACGCTGTTGCGTGAACTGGGTCCGGTGGTCACGGCCTTGCTGTTCGCCGGACGCGCGGGTTCGGCACTGACCGCCGAAATCGGCAACATGAAGTCCACCGAACAGTTGTCCAGTCTGGAAATGATCGGGGTCGACCCGCTCAAGTACATCATTGCCCCGCGCCTGTGGGCCGGCTTCATTTCCCTGCCGGTGCTGGCAATGATTTTCAGCGTGGTGGGCATCTGGGGCGGTTCGTGGGTGGCCGTCGACTGGCTGGGTGTCTATGAAGGCTCCTACTGGTCGAACATGCAAAACAGCGTGACGTTTGTCGACGATGTGCTCAACGGCATTATCAAAAGCATCGTTTTTGCCTTCGTCGTGACCTGGATCGCCGTATTCCAAGGCTATGACTGCGAGCCCACTTCCGAGGGGATCAGTCGTGCCACTACCAAGACCGTGGTGTATGCCTCTTTGGCTGTACTCGGCCTGGACTTTATTCTGACCGCCTTGATGTTTGGAGATTTCTGATGCAAAACCGCACCCTGGAAATCGGTGTCGGCCTTTTCTTGCTGGCTGGCATCCTGGCTTTGCTGTTGCTTGCGTTGCGGGTCAGTGGTCTGTCCCCTAGTGCAACCACCGAAACTTATAAACTTTATGCGTATTTCGACAATATCGCCGGTTTGACTGTCAGAGCTAAAGTGACCATGGCCGGTGTGACCATCGGCAAGGTCACGGCGATCGATCTGGACCGCGACAGCTTCACCGGTCGGGTGACCATGCAACTGGAAAAGCGCGTAGATAATCTGCCGACTGACTCCACTGCATCTATCCTGACCGCTGGCCTGCTGGGTGAGAAATACATCGGTATCAGCGTGGGAGGGGAGGAAACCCTGCTCAAGGAGGGTGGAACCATCCACGATACGCAGTCGTCGCTGGTACTCGAGGACCTGATCGGTAAATTCCTGCTCAATACCGTTAGCAAAGACGCCAAATGAGGAGCTTTTGAATGATCTCTATCTTGCGACGTGGCCTGTTGGTAATACTCGCGGCCTTGCCGTTGATGGCTAACGCCGTGGCGGCGCCTTCCGCGCACGATCTGGTACAGGACACCACCACCCGGTTGTTGGCGGATCTTGCCGCCAACAAAGCAAAGTACAAGCAGGACCCGCAGGACTTTTATACGGCGCTGAATACCATCGTCGGGCCTGTGGTGGATGCCGAAGGTATTTCCAAGAGCATCATGACGGTCAAGTATTCACGCAAGGCCACGCCCGAGCAGATGCAGAAGTTTGTCGAGAACTTCAAAAAAGGCCTGTTCCAGTTCTATGGCAATGCTTTGCTTGAGTACGACAACCAGGGCATCGTCGTCGATCCTGCCAAGGATGAGTCAGGCGACCGTACCAGCGTTGGCATGACGGTCAAGAGCAGTAGCGGCGCGATCTATCCTGTGTCTTACACACTCGAGAAGATCAATGGCGAGTGGAAGCTGCGCAACGTGATCATCAACGGCATCAACATCGGCAAGCTGTTCCGCGATCAGTTCGCTGATGCGATGCAGCGCAATGGCAACGATCTGGACAAGACCATCAACGGTTGGGCCGGGGAAGTCGCCAAAGCCAAGGAAGCCACCGAACAATCTACCGAGAAGAAAACCCAATGAGTGAGTCGGCCATTCGCATGAGCGAATCCGGCGAACTGCTGCTCAGTGGCGTGCTGGATTACCGGACAGGCCCGAACCTGCGCCAGCAGGGGCAGGCGCTGATCAAGTCCAGTAATGCGGCGGCGCTGGTGGTTGATTGCTCGGCGGTGGAGAAGTCCAGCAGCGTCGGCTTGTCGCTGCTGCTGTGCTTCATGCGCGATGCTCAGGCGGCCGGCAAGGCCCTGAGCATTCGTGCGATACCCGAAGATATGCGTGAAATCGCTCAGGTCAGCGAGTTGACCGAGCTGTTGGCGCATCCCTGAACCGCATCTATAAAGAAGCCCCCCGTCAGAGTCCTGCTTCGCGGGGTTCGCAGGCGCGGGGCTTTTTTGTATGATGTCCGACCCGCGCGCACAGGGCGCCGATTGAGGTTGAGCATGCAGGCCGTAGAAGTGAAGAGCTTCCTTGAAGGAAAGCTGCCAAACACGAAGGTGGAAGTTGAAGGCGAAGGCTGCAATTTCCAGCTGAACGTGATTAGCGATGAACTGGCGGCGTTGAGCCCGGTGAAGCGTCAGCAGCAGGTCTATGCCCATTTGAACCCATGGATCACCGATGGCAGCATCCATGCGGTCACTATGAAATTTTTCAGCAGCGCGGCCTGGGCCGAGCGCACCTGAGCCCAAGGGCGTCGAGATTCTTATGGATAAATTGATTATTACCGGTGGCGTTCGTCTTGATGGCGAAATCCGCATCTCCGGGGCAAAGAACTCTGCCCTGCCGATCCTGGCTGCAACCCTGCTGTGCGATGGCCCGGTTACCGTTGCCAACCTGCCGCACCTGCACGACATCACCACCA
The DNA here is from genome assembly GCF_000282375.1 of Pseudomonas sp. GM50. Classification (GTDB taxonomy): domain Bacteria; phylum Pseudomonadota; class Gammaproteobacteria; order Pseudomonadales; family Pseudomonadaceae; genus Aquipseudomonas. The sequence continues at coordinate 31,896 of NZ_AKJK01000046.1, forward strand.
TGATCGAGCTGTTCGGTCGCATGGGCATCGAGCCGGTGATCGACGAGAAGCTCAGCGTCGAAATCGACCCGCGCACCATCAAGACCCTGATTGCGCCGTACGAACTGGTGAAAACCATGCGTGCCTCGATCCTGGTGCTGGGCCCGATGGTTGCCCGTTTCGGCGAAGCCGAAGTCGCACTGCCTGGCGGTTGCGCCATCGGTTCGCGTCCGGTCGACCTGCACATCCGTGGCCTCGAAGCCATGGGCGCGGTCATCGACGTAGAAGGTGGCTACATCAAGGCCAAGGCCCCTGAGGGTGGCCTGCGCGGTGCGCACTTCTTCTTCGACACCGTCAGCGTGACCGGTACCGAGAACATCATGATGGCGGCCGCTCTGGCCAAGGGTCGTAGCGTGCTGGCGAACGCCGCTCGCGAGCCTGAGGTCATCGACCTGGCGAACTTCTTGAACGCCATGGGCGCCAAGATCACTGGCGCCGGCACCGACACCATCACCATCGATGGCGTCGAGCGTCTGCACCCGACCACTTACAAGGTGATGCCTGACCGTATCGAGACCGGCACCTACCTGGTGGCGGCGGCGGTGACCGGCGGTCGTGTGAAGGTCAAGGACACTGATCCGACCATCCTCGAAGCCGTTCTGGAAAAACTTCGCGAATCGGGTGCTGAAATCACCTGCGGCGAAGACTGGATCGAGCTGAACATGCACGGCAAGCGGCCAAAAGCCGTTAACGTGCGGACCGCTCCATACCCGGCGTTCCCGACCGACATGCAAGCGCAGTTCATCTCCCTCAACGCCATTGCCGAAGGCACTGGTGCGGTGATCGAGACGATCTTCGAAAACCGCTTCATGCACGTTTACGAACTGCACCGCATGGGCGCTCATATCCAGGTCGAAGGCAACACCGCCATCGTCACCGGCATCGAAAAGCTCAAGGGCGCGCCAGTAATGGCCACCGACCTGCGTGCTTCGGCCAGCCTGGTGATCTCGGCGCTGATCGCCGAAGGCGATACCCTGATCGACCGCATTTACCACATCGACCGTGGTTACGAGTGCATCGAAGAGAAACTGCAGATGCTCGGCGCGAAAATCCGCCGCGTACCGGGCTAGTTTCTGCTGCATGGGCGCAGGGACGCGCCCGTTGAATTCGTTTCAAGTCGAGCCTGTTTCAGGCTCGATGTGTGTCCGGCGCCATTTGCGACCGGGCATGAGTACCTTGATAAGGACTGACGTTTCCCATGTTGACTATCGCACTGTCCAAGGGCCGCATCCTTGACGACACCTTGCCGCTTCTGGCTGAAGCGGGCATCGTGCCGACCGAGAATCCGGACAAGAGCCGCAAGCTGATCATCCCCACGACCCAGGCCGATGTGCGCCTGCTGATCGTGCGCGCCACCGATGTGCCGACCTACGTCGAGCATGGTGCCGCCGACCTGGGCGTCGCCGGTAAAGACGTGCTGATGGAATATGGCGGCCAGGGTCTGTACGAGCCTCTGGATCTGCGAATTGCCCTCTGCAAGCTGATGACCGCCGGCCGTGTCGGCGATGTCGAGCCCAAGGGCCGTCTGCGGGTGGCGACCAAATTCGTCAACGTCGCCAAGCGTTACTACGCCGAGCAGGGCCGTCAGGTCGACATCATCAAGCTCTACGGCTCGATGGAGCTGGCGCCGCTGATCGGTCTGGCAGACAAGATCATCGACGTGGTCGACACCGGTAACACCCTGCGTGCCAATGGCCTGGAACCCCAGGATTTCATTGCCGACATCAGCTCGCGGCTGATCGTCAACAAAGCTTCGATGAAAATGCAGCACGCCCGTATCCAGGCGTTGATCGACACCCTGCGCAAGGCAGTGGAGTCTCGACACCGCGGCTGATTTACCTGCGCGACCGCAAGGCGCGCCGTCTATCCGCCTCATAGCCAGAATTCTCAGGTGCCCAAGCGGATCGAATGTTAGCTTCGGGCGCCTGAGTTTTTGCCATTCCTATGAGGCTCTCGCTATGACCGCACCGACTGCAATTCGCCGACTCAACGCTGCTGACCCGGATTTTGCACATCATCTGGATCATCTGCTGAGCTGGGAAAGTGTGTCTGACGACTCGGTCAATCAGCGGGTGCTGGACATCATCAAGGCTGTTCGCGAGCGTGGCGACGCGGCGCTGGTGGAATTCACCCAGAAGTTCGACGGCCTGCAAGTCGCCTCCATGGCAGACCTGATCCTGCCGCGCGAACGCCTGGAACTGGCATTGACCCGCATCACCGTGCCTCAGCGCGAAGCGCTGGAAAAAGCCGCAGCCCGCGTGCGCAGCTACCACGAAAAACAGAAACAGGATTCCTGGAGCTACACCGAAGCTGACGGCACAGTGCTGGGCCAGAAGGTCACGCCGCTGGATCGCGCCGGTCTGTATGTGCCGGGCGGCAAGGCGTCGTACCCGTCCTCGGTGTTGATGAACGCGATTCCGGCCAAGGTTGCAGGCGTGACCGAAGTGGTCATGGTCGTGCCGACTCCACGCGGCGAAATCAACGAGCTGGTGCTGGCCGCAGCCTGCATTGCCGGGGTTGACCGGGTGTTCACCATCGGTGGCGCCCAGGCAGTTGCGGCGCTGGCTTACGGTACCGAAAGCGTGCCGAAGGTTGATAAGGTTGTTGGCCCTGGCAACATCTATGTCGCCACCGCCAAGCGCCACGTGTTCGGTCAGGTCGGCATCGACATGATCGCCGGCCCGTCGGAGATCCTCGTCGTGTGTGACGGTCAGACCGATCCGGACTGGATTGCCATGGACCTGTTCTCCCAGGCCGAGCACGACGAAGACGCCCAGGCGATTCTGGTCAGCCCGGACGCCGAGTTCCTCGACAAGGTCGCCGCCAGTATCGCCAAACTGCTGCCGACCATGGAGCGCGCCGAGATTATCGAGACTTCGATCAATGGTCGCGGTGCGCTGATCAAGGTTCGCGACATGGAACAAGCCATCGAAGTGGCCAACCGCATTGCGCCAGAACACCTGGAATTGTCGGTTGCCGATCCGCAGGCCTGGTTGCCGCAGATCCGCCACGCCGGCGCGATCTTCATGGGCCGTCACACGTCCGAAGCCCTGGGCGACTATTGCGCAGGTCCAAACCACGTGTTGCCGACGTCCGGCACCGCGCGCTTCTCTTCGCCACTGGGTGTTTACGACTTCCAGAAACGTTCGTCGATCATCTTCTGCTCCGAGCAGGGTGCCTCCGAACTGGGCAAAACTGCTTCCGTGCTGGCCCGTGGCGAGTCGCTGACCGCTCACGCGCGGAGCGCCGAATACCGCATCGTTGACGAAGACTCTCTACAAGGGCAGGGCAACTGAACATGAGTAAATTCTGGAGTCCCTTCGTCAAGAACCTGGTGCCTTACGTGCCGGGCGAACAGCCTAAACTGGCGAAACTGGTGAAGCTCAACACCAACGAAAACCCGTACGGTCCATCGCCAAAAGCCTTGGCCGCGATGCAGGCCGAACTGAACGATAACCTGCGTCTGTACCCGGACCCGAACAGCGACCTGCTCAAGCAGGCTGTTGCCAAGTACTACGGCGTGCAGGGCAATCAGGTGTTCCTCGGCAACGGTTCAGATGAAGTCCTGGCGCACATTTTCCACGGTTTGCTGCAACACGATCAGCCGCTGCTATTCCCGGATATCAGCTACAGCTTCTACCCGGTTTACTGTGGGTTGTACGGCATCGCATTCGACGCGGTGCCGCTGGATGAGCAATTCCAGATCAACCCGGCGGACTACGCCAAGCCGAACGGCGGGATCATTTTCCCCAACCCGAATGCGCCGACCGGTTGCCTGCTGGCGCTGGACGCGGTTGAGCAAATCCTCAAGGCCAGCCCGGATTCGGTGGTCGTGGTGGATGAGGCTTACATTGATTTCGGCGGTGAAACGGCGATCACGCTGGTGGACCGTTATCCGAACCTGCTGGTGACTCAAACCCTGTCCAAGTCCCGTTCACTGGCCGGCCTGCGGGTTGGTCTGGCGGTGGGGCATCCGGACCTGATCGAGGCCCTGGAGCGGATCAAGAACAGCTTCAACTCCTACCCGCTGGATCGTCTGGCGATTGTGGGGGCCGCGGCAGCGTTCGAGGATCGCGAGTATTTCGACAAGACCTGCCGGTTGGTCATCGACAGTCGCGAAAAGGTGGTCACGCAGCTGGAGGCAAAGGGGTTTGAGGTGTTGCCGTCGGCGGCAAACTTCATTTTCGCCCGTCACCCGAAGCATGATGCGGCAGGGCTGGCGGCGAAGTTGCGCGAACAGGGCGTCATCGTTCGGCACTTCAAGCAGGAGCGGATTGCCCAGTTCCTGCGTATTTCCATCGGCGCGCCGGAGCAGAATCAGGCACTGATCGACGGTCTCGGCGACCTCTAATCCACCGCTGACCCTTGTAGGAGCGAGGCTTGCTCGCGAAGAACGATGACACGGTTTACCTGTTACACCGAGTTATCGTTCTTCGCGGGCAAGCCTCGCTCCTACAGGGGTTGGTGGGTTATTCGTGATGCGGTTCGCCAAGGAAGGTCAGTGACGTGAACAACCCGCGTGTCGCCACATCCGGATTGTCCTTCAGCGAAATCTCCATCTGCGCCGCAATCACGTTCAATCCTTCATTACGCACCAATACTTGCGCCCGGCCCTCTGCGTCGGTCTCGGTGCTCAAGGTATTCGGCGCGCTGCGATAGTCACCCACCAACTTCACACCCGCCGCCGGCTTACCGTCCAATAGCACTCGAACCGGCAACGATTTACCCGGCCCGACCGTCAGCGGATCGACCTCCGGCAGAATCAGCAATTTCATCTGATCGAGCTTCGGCAACTTCGCCCCCGGCTGGTATATCGCCAGGCTGTATTTGAAGGTTTGGGTCGACTCAATGGCCCCCGGTACTTTGCTGCGCCCTTCATTGATCCATTTTTTATCCGCCGTCTGCGACCACATGCCATTGTTCAGCGCCACCGCCATCACCGCCGGTGGTTTCAACGGCTGCAGGCGGGCGTGGTCGGCCAGCCGTTGCACGTTCACCGGGATCATTTTGCCGCCGACGTCATAAGCCCACGCACCACTGATTTTCTGCGCCTTGAAGGCGTTGTCTTCGGCGCCATGGCCGTAGATGACTTCGATGTTGCCGCGACGTTCTTCGGTCCAGAGACCGTGGGCCGAGACTTGGCCGGCACACAACAGACTGAGTAGCGCCAGGGATTTTAGGTGTTGCATGGTGGACGTCCTTTTACAGGTTGAGTGTCAGGCTGACGGTGAAATTGCGCGGCTCGCCGGGGTTGACCCAGTAGTTGCTGTAGGAGCGCTCGAAGTATTTCTCGTCGAAAAGATTGTTCAGGTTCAGGCCTACGGTGACGTTTTCGCTGGCCTTGTAATGGGCCAGCAGGTCGACGGTGTGGTAGGCCGGCAGTTCGAAATCGCTGCCGGCTTCACCCGAGCGATCGCCGACATAGGTGAACGCTGCACCTAGGTCCGAACCGCGCAAATGGCCATCCTGAAATTCATAAACGCCCAGCACACTGCCGCTGCGTTTGGCCACACCGAGAATTCGGCTGCCGGTGGGAATCACCTTGTCGCCTTGGGTGACTTCGGCGTCGATGTAAGCGAAAGCACCGATTACTCGCACGGCATCGGTGACTTGCCCGGTGACTTGCAGGTCGACACCCTGGCTTCGGGCCTTGCCCATGGCGCGGCTGGAATCGGTGCTTGGATCGAGCGCCAGGACGTTTTCCTTTTCGATATGGAAGGCGGCGAGGGTGGTGCTCAAGCGATCGTCGAACAGCTCGCTCTTGATCCCGACTTCATAACCGACGCCTTCTTCCGGGTCGAAGGATTTGCCGGCGGCGTCCAGACCGTTGTTCGGTTTGAACGAGGTGGAGGCGTTGGCGAACACCCCCACTTCAGGCGTCAGTTGGTAGAGCAGGCCGGCTCGCTGGGTCAGCGCGTCGTGGCGCTGGCGGCTGGTGGCGTTGCGGCTGTGATCGTCGATGTTTTGTTCGAAATGCTCGAAGCGCGCACCGAGCATGCCGCGCAGTTTGTCGGTGAAGACGATCTGGTCCTGAAGGTTCAGCGCCTGGCTTTCGACGTGCTCGAAGAAGTCGGTCCCGGAGCGTGCGCCATTGGGTTTCGGTTGGCCGTAGATCGGTCGATAGATATCGATGGCGTAGGGGCCGCCGGCAATGGTCGTGACCCGTTCGTTCTTGCGGAAATTCTCGTATTCGCTGCCGATCAGCAGTTCGTGTTGCCAGCTGCCGATGTCGAACAAACCGCGCAGTTCGAGTTGGGTGATGCTGTCGTGCCAGTTGGTATCGCGCTCGCGGTAGCGACGGTTGATGGTGTGGCCGTCGGCGTTCAAGGGACGGTTTTCGGAGGCGAAGCCCCAGAGCTTGCCTTCCTTGTAATGGCTGGCGAGGCGTAGTTTCCAGCGGTCGTTGAGCTGATGTTCGAGGGCGGCTTGCAGCAGATTGTTGTGGTTGTCGATGTTGCCGTCGTTGGGTTCTCCAAGGAAGGTCGAACGGGAGACGCCGCTCCATTTATTGTTCGGCGCGACGATACCGCGATCGAAGGTCGAGCTGTGGCGCACGAACTCGCTCTCCACCAACAGGCTGGTGTCCGGGTTCAGTTGCCAGCTGAACGAAGGCGCAACGAACACACGCTGGCTGTCGACGTGATCGCGGAAACTGTGGTTGTCCTCGACAGCCAGGTTCACCCGGGACAGAACGTTGCCGTCATCATCCAGCGGCGTGTTGACGTCCACGGCGGTGCGATAGCGATCCCAACTGCCGGCACTGGTTTGCAGTGTGGTGAAAGCTTCGGGCTGGGGTTTCTTGGTGACGATGTTCACCGTACCGCCCGGATCGCCACGACCGTAGAGGCTGGCGGCCGGGCCTTTGAGCACTTCGATACGTTCGATGTTGGCCACGTCCGGTGTGCTTGGATAGCCTCGGTTGGCGCTGAAACCGTCCTTGTAGAACTCCGAAGTAGTGAAGCCGCGCACGCTGTATTCGTAGAGCGTCAGGCCGCCGAAGTTGTTCTGTTTCGACACGCCGCCGGCAAATTCCAGTGCGCGTTCGACGCTGGTGCTGCCCAAGTCCTTGAGCACACTGACGGGAATCACACTGATCGATTGCGGGATATCGCGAAGGGCGGTGTCGGTTTTGGTTGCGCTGGAGGAGCGCGTGGCGCGGTAACCCTTCACCGGGCCAGTGGGGGATTCGTAGTCGGAGGTGACGCTGATGGCGTCCAGTTCAACGGTTTGCGATTCTTCGGCGAAGACCGGATCCCCCAGCAAACCGAGGGCCAGGCCTGCGAGGTAAGCCATTGTTCGAGACGACATGTTATGTTGTTCCAATAGTGATATTGAAACAATATAACATGCCTAATGAGAATGTCTGCTGTTAACAGCTTCAGAGTAATGGAGCTGCTGAGGGCGCAGCTCCTACCGGCTTACTCTTCTTCTTTTTCCTTGATTGGAGCGGGTGGCGGACGCAGACCGATTTCTGCCGTGAGCTTGAGCTCTTTGCCGTTGCGCATCACCTGAATGGTGACCTTGTCGGTCGGCTTGATCCGTGCCACCTGGTTCATCGAGCGGCGACCATCGCCGGCCGGTTCACCGTCGATGCTGAGGATCACGTCGCCCAGTTGCAGGCCGGCCTTCTGTGCCGGGCCATCACGGAAAATCCCCGCGACCACAATCCCCGGACGCCCGGACAGACCAAACGATTCCGCCAGTTCCTGACTCAACGGTTGCACTTCGATGCCGAGCCAGCCGCGAATCACCTGGCCATGTTCGATGATCGACTTCATCACTTCCATCGCCAATTTGACCGGGATCGCGAAGCCGATGCCCTGAGAACCGCCGGACTTGGAGAAGATCGCCGTGTTGATGCCGGTCAGGTTGCCGTTGGCGTCCACCAGCGCACCGCCGGAGTTGCCGGGATTGATCGCGGCGTCGGTCTGGATGAAGTCTTCGTAGTTGTTCAGCCCGAGCTGATTGCGCCCGGTGGCGCTGATGATGCCCATGGTCACGGTCTGGCCGACACCGAACGGGTTGCCGATGGCCAGGGCCACGTCGCCAATACGGATATTGTCGGAACGGCCGACGGTGATCGACGGCAGGTTTTTCAGGTCGATCTTCAACACCGCAAGGTCGGTTTCCGGGTCGCTGCCGATGACTCGGGCCAGGGTTTCACGGCCATCCTTGAGCGCCACCACGATCTGGTCGGCACCACTGGTCACGTGGTTGTTGGTCAGCAGGTAACCTTCCGGGCTCATGATCACGCCCGAACCGAGGCTCGACTCCATGCGTTTCTGCTTGGGCGAGTTGTCGCCGAAGAAGCGGCGGAACTGCGGATCTTCGAACAGCGGATGGCTGGGCTTGTTGACCACTTTGGTGGTGTACAGGTTGACCACTGACGGCGCGGCCGTGGTCACCGCGTCGGCATAGGACACCGGACCCTGCTGCAGACCGATGGTTTGCGGGGCTTGCTGCAGATTGACGTCCAGGCTCGGTAGCCCGACCCATTGCGGGTAACGCTGCATAATCAATAGAGCAACAAGCACACCGGCCAACAGCGGCCAGCCGGAAAAACGCAGCGCCTTGAGCATTAAGCACGTCCTACAGAGGTTGCAGGCGGTGTGAGACCGCCCATAATGTCGCGCATTATACGAGGCCGCGCGCGCCTCTGAACGGGATATTTAGGAGTCTTTTATGGCCGTCGCCCTGAGCACCCTGGTCGAAGAAGCCGACCGCTACCTGGCAAGTGCGAAGATCGCCGATTACTGCCCCAATGGTTTGCAGGTCGAAGGCCGGCCGCAAGTGATGCGCATCGTCAGCGGCGTTACCGCCAGCCAGGCGTTGCTGGACGCCGCGGTAGAGGCCCAGGCCGATCTGGTGCTGGTGCATCACGGCTATTTCTGGAAAGGCGAGAACCCGTGCATCACCGGCATGAAGCAGCGTCGGTTGAAAACCCTGCTCAAGCACGACATCAGCCTGCTGTCCTATCATTTGCCGCTGGATCTGCACCCGGAAGTCGGCAACAACGTGCAGCTTGCCCGGCAACTGGATATCACTGTTGAAGGCCCGCTGGATCCGGACAATCTGAAAGTTGTTGGCCTGGTCGGCTCGTTGAACGAACCGATGACCCCTCGCGATTTCGCCCGTCGCGTGCAGGAAGTCATGGGGCGCGAGCCGTTGCTGATCGAAGGCAGCGAGATGATTCGTCGGGTCGGCTGGTGCACCGGTGGCGGCCAGGGTTACATTGATCAGGCGGTGTTGGCTGGCGTCGATCTGTACCTCAGCGGCGAGGCCTCCGAGCAGACGTTCCACAGCGCCCGGGAAAACGATATCAGCTTCATCGCCGCCGGCCACCATGCCACCGAGCGTTATGGTGTGCAGGCTTTGGGCGATTACCTGGCGCGACGTTTCGCCCTCGAGCACATCTTCATCGATTGCCCGAACCCTATCTGATTTCAAAACTGAATGGGGTTGCCCTGTAGGAGCGAGGCTTGCCCGCGAAGAACGATAACGCGGTTCATCAGGAATACCGCGTTATCGTTCTTCGCGGGCAAGCCTCGCTCCTACAGGGGCCGTTGTGCCAAACGAGGGGGTATATTCATATACCCTTTCGATCTAGCCAGCGTCCTGATTAGAAGGGGGCGCTGTGCTAGGATTCCCCGCTCGAACACGGCCCGCAGGCCGTCCATAAGATCGTTTTCGTGAGTAGCCATGGTCGACAAACTGACGCATCTGAAACAGCTGGAGGCCGAAAGCATCCACATCATCCGCGAGGTCGCCGCCGAGTTCGATAACCCGGTGATGCTGTACTCCGTCGGTAAAGACTCCGCCGTGATGCTGCACCTCGCGCGCAAGGCATTCTTCCCGGGCAAACTTCCGTTTCCGGTGATGCACGTTGACACCCAGTGGAAGTTCAAGGAAATGTACGCGTTCCGCGACCGCATGGTCGAAGAACTCGGCCTGGACCTGCTGGTGCACGTGAATCCCGAGGGTGTTGCGCAGGGTATCAACCCGCTCACCCACGGCAGCGCCAAGCACACCGACATCATGAAGACCGAAGGCCTGAAACAGGCCCTCGACAAGTACGGCTTCGATGCGGCATTCGGTGGCGCTCGTCGCGACGAAGAGAAATCCCGGGCCAAAGAGCGCGTGTATTCCTTCCGTGACACCAAGCACCGCTGGGACCCGAAAAACCAGCGCCCGGAGTTGTGGAACGTCTACAACGGCAAGGTCAACAAGGGCGAATCGATCCGCGTATTCCCGTTGTCGAACTGGACCGAGCTGGACATCTGGCAATACATCTACCTCGAAGGTATCCCGATCGTGCCGCTGTATTTCGCAGCCGAACGCGACGTTATCGAGATGAATGGCACCTGGATCATGATCGACGACGAGCGCCTGCTCAATCACCTGAGCGACGAAGACAAGGCGCGCATCGTCAAGAAGAAGGTCCGTTTCCGTACGCTGGGCGACTACCCGTTGACCGGTGCGGTCGAGTCCGAGGCCACCAGCCTGACCGACATCATTCAGGAAATGCTCCTGACGCGAACTTCCGAACGCCAGGGCCGGGTCATCGATCACGATGGCGCCGGTTCGATGGAAGAAAAGAAACGTCAGGGTTATTTCTAAGGGGTTGTCATGTCGCACGCATCTGATTTGATCAGCGAGGACATCCTCGCCTACCTGGGCCAGCATGAACGCAAGGAAATGCTGCGCTTTCTGACCTGTGGCAACGTCGACGACGGCAAGAGCACCCTGATCGGGCGCCTGCTGCACGACTCCAAGATGATCTACGAAGATCACCTGGAAGCCATTACCCGCGACTCGAAAAAAGTCGGCACCACCGGTGAAGACATCGACCTGGCGTTGCTGGTCGACGGCTTGCAGGCCGAGCGTGAGCAGGGCATCACGATTGATGTCGCCTACCGCTATTTCTCCACCGCCAAGCGCAAATTCATCATCGCCGATACCCCCGGCCATGAGCAGTACACCCGCAACATGGCCACCGGTGCATCCACCTGTGACCTGGCGATCATCCTGGTGGACGCCCGTTACGGCGTGCAGACCCAGACCCGTCGCCACAGCTTCATTGCCTCGTTGCTGGGCATCAAGCACATCGTTGTCGCCATCAACAAGATGGACCTCAACGGCTTCGACGAAAGCGTGTTCGAGTCGATCAAGGCCGATTACCTGAAGTTCGCCGAAGGCATCGCGTTCAAGCCGACCACCATGGCGTTCGTGCCGATGTCCGCTCTCAAGGGCGACAACGTAGTGAACAAGTCCGAGCGCTCGCCGTGGTACACCGGCCAGTCGCTGATGGAAATCCTGGAAACCGTCGAAATCGCCAACGACCGCAACTACACCGATTTGCGTTTCCCGGTGCAGTACGTCAACCGCCCGAACCTGAACTTCCGTGGTTTCGCCGGCACCCTGGCCAGCGGCATCGTGCACAAGGGCGACGAAGTCGTTGTGTTGCCGTCGGGCAAGAGCAGCCGTGTGAAATCCATTGTCACCTTCGAAGGTGAACTGGAGCATGCAGGTCCTGGTCAAGCCGTGACGCTGACCATGGAAGACGAAATCGACATCTCCCGCGGCGACTTGCTGGTGCATGCCGACAATCAACCGCAAGTGACTGACGCCTTCGACGCCATGCTGGTGTGGATGGCCGAAGAGCCGATGCTGCCGGGCAAGAAATACGACATCAAGCGCGCCACGACTTACGTGCCGGGTTCGATCACCAGCATCGTCAATCGCGTTGACGTGAACACCCTGGCCGAAGGTCCCGCCAGCTCGCTGCAGCTGAACGAGATCGGTCGGGTCAAGATCAGCCTCGACGCCGCCATCGCGCTGGACGGTTACGACAGCAATCGCACCACCGGTTCGTTCATCGTCATCGATCGACTGACCAACGGCACGGTCGCGGCCGGCATGATCATCGCCCAACCGTTGATCCATGGCACCAGCACCCATCACGGCAAACTGGCTCACGTGGCTACCGAAGAACGTGCCCAGCGCTTTGGTCAGCAACCGGCCACCGTGTTGTTCAGCGGCCTGTCGGGCGCCGGCAAAAGCACCCTGGCCTACGCGGTTGAACGCAAGCTGTTCGACCTGGGTCGTGCGGTGTTTGTACTCGATGGCCAGAACCTGCGTCACGACCTGAACAAAGGTCTGCCACAGGATCGCGCCGGGCGTACCGAGAACTGGCGTCGTGCGGCGCACGTTGCGCGTCAGTTCAACGAAGCCGGTTTGTTGACCTTGGCAGCCTTTGTTGCGCCGAGCGCTGAAGGTCGTGAGCAAGCCAAGGATCTGATCGGCAAGGAGCGTCTGCTGACGGTCTACGTCCAGGCCTCGCCAACGGTCTGTGCCGAGCGTGATCCGCAAGGTTTGTATGCGGCGGCCGGGGATAACATCCCGGGCGAATCCTTCCCGTACGACGTGCCGCTGAATGCCGATCTGGTGATCGACACCCAGTCGCTGTCGCTGGAAGAAAGCGTCAAGCAAGTGCTGGATCTGCTGCGTAAACGTGGCGCGATCTAAGCGTTAGCTGCAAATAAAAAGCCCGCGGATGAGTGATCGCCTGCGGGCTTTTTTGTGTCTGGGAGAACGCCTTCGCGGGCAAGCCTCGCTCCTACAGAGCAAAGGAACCTGTAGGAGCGAGGCTTGCCCGCGAATAGGCCGGTGCAGACACCTCAAACCTTGGCGGGATACTCGCGGTGCATCTGCCCCAGCAGCGCATCCTTGTCATTCCACAGCTGATTGATCCAACCCTGAAACTCCAGGCGATACACACCGTCCTGGTCGTAGTTCTTGCCAACGAACTGCGGTGGAATCTTCAGCTCCTGAAAGTGCACCACCACCTCCGCAACGTTCCCACAGAGCAAATCCCAATAACCCGGACGCCCGGCCGGATAGTGAATGGTCACATTGACGATGGCTTCCAACTGGTCGCCCATGGCGTCCAGCACGAAGGCAATGCCACCCGCTTTCGGCTTGAGCAGGTAGCGGAACGGTGAGCTCTGCTGTACGTGCTTGCCCTCGGTGAAGCGCGTGCCTTCGACGAAGTTGAAAATCCCCACCGGGTTGTTGCGGAACTTGTCGCAGGTCTTGCGGGTGGTTTCCAGGTCTTTGCCTTTCTTCTCTGGATGCTTTTCCAGATAGGCCTTGGAGTAACGCTTCATGAACGGAAAACCGAGCGCCCACCACGCCAGGCCAATTACCGGCACCCAGATCAGTTGCTGTTTGAGAAAGAACTTCAGCGGGCGGATGCGACGGTTGAGCACGTACTGCAACACCATGATGTCGACCCAGCTCTGGTGGTTGCTGGTGATCAGGTACGAGTGCTGATAGTCCAGGCCTTCCAGCCCGCTGAGCTGCCAGCGCGTATGCCCGAGCAGGTCCATCCAGGCCTTGTTGTTGCTGATCCAGGTTTCGTGGATGTGGCTCATCAGCCAGTCGGTGAAACGCTGGGCGACGGGGAAGGGCAGCAGCAGTTTGAAGATCGCCACCACGAACAGCGGCGTGCAGCAGACAATCGTGTTCAGCGCCAACAACAGCGAGGCGATCACGCCGCGCACGGGTGCAGGTAGAAAATCCAGCATTTAAACATCCATAGGTCGGTTGGCAGCTTGGATCGCGGTCAACGCGATGGTGTAAACGATGTCATCGACCTGCGCGCCGCGCGGCAAGTCGTTCACCGGTTTGCGCAGGCCTTGCAGCATCGGCCCGAGGCTGACGCAGTCGGCGCTGCGCTGCACGGCTTTGTGGGTGGTGTTGCCGGTGTTCAGGTCGGGGAACACGAACACCGTGGCACGCCCGGCCACCTGGCTGTTCGGCGCCAGTTGCCGCGCCACGGTTTCGTTGGCGGCGGCGTCGTACTGCAACGGGCCGTCGATCAGCAGCGAGTTTTGCTGTTCGTGGGCGAGCAATGTGGCCTCGCGAACCTTCTCGACTTCTTCACCGCTGGCCGACTCACCGCTGGAATAGCTGATCATCGCCACGCGCGGAATGATGCCGAACGCCGCGGCCGAATCGGCGCTTTGCAAGGCGATCTCGGCCAGTTCGCTGGCGCTCGGGTGCGGGTTCATCACGCAGTCGCCGTAAACCAGCACTTCTTCCGGAAACAGCATGAAGAACACCGAAGACACCAGCGTGCAGCCCGGCGCGGTCTTGATCAGTTGCAGGGCCGGGCGGATGGTGTTGGCGGTAGAGTGAATGACCCCGGACACCAGCCCGTCGACTTCATCCAGCGCCAGCATCATGGTGCCGATCACCACGGTGTCTTCCAGTTGTTGCTCGGCCATCGGCGCGTTGAGGCTTTTAGTCTTGCGCAGCGCAACCATCGGCTCGACGTAACGCTCACGGATCAGGTCCGGGTCGAGGATTTCCAGCCCAGGCGGCAACTCGATGCCTTGGGCGCGGGCGACCGCTTCGACGTCCGCCGGTTTGGCCAGCAACACGCAGCGGGCAATGCCGCGCGCCTGACAGATCGCCGCGGCCTGCACGGTCAACGGCTCGCTGCCTTCGGGCAACACGATGCGCTTGTTGGCGGCCTGGGCGCGCTGGATCAGTTGATAACGGAACACCGCTGGCGACAGGCGCATTTCCCGTGGCGTGCCGCAACGCTGGTGCAGCCAGTTGGCGTCGAGGTGGCTGGCGACGAAATCGGTGATGATTTCCGCACGTTCGCGGTCGTCGATCGGGATTTCCTTGTTCAAGCCGTTCAACTGGTTGGCGGTGTCGTAGGAACCGGTGCTGACCGACAACACCGGCAAGCCGGCCTGCAAGGCGCCACGGCACAAATCCATGATGCGCGGGTCGGGCAGGGTGTCGCTGGTCAGCAACAGGCCGGCCAGAGGCACGCCGTTCATCGCCGCGAGGCTGACGGCGAGGATGATGTCGTCGCGATCGCCGGGGGTTACCACCAGCACACCGGGTTTGAGCAGCTCCACGGTATTGCGCATGGTACGCGCGCAGATAATGATTTTGGTCATGCGCCGGGTTTCGTAATCGCCGGCGTTGAGCACCTGGGCGCCCATCAGGTCGGCCACGTCGCGGGTGCGCGGTGCGTTCAGTTCCGGTTGATACGGGATGCAGCCGAGCAGGCGGAAGTCGCCACTGCGCAGCAACGGCGAGTGCTCCTTCAGGCGCGAGGCGAAGGCCTCCATGCTTTCGTCGGTCTTGACCTTGTTGAGGATCACGCCCAGGACTTTCGGGTCTTTCGGTCCGCCGAACAATTGCGCCTGCAACTCCACCCGACCGGACAATTCAGTCAGCACTTCGTTTTCCGGTGCCGAGACCAGAATCACATCGGCGTCCAGGCTCTTGGCCAAATGCAGGTTGACCCGCGCCGCGTAACTGGCGCTGCGGGTCGGGACCATGCCTTCGACGATCAGCACGTCCTTTCCGACAGCGGCTTGCTGATAAAGGGTGATGATTTCTTCGAGCAGTTCGTCCAGCTGACCGTCGCCGAGCATCCGCTCAACGTGGGCCAGGCCCAGTGGCTGAGGCGGTTTCAAACCGTGGGTGCGGGCCACCAGTTCGGTGGAGCGTTCAGGGCCCGTGTCGCCCGGGTGCGGCTGGGCAATCGGTTTGAAAAAGCCGACTTTGAGACCGGCCCGCTCAAGCGTACGCACCAGCCCCAGGCTGATGGAGGTCAGACCCACACCAAAATCGGTGGGTGCGATAAAAAAAGTTTGCATGCGGATTCTCTAAGGGTGCATGGCAATGGTGAGCACCTATGGCTGGTGTTCTACCGAATTTCAGTCGCCAAGGTTATCGCTAACCGAGCCTTGTGCGCACCAACCACAATCAAAGGGCTGGCCTATTTTTTCATTACGCAGCAAAGGGTCCAGCACCCAGGCCCGGGATTGCCACGGCGGCTGGTGCCGCAGGTGTTGGGTATGGCCGCAGGAAAGCTCGGCCACCCAGTGTCCGTCTTCGTCCTGATGAAAACCTGTGACGGTCGAGGCTTTCATCGCGACCCGTCTGTCCGGGTTGTGTTCGCTTTCGGGCGATTGCTTCGCTAAACTTGGACATTCATCTTTCTTATGCAAAAGGTCTCGCCCCATGCTGATCGCCGCCAATAAGGCTGTCTCCATCGACTATACCCTGACCAACGACGCTGGTGAGGTCATCGACAGCTCCGCCGGCGGCGCGCCGCTGGTCTACCTGCAAGGCGCAGGTAATATTATCCCGGGCCTGGAAAAGGCACTGGAAGGCAAAGCAGTCGGTGACGAACTGACTGTCGCCGTAGAACCTGAAGATGCCTACGGCGAATACGCTGCCGAACTGGTCAGCACCCTGAGCCGCAGCATGTTCGAAGGCGTCGACGAACTGGAAGTGGGCATGCAGTTCCACGCTTCCGCGCCGGACGGCCAGATGCAGATCGTCACCATTCGCGATCTGGACGGCGACGATGTCACTGTCGACGGCAACCACCCGTTGGCCGGTCAGCGCCTGAATTTCCAGGTCAAGATCATCGATATCCGTGACGCCAGCCAGGAAGAAATCGCTCATGGTCACGTCCATGGCGAAGGTGGCCATCACCACTGATTTTCTGCGCTAAGCTTTGAGAGCTGGAGAGGCGCCCGAGGGGCGCCTTTTTTAGTCCGCGGCTGTCCCCGGTGGCACCGCCAAGTGGCTGTTTTGAGAAGAACACTGGAATTTGGAGTTCGTCATGAGTGCTTTTCACGACCTTAAACTGACAGCCCTGGATGGTCAGGAGCTACCTTTGGCGCCCTTCAAGGGGCATGTCGTGCTGGTGGTCAACGTTGCCTCCAAATGTGGTTTGACCCCACAGTACGCGGCGCTGGAAAACCTCTACCAGCAATACAAGGACAAGGGCTTCAGTGTGCTGGGCTTGCCGTGCAACCAGTTTGCCGGGCAAGAACCGGGCACCGAGCAGGAGATCCAGGCATTCTGCAGCCTCAACTATGGCGTGACCTTTCCGTTGTCCAGCAAGCTGGAAGTCAACGGTCATGAGCGTCATCAGTTGTATCGTCTACTGGCGGGCGAAGGCGCGGAATTTCCGGGCGACATCACCTGGAACTTCGAGAAATTCCTGCTGGGCAAGGATGGTCGTGTGCTGGCGCGGTTCTCGCCGCGTACGGCGCCGGATGATCCGACCGTCGTTCATGCGATTGAAAAAGCGCTGAGCTGACATCCCCCTCTGTAGGAGCGAGGCTTGCCCGCGAAGACGCCATGTCATTCAACATTGATATCGACTGACATGACGCCTTCGCGGGCAAGTCGGATCGCCGCACCGCTCGCTCCTACAATGTTTTCTGTCTTTTGATCCTTAATCACTTAAATCAATAGTGCTGTTCAAGGCTTGGCAGTCTCCATATTATCGCCGTCATAAAGTCTATATCCCGTGGAGCGTCCCATGCCCGTCAAAGCCCTGTTCAAGCCTTTTCACCTAGGCGCTCTCGAGTTGCCGACACGCGTCGTCATGGCGCCGATGACTCGCTCGTTTTCGCCGGGCGGCGTGCCCAATTCCAAAGTGATCGAGTACTACCGTCGTCGCGCCGCTGCCGGGGTTGGGCTGATCATCACCGAAGGCACCACCGTCGGTCACAAGGCCTCCAACGGCTATCCGAACGTGCCGCACTTCTATGGTGAAGCGGCATTGGCCGGCTGGAAGAAAGTCGTCGATGCGGTGCATGCCGAGGGCGGGAAAATCGTTCCGCAACTGTGGCATGTGGGCAGCGTGCGCCGCATCGGCACTGAGCCGGATGCCAGCGTGCCGGGTTACGGCCCGTCAGAAAAATTGAAGGACGGTCAGGTCGTGGTTCACGGCATGACCAAGGAAGATATCCAGGACGTGATCGCCGCGTTCGCCCAAGCCGCCAAGGATGCTCAGAGCATTGGCATGGACGGTGTGGAAATCCACGGTGCCCACGGTTATCTGGTGGACCAGTTTTTCTGGGAAGGCAGCAATCAGCGTACTGACGAATACGGTGGCAGCCTGGCGAACCGTTCGCGCTTCGCCATCGAACTGATTCAAGCGGTGCGTGCAGCGGTCGGCGAGGGTTTCCCGATCATCTTCCGTTTCTCCCAGTGGAAGCAGCAGGACTACACCGCACGTCTAGTACAAACCCCGGAAGCGTTGGGTGAGTTCCTCAAGCCGTTGTCCGACGCTGGCGTGGATATTTTCCACTGCTCGACACGCCGTTTCTGGGAGCCGGAGTTCGACGGTTCCGAGCTGAACCTGGCCGGTTGGACCCGCAAGCTCACGGGCAAGCCAACCATCACCGTCGGCAGCGTCGGCCTGGACGGTGAGTTCCTGCAATTCATGGTCAACACCGACAAGATTGCGCAACCGGCCAGCCTGGAAAAACTGCTGGAGCGGTTGAATAACGATGAGTTCGATCTGGTGGCAGTGGGTCGTGCATTGCTGGTGGACCCGGACTGGGCGCAGAAAGTGCGGGACGGTCGTGAGCAGGACATTCTACCGTTCAGCCGTGAAGCGTTGATGACGCTGGTTTAAGCGGCATCCGGGCGGGCCTCTTCGCGGGCAAGCCTCGCTCCTACAGGTTAGCGTCGCCCGCAATATTGCGAACGACACAAACCCTGTAGGAGCGAGGCTTGCCCGCGAAGCTTTTCAAGGCAACAACGCTGCATCAGGCAGGGATTGCCCCTGCAAACAAGCCCCCCGCAACTGCCCCTCGAACTGCTCGATAATCGCCGCCCAACCCTGGCGGCTCGCATGCTGGCGTGCATTAAGGCGCACGCAGCGCAAGGTTTCGCGTTCCTCCAGCAGCCAACGTGCGGCATCGCAGAACGCCTCTTCATCCCCGGGCATGGCCAGTACGCCGTTGTAGCCATGGCGAATATGCTGGGCCGCCGCAGCCTGATCGTAAGCGACCACCCCCAGCCCCGAGGCCAATGCCTCAAGCACCACATTGCCGAAGGTTTCGGTCAGGCTTGGAAACAGAAACACATCCCCCGACGCATAGTGACTGGCCAAGGCTTCGCCGCGTTGTGAGCCGCAGAAAATCGCTTCGGGCAATTCCTTTTCCAGCATCGATCTTTGCGGACCATCACCGACCACAATCAATTTCATTTTGCGCTGTGGATAAGTCATTTTCAGCGTGTCGAAACTGCGCTTGAGCAAGCCAAGATTCTTCTCCTGGGCCAAGCGCCCTACGTGGATGAAAGCAATATCATCCTCGGCCAGTCCCCATTGCTCGCGCAGCGATTTCAACCGTTTGGCCGGATGAAACAACTGGCTGTCGACACCTCGAGAGAGCAGCGCCAGGCGCTCGAAACTGCGGCGTTCCAATTCCAGTCGCTGGCTGGCGCTGGGCACCAGGGTCAGGGTCGAGCGATTGTGAAACCAGCGCAGGTAGTGAGTCAGCAAGCGCGTCAGCAGCCCGAGGCCGTACTGGCTGGAGTACTGCTGAAAATTGGTATGAAAGCCGCTGACCACCGAAATCCCCAAGCGCCGCGCCGCGCGCAATGCGGACAACCCCAGCGGTCCTTCGGTGGCGATGTACAACACGTCCGGACGATGGCGTTTCCAGCGCCGCAGCAACTTGTGCATCGACGACTGACCCCATTGCAGGCCGGGATAACCCGGCAACGGCCAGCCTCGACACAACAGCAACTCATCGTTGCTGCCCATGAGCGGGTCGCCACCCTGACGTGGCCGCACCAACTCCACCTGATGCCCGCGCGCGCGCAAACCATCGAACAAGCGGCCAAGGGTATTGGCCACACCGTTGATTTCCGGAGGGAAGGTTTCGGTGATCAGGGTGATATGCAGAGCTGTCGTCATGACCTCAGTGTCGGCTGAGGCCATGTCGTCATTGTGACGGTGGGATGATGGATTTGTGACGAGATACCTGGCGGTGACGATTTGTGTTCATCGGACATCGCTCAGTAACCCTTGGACTCCAGGGCTCCGCTATTACCACGGCACTGGCGGTGGATGGGCTACGGCGCGGGCGATACACGACCGTGACTTATGGTCGATCGGGGCGTTCGGCGAGTCCCAGGTGCGCTGCCCCAATGGCAGTAACCACGATTTCAGCTGAGTCCACATTTCCTCGGGCGAACTGAACTCCGGCTTCTCGATCCACAAATGGATGCCTGCCCCCGCCATCGCCGGACTTTGCGCAGGAATTTCGGTGAAAGCACCTCCTGCCTTGTCCATGAAACGGTTGGCTCGCCAGACATCATAGATGCCATGAGGCGAATGTTTGGCGTGGAAGAGATTGTCCCAGGTTTTGTTGATAACGAAGTAGAAGTCACCGTGGGCGTTGATCACGGTATAGCCGGCATCCACCAACTCCTGCACGTTCATAAGTTTTCTCTCGCTGCCCCAGATGCTCCAGCATTCGATTTGCACATGTTTGTCCAAGGCGATGATTTGATTTTTTTGCACGGCTCCATCGTTCCAGACCCGGGCGATTTTGCCTTTCACCCTTACAAAATCCGCCAGTTCATTAACGAAGTACCTGACGGCATCCTCGGAGTTAGCCTCTGGATTACCTGAAGCATCACGTACGTATCGAGCCAATCGGGGCGTGTTGTTCGGGTTGATCGGACTTAGAAAGTATTCGTCTGCCCCCAAATGGACATATCGACTGTCTGGAAACATATCCAATAGGTCGCAGAACAGTGTTTTCAGAAAGTCCCGGGCGGCGGGGATGCTGAAGTCGAGGGCTTTCGAGACAACGGCACCGTTACTGAGCTCGAGTTGAAACCCTGGTCGGTCGCGCAATATCCAGCCCATATGCCCAGGCATATCCAGCTCTGGAATAACCTGGACATGATAAGCGGCGGCGGTGTCGAGCACGCGTTTCAGATCTGCTGCACTCCAGGCATCATCGCTGGAAATGTCCGGGAAGGAAGGGAACATTACCCTTACCCCCTCATTGTCGGTGAGGTGTAGATGCAGTGTGTTGAGCTGGTTCCACGCCATTTCCTGTATCAGACGGATCACCCACTCAGGACTGAACTGCCGACGCCCCATATCAATCATCACCGAGCGTTCGGCATAGACGGGGGCGTCGATCACTACGCCAGGGTCAAGCACCGTAGATACCCGAACCGCTTTGTGCAGGGTCGTCAGCGCACGGGCCATGGCTCCCGGATTTTGCGCGGTGACGCGAATGGAGCGAGTGATATCGATCCGGTAGACCTCACCTTCACCATTGGCGGGGATAGGTGTATCTGCGGTATCCGGAGTGGACAGTGTTAGCTCTACATCGCCATCACCCGCCGGAGGGATACCTTCCGATCTCAGTACGATTGCTGGTGGCCGTGTGAGTTCGGCTGCACCCGTGAAGCCGAATGCCAAGCGTGTTGCCAAAGGGTGAAGACGCTCATCGTCAATAAGTATTCGCGTGCTCGCACTGACTACAAATCCTGTATGAGGCTCAGCAAATCCTGCATAAGACTCGGCGTGAAGTACGGATGGACTCATGCTGAACCATGGGAAGCACTCATTTTCACTGTGGGGTTTGCGGCTTTCTGCAGCTGTTGTCATCGCTCTGATCTCCAAAAGTCGAGGGCGTCACTCAACCCTGACTACTTGAAGGTTTTTGACATGACTGAGCCCGAAGACTTATTGAATACCTGGCACTGGCGGCTGGCTACTGTCAGAAGTAACAGGTAAGAAAAGGGCGGTGGCTAAAACAGAGCAATGATCCTGCTGGATTGAAGGCCCGGGAAACAGGGATGAGACTCTCACGAGGTAGCACCCCTGTGCTCAAAGCCGGGCTCTAATCAGCAGGTCGTGTCACCAGATTTTCCGCGCCACGCTCACGCACCCAGAACAACGTTGCCCCGGCCACGGCCGCCGGCATCATCAGAATGTTGACCACCGGAATCAGCAACACCAGATAAACACTCCCGCCAAAACTCATGCTCTGCCAGCGTTTCTGCCGCAGCCAGGCGAGCATTTCGTTCCAGCCGAGTTTGTGGTTGTCCGCCGGGTAGTCGATGTATTGGATCGCCATCATCCACACCCCGAACAACAGCCACAGTGGCGCGGCGATGATGTTGACCACCGGGATGAACGACAGGATGAAAAGACCGATGGCCCTGGGCAGGAAGTAGCCGAGTTTGCGCATTTCCCGGGACAGGGTGCGCGGGATCATGGCGATCAGTTCGCCCCAGCTGAATGCCGGGAAGTCGTCGGTGCCGCGCACCACCACTTCGACTTTCTCCGCGAGGAAGCCATTGAATGGCGCGGCGATAACGTTGGCCAGCATGGTGAAGGTGAAGAACACCATCAACACCACCAATACGACGAATATCGGCCAGAGGATGTAGCTGAGAAAGCTCAGCCAATCAGGCAGGGACGGCATCAGCGTATCGACCCACATACTGAACTGATGGCCAGCCAAATAGATCAATCCGACGAACAACACCAGGTTGATCGCCAGTGGCAACAACACGAACAAGCGCAGGCTTGGGCTCAGGACCAGCTTGAGGCCCTCGCGCAGGTATTGCGGGCCAGACAGAACGGGGGCGGGCATAACGTGCTCCGAGCAAAGGGTAAACGCGCCGACCTTACCGGCTTTGCCAGACAGGCGAAAGCGCGGTAGCGGCATCGACATTAACTGTAACAAAGGCGTCTATATATTCACCTCGATGGGATAGAGACCGCCTATGAGCTGGATTGTTAAACCGTATTTCCTTAATCTTCGCCCCCTCGATACGCTGCACCCATTCTTTTACAGGACTGTCGAGCCCAAGCCTTCCCCAAGTGCTTTCAACGGTCCTTTTTTATTCCCGCCGGCAATCCGGCGTTCCGCGCCCAGTGTTTCGGGCCCGGTCAACAGGAGCAGGTCATGTCTGAAGTTCGTCATTCGCGAGTGATTATTCTCGGTTCCGGCCCTGCCGGTTACAGCGCCGCGGTCTATGCCGCCCGTGCCAACCTCAAGCCACTGTTGATCACCGGCATGCAGGCCGGCGGTCAACTGACCACCACCACCGAAGTCGACAACTGGCCGGGCGACGTCCACGGCCTGACCGGCCCGGCGCTGATGGAGCGGATGAAAGAGCACGCCGAGCGCTTTGAAACCGAGATCGTGTTCGATCACATCAATGCCGTCGACTTCGCTGCCAAGCCCTACACCCTGATTGGCGACAGCGCGACTTACACCTGCGACGCGCTGATCATCGCTACCGGCGCCAGCGCCCGCTACCTCGGCCTGCCGTCGGAAGAAACGTTCATGGGCAAAGGCGTCTCGGCCTGCGCCACCTGCGACGGCTTCTTCTATCGCAACAAGCCCGTGGCTGTGGTGGGTGGTGGTAATACGGCTGTCGAAGAAGCCCTGTACCTGGCCAACATCGCCAGCACCGTCACCTTGATCCACCGTCGCGAAACCTTCCGCGCCGAGAAGATCCTGATCGACAAGCTCAATGCCCGGGTTGCCGAAGGCAAGATCATCCTCAAGCTGAACTCGACCCTGGACGAAGTGCTGGGCGACAACATGGGCGTGACTGGTGCTCGCCTGAAGAACAACGATGGCAGCTTCGACGAGTTGAAAGTCGACGGCGTGTTCATCGCCATCGGCCACACCCCGAACACTTCGTTGTTCGAAGGTCAGCTGACGTTGAAAGACGGCTATCTGGTTGTGCAGGGCGGCCGTGACGGCAACGCCACTGCAACCAACCTCGAAGGCATCTTCGCCGCCGGTGACGTGGCTGACCACGTTTACCGTCAGGCCATCACCTCTGCCGGCGCCGGTTGCATGGCGGCACTGGATGCCGAGCGTTACCTCGACGATCTGCAGAACGCTTGATTCTGATTCTGTAGAAAGCAAAAAACCGGCTTCGGCCGGTTTTTTTGTGCCCGCGATTTATTGCCGATCAAAGTACCTGTGGGAGCGAGCCTGCTCGCGATAGCGGTGTATCAGTCGATATCAAGATTGAATGGTAAATCGCTATCGCGAGCAGGCTCGCTCCCACATGGACTGTATGGACTTTGGGGGCAGGACAATTTCGCGAGGCACGCCTCAAGAATATCCAGCCCTTCCTCCAGCACTGCCGCCTCTGTAGTTAAAGGCGCCAGCAGCCGAATGATGTGTCGTGACTTGCCGCTGGGCATCAGCAGCAAGCCCGAGTCGCGCGCGAGGGCCAGCAGCTGCGTCAACTGCGCCGAAGCCGGTGTGCCGTCGGCGTTGATCAGCTCGATGCCGCGCATTGCACCGACGCCGGTCAAGCGGCCCAGATACGGTGACAGTTCGCGGGCTCGCCAGGATTCGTAGCGGCTGACAATCGCTTCTTCCTGTTGCGCACCCCAGGCGTGCAGATGCGCGTCAGTCATTTCGTCCAGGGTCGCCAACGCGGCGGCGCAGGCGATGGGGTTGCCCGAGTAGGTGCCGCCCAATCCGCCCTTGGGCAAGTTATCGAGTAGTGACTTGCGCCCGACAACCGCACCCAGCGGCACGCCGCCGGCAATGCTTTTGCCCAGCAGGATCAGGTCCGGCTCAATGCCCAGCCGCGAGAACGCAAACCGCTGGCCGGTACGGCCGAAGCCGGACTGGATTTCATCGGCGATCAACAGGATGCCTTTGTCATCACAGAAGCGTCGTAGCGTCTGGGCGAATTCCACGTCCATCGCCAGGAAGCCCGCTTCACCCTGCACCGGTTCGACGATAAAACAGGCCACGTCATCAATGTCGATCTCGACGCTGAACAGCCGATCCATCGCCTTCAGGGCCTCGGCGCAGGTCACGTCATTGTCTTTGCTGGGGAACGGCAGGTGGAACACCGGCCCCGGTAGCACACCGACTTTCTGCTTGTAGGGCGCGACTTTGCCGTTGAGGTTGAGGGTGGCGAGTGTGCGACCGTGGAAGGCGCCGTCGAACGCGATGACTGCCGTGCGCCCGGTTGCGCCACGGACGATCTTCAGGGCGTTTTCCGCCGCTTCTGCACCGCTGTTGGTAAGCATGCCGCTGACCGGGTAATCCACCGGAATAAACGCCGTCAGGCGATCCATCAGTTCGAGGTAAGGCACATGCGGGGCGGCGTTGAACGCATAGTGGGTCAGCCGGGTGGCTTGATCGCGAATGGCCTCGACGATGCGCGGGTGGCAATGACCGAGGTTCAGCACGCCGATACCACCGACAAAGTCGATGTAGCGTTTGCCATCGGTATCCCAGACCTCGGCATTTTTACCGTGGCTGAGCGTGACGGGATGAACGATGTTGATTGACCGACTGATGTTTTCGCTGCTCATGGATACCGGACTCAGAAGAAGGGATGCTTCTTTTATCTAAGCCGCGAGCAGAGGTGCCCGGCAAACGAAATAAAGTTGCCGGGTCAATATTAAAAGTCGGGATGTGCCGCTAATACCTGTAGGAGCACGGCTTGCCGGCGATGGCGTTCTTGGGATCGCCTTCGCGGGCAAGCCTCGCTCCTACAAAAAGCGTTCAGCGACGAGTCAGTGGCTGCTGCGAGAACTTCACACCGGCCAACCCATGGGCAATCAACGCACGGATATTGCCGTGGTCGCTGCCTTCAGGCGTGGCCATCACCGAACGGTAGTGCTCGCCAAACGCCAACAGCGCTTCTTCATCGCTCAAACCTTCCAGCAATGCCAGACCCAGGGTCTTGCACGAACCTTCGTTTTGCCCGGCGGCGCTTTCCACACCACCGTTATTGAACGACTGGGGCTGATAGTCGTAACCGGCAGCGATGAATGCCAAGGTATCGGCGAAAGCGTGTTCGCCGCTCTTGAGGCTGGCGCGCAGGGTGTTCAAATCATTCATTGGGTTTTCCTTTGGCGAACGCCGCTTGCTGGTCGGCGCTGGCTTCGTTCTGGTATTGGGCTTTCCACTCGGCGTACGGCATGCCGTAAACCACTTCGCGGGCTTCGTCGAGGCTGACGTCGATCTGGCGTTCGTCGGCGGCGGCCTTGTACCACTTGGACAGGCAGTTGCGGCAGAAACCCGAGAGGTTCATCAGGTCGATGTTCTGCACGTCCTTGCGGCTGTCCAAGTGGGCAACCAGCCGGCGAAAGGCGGCGGCTTCAAGTTCCAGGCGTTGTTGATCGTTCATGAGGGGTCTCTACGAGACAGCTGCAAGCGGCAAGCTTCGAGCTGCAAGATGGGTTGCGGTGGCTCGAGTTTACAGCTTGGCGCTTGAAGCTTGAAGCT
Organism: Pseudomonas sp. GM50; assembly: GCF_000282375.1. Lineage (GTDB taxonomy): Bacteria > Pseudomonadota > Gammaproteobacteria > Pseudomonadales > Pseudomonadaceae > Aquipseudomonas. The sequence goes on from NZ_AKJK01000046.1 coordinate 58,040, forward strand.
AGCGGCTCGCTGCAAGTGTTATCGATACCGACTCGGCGAAGCGCAAGGCATGCGGCTTGTCGACTTCGACTTCGGCGTACAGCACCGACTCGTTGACCATGATCAGGTCCAGCAACTCCTGGGTCAGGCGTTCGAGCAGGGCAAAGCGATTGCCCTCCACGTGGGCGATGATCGCCTTGGTAATGGTGCGGTAATTCAACGCGTGATCGATATCGTTGTCACGCACTGCGTCTTGGGCTGCGTACAGGATGGTCAGGTTGATCAGCACATCCTGCTTGTTGAGGATTTCGTCCTCGTTGATCCCGATGAAAGTTCGCAAACACAGGTCCTTGACCCGGATGCGTGCCATTCCTGGTTGAAGTTGTGGCATTGCTACTTGCTCCGTCCAATCAATTGCAGGAACTCCTGTCGGGTATTGCTCGACTCGCGGAAGGCGCCGAGCATCACCGAGGTGTTCATGGTCGAATTCTGTTTTTCGACGCCGCGCATCATCATGCACATGTGCTGGGCTTCGATAACCACCGCGACACCGGCGGCGTCGGTCACTTGCTGCACGGCGTCGGCGATTTGCCGGGTGAGGTTTTCCTGGATTTGCAGTCGGCGGGTGAACATATCCACAAGCCGTGCAATCTTCGACAGGCCCAGCACCTTGCCCGTTGGAATATAAGCCACATGAGCCTTGCCGATGAAGGGCAGCATGTGATGTTCACAGAGCGAGTACAGCTCGATGTTGTCGACGATGATCATTTCATCGTTGTCTGAGGCAAACAGCGCGCCGTTGACGATTTCGTCGACACTTTGCTCGTAACCATGACACAGGTATTGCATCGCCTTGGCGGCTCGAACCGGGGTGTCTTGCAGTCCTTCGCGGTCGGGGTTTTCACCGAGGCCGATCAGGATCTCGCGATAGTTCTGGGACAGGGTGTTCTGAGGCAGGAATAACGTCATGGGACATCCTCGCGGGAGCGGCTTATTTGACGTGCCGTCCGCCGTTGACGGTCAGGGTCGTGCCGGTGACATAAGGGTTGTCGAGCAAATAGCGCAGGCTCTGGTAGATCACTTCGCTGCCGGGCTCGATGCCCAGTGCCGATTTGGCCAGAACCCTGGCGCGGTACGCCGCGTCGTCGTCGGGATTGAACAGTAGCAGGGCTGGCGCGATACCGTTGACCTTGATTCCCGGTGCGTACTTCGCGGCAAAGGACAGGGTCAGGCTGTCGAGCCCGGCTTTGCTGGCGCAGTAGCCGATGTGCTTGCTGCTGCCCCTGCGGGTCACGTCATCACTGATGTGCACGATGTCGGCGGGATTTGAACGCCGTAGCAGGTCGGCACAGTGCAGATTGATCAGGTAAGGCGCCAGCATGTGCACGCTGAACATGCGAGTGAACGCCGCGGCTTCGGAGCCCGGGGTTTCTGCCTGCCATTCGGAGGCGTTATGGACAATCGCCCGCAAACTGTCGGTGTGGTTTTTCAGTTCGCCGATGAACGCAAGGATTGCGGCCTCGCTGGAAAAGTCCGCAAACACCGCGGTCGCCCCCAGGTCGCGCAGGGTTTGCACACCAGGCCGTTCGGTGCGGTAGCTGAAAATGACCGGATGACCGTCTTCGAGCAAACGCTGCGCACAGTGCAGGCCGACACGCTGGCCGGCACCGGTGATGAGGATTGGGGCTGCGGTAGAGGTCATGAACAGCTCGCGTCGCGGTGAGAGCAAAACTATACCAGCGACGGGAGTTGTTCACCTACGTCCTGCGATGGCCTTGCTTTTGTAGGAGCGAGGCTTGCCCGCGAAGAGGACGCTTCGGTCTATCTGTCAAACCGCGTCATCATTCTTCGCGGGCAAGCCTCGCTCCTACAAAGGGGCTATTGATTTTGGGGGGTGGGTTCGGCGGGCAACGAACGTGCCGATGGGGTTTGCAGCCACCCGGCCAGCAGACGGGTCGACAACGGAATGAAGAAGTAAACCATCAACGGCGTCAGGCACAGGGTGCTAACAAACACACGGGTCAGCAAACCCGTTTCAGCCAGCAGCGGCCCCAATACAAAGTTGAACAACAAGGACACCGGAAAGAACGCCAGCCAGATGGCCACGGCCTGTTTCCAGCGTGGCGGACGTTGACCGACCGCACCGAACCAGCCATCGATGCCACTGACCCGATGTTCCGAAGGGTGGGCAAACAGATCACTGCCGCGTCCCAGCCAGGCAGTGCGCGACGCGGAATGCTCCCAGGCGTGCATGGTCTGCTCGTCGGCGAAGCGAAAGATAATCTGGAATTCGTCATCATCGGGCGGTGGCGCGAGCACACCAGAACCGAGGTAACCGGGGAAGTCGGTGGCCAGTTGTTCGCCTTCGCGCAACCAGGCCATCAGGTCCTGATAACGCCCATTGGCGACGCGACGCGCAACCATCAGGGTGACGGGTGAAGTAGACATTGTGTATCTCCATATTACTAACACGTCGCTCCGGATAAGAGCTTCGCCAGACACAGCGCCGGGGTGGTGGGCTGCGTTTCAAGACAAGCAAGGATTATTCCTGATTATGCCTGGGACGTCTGTGCCAATTAGTTCAACAACGTGTTGAGCACTAATGGGGCAGTGGAGTTAGAATTGGATCCAATTTTATACATGGACGTAGATTTCAAAATGCCTGTGCTGACCGACGTTGCACCTGGCTTGCCCCCCAGCACCTCGCTGATGCGAGAAGAGCTGTTCCCGATTCGTGAGGTCGCGCGCCTGACAGGGGTCAACCCGGTCACGCTACGCGCATGGGAGCGGCGGTACGGTTTGATACAACCCACGCGCACCGAAAGCGGACACCGTTTGTATTCGATGACCGATATCGAGCGTGTTCGCAGCATCCTCGGCTGGATAGAACGCGGCGTCTCGGTCAGCAAGGTCGGCAAGATACTGGCCAAGACCGAACCACTCAAGGTGCTGGCGCAGGTCATTCCCAACGAACTCGTTCAAGCCGACTACGACCAATGGCAGCAGCAGGTCAAGACGGCGGTGAGTGCTTTTGACGAAGTTCAACTGGAGCACGTCTACGGTCAGATTTTTTCCAGTTACCCGCTGACAGTAGTGTTTCAGGGCATTCTGATTCCGATCTGGAAGCTATTGCTACAACGCCATGAAGTGTTCGGTCAGACCAGCGAGTGGCTTTTTCTGGATGGTTTTCTGCGTTCTCGAGTGTTGCAACGCCTGCTGCTGGTACGTGTCATGCAACCGCGACGAGTGATTGTCTGCGCCCTGGCCGATCAATGTCGTGAGCTCGATGTGCTGGTCACGGCGCTGTATCTGAGCAACGTCGATTCGGCTATTCAATTGCTGGCTATCGGTCAGCCCTTCGACGAGTTGATCCTGGTCTGTGAGAAGATCAAGCCCAAGGCACTGGTGCTGGTTTCAAGTCACGCGCCGGCCGGCGAATTGCCTCGACGCTTGAAACGCTTGGCCATGAGCCTGGATTGTCAGGTGTTGCTGGCCGGAGATGTATCGGACCTGGCACAGGAGAGCCTGGCCGGATCATCGATCGGTTGTCTGGGAAGCGAGGGAGTGTTGATGCGCCAGCGTCTGAAACAGTTCCTGGCGGGAAACCTGGATACCTGAGCGCAGGTAGACAGAACGATCAGATATGCAGTGCAGGATGAGTCAGACGATGTTGCTGAAGGATGTACTGACGCAACCGTTCGGTTTCGTCCTTGTCGCTCTGGCTCAACTCGTAGGCGTAGAAACCCTGCTCGGTTTCACGCTCGAAGGTTCCGCGCAACGCAATCCGCTCATAACCTGACGGGCTGAACCATAGCGCGAAGTGCTTTGGCGCCTTGGTCTTGTTGCGAACCTCCAGCAAAACCCCTTTGAACGATATTTCGTGCACCCACATCGTGCCGGGTTGCCCCTTGGAATTTTCCAGCGCCACGGGCTCTTCGAGCGCCAGACGCCATGGCCGAATCATCGGTCCGTCTTCATAGATGCTGGGGACGCCGAGGCGTAGATGCATGGCGTGAAATTCATCTTCCACCAAGTGCAGCGGGAAGGTCATTTGCTGATTTTCGAAATTGGCCTGGATAGTGACTTGTTCATGAGCGGCCAGGCGTGTGAGCAAATCACGAATCTGCGAACCACCGTTGACGAGCAGGCTCGACGTCGCATCTCGCACATTGAGCTGCGGGTTGTGTTGCATGTTCTGGATAAAATCCAGCTCATCCTGCGTCAGGAGTGCGTCGCGCTGCATGATTTTGCTCGAAAGTAATAATTACAAAGTCATCGGTGATTGTAGTAAATGACCACTAATTCGCAGATTGGTTTGAGCCGTTCGTCGTTTTGAGTGCAACAATTTCTGCCTGTGCCTCGGCCAATTGCGCTTCCAGCTGCGCGACTCGCTGCTGCGCCTTGACCTGAGCCGTGACGTCTTTCTGCACCCCGACAAAATAGGTCTGTCCGTCGTGCGGGTTTTTTACCGTGGAAAGCGACAGTTCGTTCCAGAACGGGGTGCCATCCTTGCGATAATTCCTGAGGATTTCCCGGCAGGAGCCGCCACTGCCCAACGCCTGCCGAATCAAGGCGAGGGCTGCCTGATCGCGGTCTCCTGCCTGCAAGAAGCGGCAATCCTGATAAAGGATTTCTTCGCTGGTATAACCCGTCAGGCGCTCGAATGCCGGGTTTACGTAAATCAGGATGTTGTCCTGTTCGCCTTCCTTTTCGGCAATCACGATGCCGTCATTGGAGGCGTCAATCACCATTTGCAGCAGTGAGGCATTGATCATCGCAGAGTCCTTTGCGTATTGATTGATACGCCGCATTCTAAAAGATCAATGAGGTCGGTGCTGTTAATATCTCGTACTTATATTTAGATTCAGGATCAGATTGATGAAAGTCGCCATCCTTTCCGGCTCGGTGTACGGCACGGCTGAAGAAGTCGCCCGCCACGCCGCAAGCATTTTGAACGCCGCCGGTTTTGAAACCTGGCACAACCCGCGCGCGACACTCGCCGATGTTCAGGCATTTGGCCCCGAAGCGTTTCTGGCCGTGACCTCGACCACCGGCATGGGCGAGTTGCCGGACAATCTGCAGCCGTTGTATTCGGCGATTCGCGATCAATTGCCCGCCGCCTGGCGTGGTTTGCCGGGTGCGGTAATCGGGTTGGGCGACTCCAGTTATGGCGATACGTTCTGCGGTGGCGGTGAGCAAATGCGTGAATTGTTCGGCGAACTGGGCGTGCGCGAAGTGCTGCCGATGCTGCGTCTGGACGCCAGCGAAACCGTGACGCCGGAAACTGACGCCGAGCCTTGGCTGGCGGAACTGGTCAGCGTTTTGCGGGGCTGACTTGTGGGAGCGAGCAGGCTCCCACAAGTGTGCGGGTGCTTTGACATGGATCCAGATTCTCCCGCGCACTGACTCGTTCGGCCATCAAGCTGGCTGCCAATGCAACTACCCGAAGTCCGAGGGCTGACTAGACTGCTGTAACGCAGTAAAAACAATAAAAGCCAGAAAAATAAAAAAGGGAATTCTTGCCGTGAGCGTAGCCCCCGTCCAATCGCCACACAGCATCAAAGACAAGGTCAGTGCCGCCGAATGGCAGACCCGGGTCGACCTGGCTGCCTGTTATCGTCTGGTCGCCCTGCATGGCTGGGACGACCTGATCTTCACGCACATTTCGGCCAAGGTGCCGGGCACTGAAGACTTCCTGATCAACCCGTTCGGACTGATGTTCCATGAAATCACCGCGTCGAGCCTGGTCAAGGTCGATCAGGCCGGCAACAAGCTGATGGACAGTCCGTACGAGATCAACCCGGCGGGTTACACCATCCACAGCGCCGTGCATGAAGTCCGTCATGATGTCGTGTGTGTACTGCACACCCACACAGCGGCGGGGGTGGCGGTGTCGGCGCAGAAGCAGGGCATCTTGCCGATCAGTCAGCAGTCCTTGTTCGTCCTTTCCAGCTTGGCTTATCACGCCTACGAAGGCGTTGCGCTGAACCATGAAGAAAAGGCGCGACTGCAAGCCGACCTCGGAGAAAACAATTTCCTGATGCTGCACAACCACGGTCTGCTGACCTGTGGCGGCACCATCGCCGACACGTTCCTGATGATGTTTACCTTCCAGCGCGCCTGCGAGATTCAGGTGCTGGCGCAGAACGGTGGCGCGGAGCTGATCGCCATCGAACCGCAGATTCTGGCGGGCGCCAAGGCAATGATTGCCGGTGTCACCAAAAGTACTCAAGGGATGGGCGGCGCGCTGGCCTGGCCGGCGCTGCTACGCAAACTCGATAAACAAGACCCGGGTTATAAACTCTAAATGGCCCTCGCCGAGATTCCCCTGTGTGTCTGGCGCAAGCGCGGCCAGACGTTCGTATTTCACGGTCAGACCATCCGCTATTGGACCGCTGGGCAGGGCGAGCCGCTGTTGTTGATCCATGGCTTCCCGACCGCCAGTTGGGACTGGCATTACCTGTGGCAGGCGCTGGCGCAG
>NZ_AKJK01000047.1 GCF_000282375.1 Pseudomonas sp. GM50
GGAGCTTGCAGACGAAAAAAAACCGGTCATCACTGACCGGTTTTTTCACTACTGCGGTTTAGCGGGGCAATTAAGCGCCGTATACCGGCAGCTTTTTGCAGATGGCCTTGACCTTCTCACGAACGGCGTCGATCACCGCTTCGTTGTTCAGATCCGCCAGGATGTCGCAGATCCAGCCGGCCAGCTCTTTGCACTCTGCTTCCTTGAAGCCGCGAGTGGTCACAGCCGGAGTACCGAAACGCAGACCGGAGGTGACGAACGGGGAGCGTGGATCGTTCGGTACCGAGTTCTTGTTTACGGTGATGAACGCTTTGCCCAGTGCGGCGTCGGCGTCTTTACCGGAGATTTCCTGCTTGATCAGCGACAGCAGGAACAGGTGGTTCTGAGTACCGCCCGACACCACGTCGAAACCGCGCTCGATGAACACGCCGGCCATGGCCTGGGCGTTTTTCACCACTTGTTGCTGGTAGGCCTTGAACTCAGGCTGCAGCGCTTCCTTGAAGCAGATCGCCTTGGCAGCGATCACGTGCTCCAGCGGGCCACCCTGGGCGCCCGGGAATACCGCGGAGTTCAGCTTCTTCTCGATGTCGGCGTTGGCGCGAGCCAGGATCAGGCCGCCACGTGGACCGCGCAGGGTCTTGTGCGTGGTGGTGGTCACGACGTCAGCGAATGGAACCGGGTTCGGGTAGACGCCAGCGGCGACCAGACCGGCCACGTGAGCCATGTCGACAAACAGGTAGGCACCGACTTTGTCTGCGATTTCGCGGAAACGCGGGAAATCGAGGATCTGCGAGTAGGCAGAGAAACCGGCCACGATCATTTTTGGCTTGTGCTCAACCGCCAGGCGCTCGACTTCGTCGTAGTCGATCAGGCCGTTGGCATCGATGCCGTACTGAACAGCGTTGTACAGCTTGCCCGAAGACGAAACGCTGGCACCGTGGGTCAGGTGACCACCGTGGGCCAGGCTCATGCCCAGGATGGTGTCGCCCGCTTGCAGCAGGGCGAGGTAAACGGCGCTGTTGGCTTGGGAGCCGGCGTGTGGCTGAACGTTGGCGTAATCGGCGCCGAACAGTTCTTTGGCGCGGTCGATGGCCAGTTGCTCAACCACGTCGACGAACTCGCAACCACCGTAGTAGCGCTTGCCCGGATAACCTTCGGCGTACTTGTTGGTCAGTACCGAGCCTTGAGCTTCCATCACCGCAGGGCTGGTGTAGTTTTCCGAAGCGATCAGCTCAATGTGTTCTTCCTGGCGCTGAGCTTCTTGCTCCATGGCGGCAAAAAGGTCGGCGTCGTACTTGGCAATAGTCAAATCACGGCTGAACATGGCGGTCCTCAAGGATCGGGGCAGAAAAGGGGGGCATTCTAACCCAATGGGTTTTAGATGGCATATGAAAGGACATCATGTCGCAGACAAGTGGTGTTCATGCGCAGGATTTGCGGTGTCTGTGCGGGCCTCTTCGCGGGCAAGCCTCGCTCCTACGGATAGCACCGTCTGTAGGAGCGAGGCTTGCCCGCGAAGGCGTCATGACAGGCGCCGCTGAGTCTCAATCAAACATGAACAACGCATCATTGCTGAACTGCGCCTCAAACCGACTCGCCGGCATTGGCCGGCCAAACAGATACCCCTGAACCTCATCGCAACCATGCTCACGCAGGAAGTCGAGTTGCTCGTGGGTTTCCACGCCTTCGGCGATTACCGCCAAGTTGAGGCTGTGGGCCATGGCGATGATCGCCCGGGCAATTTGTGCGTCCTGTTCCCCCGAGGGCAGGCCATCGACGAAAGTGCGGTCGATTTTCAGCACGTCGATCGGGAATTGCTTGAGGTAGTTGAGCGATGAATAGCCGGTGCCGAAGTCATCGACCGCAATGCTCAGGCCGAGGTTTTTCAACCCGGCGAGGATCTGCATCGCCTCGCTGACTTCACGCATCAGAATACTTTCGGTCAACTCCAGCTCCAGGCACGCCGGCGGCAGGCCGGTTTCCTTGAGAATGGTCGCGATCCGTGTGCCGAGCTGCCCGTCGGAGAACTGCCGGGCCGAAATGTTCACCGAGACCTTCGGCACCCGCACCTTGGCCTGATGCCAGGTCTTGAGCTGACGGCAGGCTTCGCTGATCACCCAGTCGCCGACATCCACCACCAACCCGAGCTCTTCGAGCACCGGAATGAAATCCCCCGGCGGCACCAGACCGCGGCGTGGGTGGCGCCAGCGCAGCAGGGCTTCGGCGCCGGTCAGACGCTTGCCGTCACCGCTGAATTGCGGCTGGTAGTACAGCACGAATTCGTTTTGTTCCAGGGCATGGCGCAAGTCGCTTTCCAGCTCCAGACGCTCCAGGGCGCTGGCGTTCATGTCGGCCTGATAGAACTGGAAGTTGTTTTTGCCGCGCTCCTTGGCGTGGTACATCGCCGTGTCGGCGTTCTTCATCAGCTGACTGAGTTCGCTGCCGTCCTGAGGGCTCAGGGCGATGCCGATACTGGCAGTGACAAAAAACTCGCGGCCTTCCAGCACGAACGGTTTCACCAGGCTGGCGAGGATCTGTTCGGCCACGTGAATCGCCCGGTTCAGCGCGATCTCCCGGTTGACCCGCGGTTGCAGCAGCAAAGTGAACTCATCACCCCCCATGCGTGCCACGGTGTCGTCATCGTCGACGCAACCAAGCAGGCGCGTGGCCATTTCCTTGAGCATACGGTCGCCGGCGGCGTGGCCCAGGGAGTCGTTGATCGGCTTGAAACGGTCCAGGTCGAGGAACATCAGCACCACCCAGGACTTCTGCCGTTCAGCCGATTGCAGCGCGGTGTGCAGGCGATCCTGGAACAGCGTGCGGTTGGGCAGGTGAGTCAGGGCGTCGTAATAGGCGAGGCGGTGAATCCGCTGCTCACTGGCCTTGCGTTCGCTGATGTCGCTGAAGAAACACACGTAGCTGGCCAGATCGCCTTCATCATCGAGTACTGCCGTAATCCCGACCCAGGCCGGGTAATGCTCGCCATTGCGTCGTTTGAGCCAGACTTCGCCTTCCCAGGTACTGTGCTGGTGCAATTGCTTGAGCACATAGCGCAGATGGGCTTCCTGCTGCTCATCGACAGTGAGCATGTTCGGCAATTGGTCGAGGACCTGGGCCACTGCATAGCCGCTGACGCGACTGAAAGCCTCGTTGGCCTGGACGATATAGCCGGCCGGGTCAGTGATCAGAATCGCCGAGGTCGAGTGCTCGAATACCGTGGCCGCCATGCGCAAGTCTTTCTCGGCCCGGCGTTGCTGGCTGATGTCGCGGCCGACCCCGAGCACGCCTTCGAAGGCACCGTGTTCGTCCCAGACCAGCACCAGACGCAACTCGATGGGGATCTTGCGTCCGTCAGCCCGCAGGCAGTCGAACAGAAACAGCTGGGTCTGCACCTGGCTGCGCAGCAGCGCCAGTTGCTCGGGCTTATCCAGCGCTTTGCTGACCCGGTCCATCAGGCTGTAGATGCCGGTCAGTTGTTGCGGGTTGGCGATGGTCGATTGCCAGCCGTTCTGGAATATCCAGTCGGCGTCGAAGCCCAGTACGGCTTGCACCGAGGGGCTGACGTAATTGAGCGCCATCTTGCTGTCGGTAGAGAAAATCACGTCGCTGATGCTTTCGGCGAGCATCCGGTAACGCTGCTCGCTGTCGCGCAGGGACTCGCTGGCTTCGATCTGCTCGGTGATGTCCTTGGCCACGCCAATGATGCGCGTGACCTGATCGTGTTTGTCCCGCGCCAGGGCCTGTTCGCGAATGTCGAAACGCCGCCATTTGCCATCGCGATGGCGGAAACGCAGCTGGCATTGCATCAGTTGGGTGTAACCCGCGTGACGTTGGGACTGGCGTGATCGGTGGTAGTAGTCGGCATCCTCGGGGTGCAACAGGATTTCCCAGAAATACTCGCCCATCTGGTGCAGTTCGGTGCGGTTGTAACCCAGCGTTTGCCCCAGGTGATGGTTGCTGAAGATCATCCGCTGGCTGACCACATCCTGCACATACAGATGATCCGGCACGGTGCGCACCACGTCCGACCAGAACCCTTCACGCTCCAGCAGCGACAATTCGATGAGCTTGCGACTGGTGATATCGCTGATGCTCAGGATCACCGCTTTGTAGTCGGCCTGATCTTCCGGCAGACGCAGTACCAGCCACAAATGCTGGTCGCGGCCATTGGCGTCCTGGAGTTTTATTTCCAGTTCAAGCTGTTTCTGCTGGTGCAACACCGCTTCGAGCACTTGATTGCCGATGGCCGTGCAGTCCAATGGGCAGCCGTCGATCAGCAATTTCCAGGCTTGATCGCAGGAATTGACATTGAGCAATTGCAGGGCGACCTGATTGACCTCGGTGATGCGCAGTTCCTGCAGCAGTTGCTGGCGTTGCTCCGGTGTCTCGAGCCAGGCCTTCAACTGCTCGCTGCTGTTGAGTTGAGCCTTGTCGAAGATGCTTTTGAGCCCGGACAGGTCGAGCACGCACAACGCAACGCCGGTGCCTTCGAAAATGTCCTGATAGCGTCGACGGCCTTCATGCAGTTGGCGTTGACGGCGACGAATGTTCAGCAGAGCGATGAACGGCAACAAGGAGAGGGCCAGACCCAGCAGGCATTTGCCGATGAACGCCGGCAGCAGTTGTTCGATCACCCGTTGCCGGTCGAACAGCCCGCGCAGTTGCCAATCGCTGCTGCTCAAGGGGATTGTCAGCACGCTGTTGGCCAGTTCGTCGGCTGTCAGCACGGCGGGTTTGGCCGAGGGCTGGGCGTCATCGCGGCTGATGATTTGATGATTGATGCGGTTTTCCACCAGCCACTGGGGGCGGATGCCGACGTCGGCCTGTTTGGTCAGTGAGGAGAAGAACGTTGGCGTCAGGCGCAGGACCCAATAGCCGCGGGTACTGCCGCTGGCCTGATGCAGCAGCAGGTGCACCACCGAACCGTCGTCGGCATTGCTGAAATAGTGGGCCTGGGCGCGGCTGCGTTGAACCAGTTCGCTCAGGTAATGGGCGTCCGGGCTGTCGGCGGCACTGTCGCTGAGGATTTTTCCGGAGGGACTGAGCAGTGCCAGGCTGCGCAGGTCGGGCAGCGATTGCTGCAGTTTGCGTAGCAACGCCTGCTGTTCGTCGGGACTTTGTGGTTGTTCGATGATCGGTAGCAGGTTAAGGGCGATCTGGGCATTGAGTGCCATGTTGAGGCTGACCTGCGAAGCCAGATCGGCGGAGTAGTCGATGGTGTACTGGCGCTGGTTTTTCTGGGTTTCGCGAAGCTGATCCAGCAGCTGCCAGAACAGCAGTGCGAGCAGCAACAGCACGAGGGTTGCCAGCGCGCCCTTCAAGGTTCCGCGCAGGGGTGAGCCGGTCGCAGGATTGAGTGCGCTCACGGACGATGGCGGAGTGACCTTGGACAAACTGTAATCCTGCGGTTTGGCTGGACTGGCGCGACGTGCACTATAAGCCGGACGCCCGAAGGGCGGCTAGCATGCCTTGAGTTGTGGCGAAGTGCCAGTCCCCGCTCGGCTGGACTGCCTTCTATCAATAAGGTAGCTTTGCCGGTTACGCGGGAGCGTTCCAGCTCCTAGGGGGCGTTCTCAATTAGTTTCACCGCCGCGCCGGGTCTGCTGTTGTGCAGGGCAAGGCGCGAGAAGCGTGGTTTGGTCATTCCAAATAAGCTTCGAGCAACGCAGCCCTGCACAACAGCAGGCCCGGCCCTTCGGGTTGTGCCTTAAAGCGGGCCAGGCTGCGTTGCAGGCCTTGGAAAGGGAACAACCATTCCCAGCGGCCTGCGCCTTGCCTGGCCCGCTTTAAGGCGACAACGCGGTGGCGAAACTAATTGAGAACGCCCCCTAGACTCAGGTTTTTTCAGCGCGCACGCCTTGATACCCATCAAACGAACGACGCGCATGGCCTGGCCGGGCATCGCCTGCGCTCCAATCATTCATCAGTCACTGACCCAAGGTTCTCCATGGCTCAATACGTCTTCACCATGCATCGGCTGGGCAAAGTTGTTCCGCCGAAGCGGGAAATCCTGAAAAACATTTCGCTGTCGTTCTTCCCTGGCGCCAAGATCGGCGTACTCGGTCTCAACGGTTCGGGTAAGTCCACGCTGCTGAAAATCATGGCCGGCGTCGATAAAGAGTTCGACGGTGAAGCCCGTCCGATGCCGGACCTGAACATTGGCTACCTGCCGCAGGAACCGATCCTGGACCCGACCAAGACCGTTCGTGAAGTGGTCGAGGAAGCGGTCAGCGTAATCAAGGACGCTCAGGCGCGCCTGGACGAGGTTTACGCGGCCTACGCTGAACCGGATGCAGACTTCGACAAACTGGCGGCAGAACAGGCCAAGCTTGAAGCCATCCTGCAAGCCAGCGACGGTCACAACCTGGATCGCCAACTGGAAGTCGCCGCCGATGCGCTGCGTCTGCCGGCGTGGGATGCCAAGGTCGAATTCCTGTCCGGTGGTGAAAAGCGTCGTGTGGCCCTGTGCCGCCTGCTGCTGTCCGCACCGGACATGCTGCTGCTCGACGAGCCGACCAACCACCTGGACGCCGATTCCGTCGCCTGGCTTGAGCACTTCCTGCACGATTTCCCGGGCACCGTGGTTGCGATCACGCACGACCGTTACTTCCTGGACAACGTCGCCGGCTGGATCCTCGAGCTCGACCGCGGCGCCGGTATCCCGTACGAGGGCAACTATTCGGGTTGGCTCGAAGCCAAGTCCGATCGTCTGGCGGCCGAATCCAAGCAGCAGTCGGCTCACGAAAAGGCCATGAAGGAAGAACTGGAGTGGGTGCGCAAAGGCGCCAAGGCCCGCCAGTCCAAATCCAAGGCTCGTCTGCAACGCTTCGAAGAAATGCAATCGCAGGAATTCCAGAAGCGCAGCGAAACCAACGAGATCTACATCCCGGCCGGTCCGCGCCTGGGCGACAAGGTCATCGAGTTCAAGAACGTCAGCAAGGGCTACGGCGATCGCGTGCTGATCGACAACCTGTCGTTCTCCATGCCTAAGGGCGCCATTGTTGGCGTGATCGGCGGTAACGGTGCCGGTAAATCGACCCTGTTCCGTATGCTGATGGGCAAGGAAACACCGGATTCGGGCTCCATCGAAGTCGGCGAAACCGTGCAACTGGCGTGCGTCGATCAGAGCCGTGAAGACCTGGATGGCAGCAAGACTGTGTTCCAGCAGATCTCCGATGGTTCCGATCAGATTCGCATCGGCAACTACGAAATCCCGTCGCGCACCTACGTCGGTCGCTTCAACTTCAAGGGTGGCGATCAGCAGAAGTTCGTCAAGGACCTGTCCGGTGGTGAGCGTGGTCGCTTGCACCTGGCCCTGACCCTGAAAGAGGGCGGCAACGTCCTTCTGCTCGACGAACCGTCCAACGACCTCGACGTTGAAACCCTGCGTTCCCTGGAAGAAGCCTTGCTGGACTTCCCGGGCGCCGCCATTGTGATCTCTCACGATCGGTGGTTCCTTGACCGCGTCGCGACTCACATCCTGGCGTACGAAGACGACTCGCAAGCGGTGTTCTTCGAAGGCAACTACACCGAGTACGAAGCCGATCGCAAGAAACGCCTCGGCGAAGCGGCTTCCCAGCCGCACCGCGTACGGCACAAGAAACTGGCCTGATTTCAGGTTGGTCGCATAGCAAAAACGGAGCCTTCGGGGCTCCGTTTTTTTATGGGTATTCAGCAAGACCGAGTCGCGTCCTTCGCGGGCAAGCCTCGCTCCTACAGAAGAATTGCACGACCTGTAGGAGCGAGGCTTGCCCGCGAAGGCGTCATCGAGTTCACCCAATCTCTATGGCCAACACCTCAATCACCAAATCCCCCGCCGGTCGCTTCCACAGCACTTCATCGCCCACCTGCGCCCCAAGCAACGCCCGCCCCAGCGGCGAACTCCAATTGATCAAGCCATGGGTGGCATCCGCCTGGTCTTCTCCGACCAATTGCACGCGCTGCTCATGATCGTGTTCGTCGGCAAAGGTCACCCAGTTGCCGATCTGCACTTTGTCGGTCGAGAAGGCTTGGGCGACCACCTGGGCGCTTTGCAGGCGTTGCTTGAAGTAGCGCCAGTCGCGATCGAGGTCGGCCTGGCGCTGCTTATCGGCCAGCTCACCTTTGGCGCTTTCCTCATCAATCAGTTTTTGCAGTTCGGCGACTTTCGCCTGAAGCTGCGCCAGGCCCACTGGCGTGACGTAATTGGGCTGCGCGCTGACCTGCCGTTCGACTGGCTGATCGGCTTGCGCGGCGGCGTTATCTTCATTGACGAAGGCGCGACTCATGCTGTTCTCCCGTTATAGGGTTTGGGCCATGGTCGCAGGCTTTAAGTTTCGACGAATGTCTGTAAGCGACTTATTGCGAGCGATAGGCTCGCGCGGCGTCCCTGTCTTTCTCTTGTTGCCAGGCCCGTTCGCGCTCGTCCCAATGGCGGTCCTTGTACTCGTTACGATCCTCGTTTTCACGCATGGCCTGGCACTGACGGAAGCCATCGGTCCAGCCTTCGGCGTATTGCTTGTCCTTGAGGTAACGCGGGACATTTTTGCGAAACTCACCGGTGATCGCCCCGGCGGCTTGCCGGCCACTAATGCAACCGTCATCGAAGCCATCGGCGAACGCCGGCGGATAACCCTTGGCGATCAGATCCTCGTGGGTCGATTGGCACCCCGTGATCACTACCAATAACCCCAACACACCCACGCAACGCCACATCTCGGACTCCCGAGCCGTTCAACGGTCTCTAAGGGAAGTTTAGAAGCGGATTTGTCGGGTGTATGTGAAAGGCTTGTGATTAATCTGTGGGGTAGCGCAGATCCGTTGTGGGAGCGAGCCTGCTCGCGATGGCGGTGGAACAGGCAGCATGGATGTTGAATGTGATGGCCTCATCGCGAGCAGGCTCGCTCCCACAGGGGGCAGATCAATAGTGATACCACTTCACCTCAAGCATCACTTCGTTTTCGGGCGAAGCCAGGTGGCTGAATTCGCGTTGGGCACTCAGGCGCACCCCAAGATTGCGCGACAATTCCCACTGCTGATTCAGGCTCACACTCCGGCGCACCTCGCCATTGGTGAAGTAATCACCCTTGGCCTCCAGGCTGAAATTGCCCAGCGGGTTTTTCCACAGCAGGCCGCTGTTAAAGCCCGCCGCCGGAGCGATGAAGCCCGCGAAGTCGTTGTTATGCTCAACACGCACGGTGCCCAAGGCGAAACCGAGCATGTCGTCGCCCAGTTGCCAGGTCCCGCCGCCACCGCCATTGACATGGCTGACCAGGGTTTCGTCGTCATGCTTGCCCGGTACGCGCTCCAGGCCGCCGGTGACTTGCCACGACAGCGGTTGCAACAACTCATTGCGCGGAGTCAGCGAGCGGATGGTCGCCAGGTCCAGTTGCTGCAACTGCCAGTCATTGCCTTCGTATTGACGCAGCTTCATCTGCAGAATTTCGATCTGCGCACCAAGGGGGAAGCTTTCCATGTTGTCATTGAGGTCGTGATAGGCCATGCGCAGGCCATATTCGCCGAAGGCTTTGTCGCCTCGGGTGCCGATGCCGGCCTGCCAGGTACGGGATTCGTGACCGTCCTCGGGCAAGCCGGGTTGTGGAATTTCCAGCTCCGGGGGCGGGTTTTGATTGATTGCGCGCAGCAATTCGAAACTGCGTTGAGCCCGTTGCGGGTCACGCTCCTGACCATTGGCGCGATAACGCTCCAGACGATAAGCCGCATCGATGATCAACGCCTGACGGTCGCGAGGTAGAGCCTTGAACGCCGGAGTCTGCAATTGCGTCTGATCGGCGCTGACTTTCAGCACCCATTCCTGCTCTTCAACGGTTAATGGCTCGGCGCGGCTCAGCAGTTCACGCTCACGGGACGGGCGATACTCGATCGATTCCACCAGTCCGGCTTCTTTCACCGCTTTGACCGTGTCGGTGGGGATGGCCGTCAACGGGAATTGCTCGGTCAACTTCAGGCTCGGCCGCGCTACCTGCAGCAACTCAAGCAGGCGGTAGGAGCAGTTTTCGTCGAAGAAGAAGTAGTCGAACTGGATCTGCTTGAGTTCCCAGACGTGTTCGACCATACGCTCGGTTTCCTGCTGGGTCAGGTTCAGGCGGTATTCCCAGAGGTCGCGGTTCTCGAGGCTGCGGTATTCCGAGAGTTTTTCCTGATACGGCACCAGCGCGAACAGCCCGGGATAACCGCCCATCAAGCCTTTCCAGGCGTAAAGAATGCTGTTGTCCGAACCTTCGATGTAGGCGCCGAAGTTGATCGCGTAACTGAGCAGCGACGTCTTGTCGCTCTGCACATTGGCCTGATCGATGCGCAGCAAGGTGTGGCCAAACATCGACGATGGGCTGTTCAGGTAGGCCGCCGGGAAAATCATCACCGCGCTGTGGGGCGAAACATCCTTGAACCATTGCTTGAACTCGGCACAGTCCGGTGTCGGCAGATCGCTCAGCGCAAGTTGCGCCTTGAGCCAGCGGGTGCGGGCCGGATAGACGCATTGGGCATGCTGCTCGCCGGCGCTGGCCGGGGCGTACAGTGCCTGCACGGTCGCTGCCAGTTCGCGGTCGGGGTGTTGATTGCCATCGGGGGCGAGAAAGAATTTCTTGTCGCTGACATAGCTGCGCCAGCCACCGAGCTTGGCGGTTTCGTAATGACCCAGGGAAATCCAGAAGGGGTCGTTGGCCAGTTGCTGCAAACGTTGATTGTCGATGTGTGGCGCGGCGGACAGCGGGGCGCAGACACAGAGCGCCAGCCAGGCAAGGCGTTTGAGCATAGTGAGCAACTTAAGTCGAAAGAAACAAAGACCCAAAGGGGCAGGCCAAAAGGGCCAGGTCCAAAAAACAAAACCCGCTCCCCGAAAGGAGCGGGCCGGTCGAGCTTAAGCTTGAGTAGCGTACTTGGCCAGACGAGGGTCGCTTTTCAGCACGGCCAGGGTGTTGGTATGCACGTCATCAGCGGTCACGTCAACTTTGCTGAAGATTTGCTGGAAGTGCTGATGAGTCACAGCGGCGAAATGCGCACGGTCTTCCGGCGCCACGCCCAGTACCACGGCGTAAGTGGTCAGCGCTTCGCCCTGACCCTTGGCCATGTCTTCGGACAGCTCGTTCATCATGCCATTCATGGCGATCCAGGATTTGCCGCCATAGGTCAGCGACGCATTGGTCGAGCAACCGTTGGTGCCGGAGGTCATACCGAACGTTGCGTTACCGGAAGTGCCGTTGGTGGTGGATGCCAGGAAGTGTGCCGGGGTGCCACGCTGACCTTCGAACAGCATGTTGCCCCAACCGCAGTCCGGACCGCCTGGCGCCTGAGCCATGGCGTTGATGGATACAGCGGTGAAGAGAGTACCGAGAAGAATCCGTTTCATAGCTATGTTCTCTTTGTGTGCATACCAATGGACAAGGGTGCTGGCCCCTAATGGTGCCAGTGGGCCGGTTATTAGTTCCAGCCGCGCAGCTTGGAGTTTAGGCAGGTTCCGGGGGTTCCGTAATCTTTTGCGAAACATTCCTTGAAAACACTGATTTTGAGCCGCTCGGCCCGGGGCTGACGCTTTGTCTAGACTTTGGCTTGAGGCGCGCCTTGCCAGTGAGGTACGGGCAGCGCCAGAATGCCGCTATCTGCCCCGCCTGATGTAAGGAAGCCCGATGCCTGATCCTGTTGCTGCCAGCTTGCGTCTAGCGCCTGAAGCGCTGACCCGTCCGTTTTCCGCTGAACAGTTCAGCTTCTCTACCACCAATGATCTGGAGCCCTTCCGCGGTGTGCTTGGCCAGGAACGCGCGGTCGAAGCCTTGCAGTTCGGTGTGGCCATGCCACGCCCCGGTTACAACGTATTCGTCATGGGCGAGCCCGGCACCGGCCGGTTTTCGTTCGTCAAACGCTACCTCAAGGCCGAAGGCAAGCGCCTGCAGACCCCGGCGGACTGGGTTTACGTCAATAATTTCGATGAGCCGCGCGAGCCTCGTGCGTTGGAATTGCCGTCGGGCACCGCCGGTGCCTTCATCGGCGACATCAACGGTTTGATCGACAACCTGCTGGCGACCTTTCCGGCGGTGTTCGAGCACCCGTCCTATCAGCAGAAGAAAAGCGCCATCGACCGCGCTTTCAACCAGCGTTATGACCGTGCACTGGATGTGATCGAGCGTCTGGCGCTGGAGAAAGAGGTCGCGCTCTACCGCGACAGCAGCAACATCGCCTTCACCCCGATGAGCGAAGGCAAGGCACTGGATGAGGCTGAGTTCGCCCAGTTGCCGGAAGCCGAGCGCGAACGCTTTCACGAGGACATTTCCGGGCTGGAAGAGCGATTGAACGAAGAGCTCGCCAGCCTTCCGCAATGGAAGCGCGAGTCGAGCAATCAACTGCGTCAGCTCAACGAAGAAACCATCACCCTGGCCTTGCAGCCATTGCTCGCGCCGTTGTCGGAAAAATACGCGGAAAACGCCGGCGTTTGCGGTTACCTGCAAGCGATGCAGGTGTACCTGCTCAAGACGGTGGTCGAGCAACTGGTGGACGACAGCAAGACCGACGCCATCGCCCGCAAATTGCTCGAAGAGCAATACGCCCCGAGCCTGGTGGTCGGTCATCCGTTCAGCGGCGGCGCGCCCGTGGTGTTCGAGCCGCACCCGACCTACGACAACCTGTTCGGCCGCATTGAATACAGCACCGATCAGGGTGCGCTCTACACCACCTATCGGCAGCTGCGACCGGGTGCGCTGCACCGGGCCAACGGCGGTTTCCTGATTCTCGAAGCGGAAAAAATGCTCAGCGAGCCTTTTGTCTGGGATGCGCTCAAGCGCGCCATACAATCGCGCAAGCTGAAAATGGAATCACCACTGGGTGAGTTGGGCCGTCTGGCCACCGTGACGCTGACACCGCAACACATTCCGTTGCAGGTCAAAGTCGTCATCATCGGCGCCCGACAGCTCTACTACACGTTGCAAGACCTCGATCCGGACTTCCAGGAGATGTTCCGTGTCCTGGTGGATTTCGACGAAGACATCCCTATGGTCGACGAGAGCCTGGAGCAATTCGCCCAATTGCTCAAAACTCGTACGTCCGAGGAAGGCATGGCACCGCTGACCGCCGATGCGGTGGCGCGCCTGGCGACTTACAGCGCGCGTCTGGCAGAACATCAGGGCCGTCTGTCGGCGCGGATCGGCGATCTGTTCCAACTGGTCAGCGAGGCGGATTTCATTCGCGACCTGGCGGGCGACGACATGACCGACGCCGGGCACATCGAGCGTGCGCTCAAGGCCAAGGCCACCCGCACCGGGCGCGTTTCGGCGCGGATTCTCGATGACATGCTGGCGGGGATCATCCTGATCGACACCGATGGCGCGGCGGTCGGCAAGTGCAACGGGTTGACGGTACTGGAAGTCGGCGATTCGGCCTTCGGGGTGCCGGCGCGGATTTCCGCCACGGTTTATCCGGGCGGCAGCGGCATCGTCGACATCGAGCGCGAGGTCAACCTCGGCCAGCCGATTCACTCCAAAGGCGTGATGATCCTCACCGGGTATCTGGGCAGCCGTTATGCCCAGGAATTCCCGCTGGCGATTTCCGCGAGTATCGCTCTGGAGCAGTCCTACGGTTATGTCGACGGTGACAGCGCGTCTCTTGGCGAAGCGTGCACGCTGATCTCGGCCTTGTCGAAAACCCCGCTCAAGCAGTGCTTCGCGATTACCGGCTCGATCAATCAGTTCGGTGAAGTGCAGGCGGTGGGTGGGGTCAACGAGAAGATCGAAGGTTTCTTCCGACTCTGCGAAGCCCGTGGTTTGACGGGGGAGCAAGGGGCGATCATTCCTCAGGCCAACGTTGCCACGCTGATGCTCGACGAGAAGGTATTGGCGGCGGTGCGGGCGGGGCAGTTCCATGTCTACGCAGTGCGCCAGGCCGACGAGGCCTTGAGCCTGTTGGTCGGCGAGCCGGCCGGTGCACCGGATGAAAATGGCGCATTCCCTGAAGGCAGCATCAACGCGCGGGTAGTGGAACGCTTGCGGGTGATTGCGGAAATGATCAGCGAGGAAGACCTCAAGGAAGCCGAAAAGGAGTTGGCGCAGGAAGCAATGCTGGAAATCAAACCGGCCTGAGTTGTCCGCCAAAAGTAGCAAGCTTCCTGTGGCGAGGGGGCTTGCTGTGGCGAGGGGGCTTGCCCCCGTTCGGCTGCGAAGCAGTCGTAAACGATGGATACGGTGTTTCTAATCAACCGCTTCAGCCGCTTTCGGGGCCGCTTCGCGGCCCAACGGGGGCAAGCCCCCTCGCCACAATTATGGCGTCAATATTCACACGGTGACCACTCGGCACCTTCTGGTCTCGGTTCGCGTGCGAGCCAGACTTTTCTTCTATTATCTGCTCAAGGATATCGACAGTAATCACTGGATCGAGACAGCCTTCCCGTGGAGGCTGAAGACCGGATCTACCGAGGGTCGCCGCCATGTCGCGCAACCTCTGCCTCACCCGTCAATGCCTGGGTCTTGTGACTCGTATCGAATGTGCTATCCGCCCGCTGGCGGGAGATACGGGCATGTGGACCTTGCTCTTCGCCGCCGGAATGGCCGGCGAGCAGCCTTCTGCCATCAAGGCCCAAGGCCCGTTCCGTGGGCCTGTCGTGGCTGAATCGATCCTCGACACTATTGTTGAAAGCCTGACTTTGCATGGCTACGAACTGGCCGACGACCCGCAAATCTGGTGTCTGCATTTGCAAGCCCAGTTGCGAGAGATCAATGGTGGTCGTTACCGCAACCTCAGCGGTCCCGAGTTTCGGCCCGAGCACTGAACAGACTATTGATCAAGGTTGCCTGGCTCTGCCTTGTCGAGTTTGACCTCGAACCCATATTGCACGGTGGTGAGGTTGGTTCGCTGATAAGTTTCCAGACGTGTGGGCTGGCCATAGAAATAATGCACCGCGAATAACGCCGGGCCTTGCGCGCTGGCGTCGTGACTGACCGAAAGAATCTCCTTCAAATAGTTGCCACTGTCGTCCTTGGCGAAAAAACGCCAGTCCTGGGCTGGAAACAGTTTCAAATCCACCACCAACGCATTCCCTTTGAGCTCAAGGCCTTTGGGTAACTGGCGGGTGTCGTACGTTTGCCGGTCGACAGTCGCCAGGTACTGCGGCATGGAGCCCACGGCGTAGGCCGGGGTTTCTGGAAACAGGTTCAGATCATAGGTGATGTCGCCGCGTATCGGGTCGACCTGATACGCCTCCGGCGGCAGCTCGATCGGCCCATCGCGCTGGCCGTTGCGGTCTTGGGTAAAGAACGTCACCGGGCTTTCGCCGGGATTGAAAGAGGTGCCGAGCAGCTCGTCATTGAAGCTTCTGGGGTGATCGAATTCGATGCGCGCGGCACTCGGGTCATCCACTGACTGACTGATGCTGATACTTTTTTTCAGTTGTTCCTCGCCCAGCGTTGCGCCCTTGAGCCAGGTCGCGGCCTGGTCGTCATACACCACCACCGGCAGGGTCAGTGGCTGGATGGTTTTTTCCGTGGTGTGCGGGTCGAAGCGGCGTATAGGCAGGTCGAGGTCCTTGTGGGTCACCGTGACCGTCGAGAAGTCCAGCAGGCTGACTTCGACGGTGTCGATCGGCCCGTTGAAGTAGACCTTGGTGTAATGCCGGGTTTGTTGCTTTTCAAACGCACGCTGCTCGTCATCGAGCTGTTTTTCGAACGCTTCGCTCCAGGTCTTCTGCTGTTGTATTTGCGCCAGTTGTTTTTGATAAAACTCAATTTGTGCGGCGGTTTCGTTGATCGCACCCGAGCGCGAGAGGAATTGCCCGGTGGCGTCCCTGGCCTGAACGATCAGTGGGTTGAGTGATGTGTCACGTATCTCGGGGGCCAGCGGCGCGCTGTTACTGAATTCGATTTCGGCGTAGTTATCGCCCAGTTTCAATAAGGTGACACTGAGATTGTCGTTGGTGCGAGTCTGGCCGACGTCCTTTTTCGTCAGGTCGAAACTGTAGAGCCGGCGTGGGGCGATGACTTCCACCTTGCCTTGCAGGCTCACCGGTTGTGGTTGGTTCTTCTTATCCACATCCAGGCCTTCGATGAAGGGGTAGGTCACCGTCAAATCATCGGGGTTGGTCAGGTTGGAGCTCGACGGGCTCAGCTGAATGCCGGGGTCGGTTTCCGACCATTCCGGCTGGAAGGGGATGACGCGCTTGTTGCTCAGGGTCACCGATTGCCATTCCAGGCCATGAGGAAAAGGGAACGCGCCCGGAATGTTGAAGTTGAAAGGGAATACCGGCTGCAGATCGGTCAGGTAATCCGAGCTGGACTCCTTGTGCAGCACGAACAGACCGTTGATGTAGGTGTCGACCAGCGCCTGGGGCGTGGGATAGTGCTTGAGCACTGCGAGAGCATCTTCGCCGTATTCGGTGACCACTGGTTTGGTGTCGAGCCTGAGTTGCGCGCGTTCGAGCAACAGGAGTGAGCCGCCGAGTTCGGCCACGGCATCCTTGAGTTTGGGATCCTCGATCGTCTCCAGGGATTGTTCGAACTGTGCGATCTTTTCTTCGAGGCTGCCCTGACGTTTCTCATCACTGGGTGAACAACCACCGAGCAGCAACATGAGGCAAAGTCCGGCACTCGTTAAAGGCAATCGCACATCCATTTCCAGTCTTCCTGTCCGACGTCGCTGACCTGTCAATGATCTGGACACTAGCAGAAAAACTTTGTCACACACACGCAGGTTGCGGATTTTCCGGCGGTTTCTGGGTGTAACAGGTGGCTGTTATACTCGCCGCCATTTCCAGCCCCTTGTGTGAGATTCAATGGAACGCTTTATCGAAAATGCAATGTACGCCTCCCGCTGGTTACTGGCGCCGATCTATTTCGGTTTGTCCCTGGGCTTGCTGGCGTTGGCACTGAAATTCTTCCAGGAAGTCTTCCACGTCATTCCTAACGTGTTCTCGATGGCCGAGTCGGATCTGATTCTGGTACTGCTGTCGCTGATCGACATGGCGCTGGTGGGCGGCTTGCTGGTGATGGTGATGATCTCTGGCTATGAGAACTTCGTTTCTCAGCTGGATATCGACGACAGCAAGGAAAAGCTCAACTGGCTGGGCACCATGGATTCGTCTTCGTTGAAGATGAAGGTCGCAGCGTCCATCGTGGCGATTTCGTCGATCCACCTGCTACGGATCTTCATGGACGCCAAGAACGTCGATCCCGAGCATTTGAAGTGGTACGTGGTCATCCACATGACGTTCGTGGTGTCGGCATTTGCCATGGGCTATCTGGACAAGCTGACCAAGCACTGATCTGCACCGCCCTTGTAGGAGCGAGCGGTGCGGCGATCCGACTTGCCCGCGAAGGCGGCGTAACAGGCAACACTTATGTCGACTGACACGGCCTCTTCGCGGGCAAGCCTCGCTCCTACAGGAATCGGTGTGAAACAGACGGGTGGTGTCGTCTGTGGCTTGTACTTTGGCCCGCCGAGGCATATCCATGTAGAAGTCCTGGCTCGCCACTGCCTGAGGTGCGCTCATGAACCTGCAAGAGCTGAATGCGTATGCCGTCGCCGGAAAGGTCGATGAGCTGAACCTGATCTCGATGGAAGGCGTGTTTTACGTGCTGGAAGCACGGATGCATGGCGCGGGGCATCCATTGCGCGATGCGCATGGCGAGATATTGCATCTGCGCTCGGTCGAGCATGCGCGTGAAGTGCTTCATGCCTTTCCCAAGTTGTCGTTCAACGTCGTGCATACCTCGGTTCAGGATGAAATGTGCGGTGCCAGCACCGAAGAAAGCCTGAAAGTACCGATCACCTTCCGCTCCGCGTGACAGGGCCGACACGGCTCATCAACGTGACGGCATCTGTGCTAGTCTGCTCGCCCTTTTGATTCCGGGCGCTCCGGGATGCGCTGTGCACGCACGGCAAGTTCCAGGGCCGTCCGCACAACGGAGCAGTGTCATGTCCGAAGTAAATCTGTCCACCGACGAAACCCGCGTCAGCTACGGCATTGGCCGTCAGTTGGGCGACCAGCTGCGTGACAACCCGCCACCGGGCGTTAGCCTGGACGCGATCCTGGCTGGCCTGACCGACGCGTTCGCCGGCAAGCCAAGCCGTGTGGGTCAGGAAGAAATGTCCGCCAGCTTCAAGGTTATCCGCGAAATCATGCAAGCCGAAGCTGCAGCCAAGGCTGAAGCCGCTGCTGGCGAAGGCCTGGCTTTCCTGGCTGAAAACGCCAAGCGCGAAGGCATCACCACTCTGGCTTCCGGCCTGCAATTCGAAGTGCTGACTCAAGGTGAAGGCGCCAAGCCAACCCGTGAAGATCAAGTGCGCACCCACTACCACGGCACCCTGATCGACGGCACTGTGTTCGACAGCTCCTACGATCGTGGTCAGCCTGCAGAATTCCCGGTTGGCGGCGTCATCGCTGGCTGGACCGAAGCCCTGCAACTGATGAACGCCGGCAGCAAATGGCGTCTGTACGTGCCGAGCGAACTGGCTTACGGCGCTCAAGGCGTTGGCAGCATTCCGCCGCACAGCGTACTGGTATTCGACGTCGAACTGCTCGACGTTCTGTAATCCTGGTAATCCCGTGATCTTGTAGGAGCGAGGCTTGCCCGCGAAGGCATCAACTCGGTTTCAAGCTTGAATCGAGTCGCCTGTTTCGCGAGCAAGCTTCGCTCCTACAGGGATTTGCAGTGTTACTCATAGTTCGATCTTGTTGTGCAGCTCACTCGTCGGGCGCAACGCCCGGGCATAGCAGAACAGAAACAGATTGCGTACCAGTTCCTTGAGCACCACCGGCTCGCTGGAACTTAAGCCATTGACGTCCAGATCACCCTGATCCTGCAGCTCGTTCAAGGCTTCTTCTTCAAGCACCGCACAGACTTCCCCGGTTTCCCGATGCAGGATTCTGAGGTAGGGGTGTGGGCGGTCCAGCCAGGCATCGATCAAATAAGTCATGAGTCTCATCTCCATTGATGGGTTTCAATGAGAATAATTCTTATTCATCAAATAGCAAGGGTCTATTGGCGGTTTGTATTTTTTTCTGCGGGGAAATTGCTGGGCGTCAAAGCGACTGGCGTTTGGCTACTGCGCGGGAATGCTGGGTGATGCGGGGAAGGGCGAAGCACCATCCCACGCCGGGCGCGGGATGGAATACAGCAGACTCAGACTTTTCTGACGAACTCGGATTTGAGTTTCATCGGGCCGATGCCATCGATCTTGCAGTCGATGTCGTGGTCGCCATCGCACAGGCGGATGTTCTTGACCTTGGTGCCCACCTTGACCACCAACGACGTGCCTTTGACCTTGAGGTCCTTGATCACGGTGATGGTATCGCCGTCCTGCAGGACATTGCCGACCGAATCCTTTTTCACGGTGTCATCGGAGGCCACTTCGGCTTCACCACTGGCGGACCACTCGTGGGCGCACTCCGGGCAGATCAGCTGTGCACCGTCTTCATAGGTGTATTCGGAATTGCATTTCGGGCAGGGTGGCAACGTGCTCACTAAAGCTCCTTGGGTTCAGGATGGCTAAAAAGCGCACATTATATAGGGTTTATACGGGGAGGGGGCGACACATGATTTGTAGGAGCGAGGCTTGCCCGCGAAGGCGGCGTAACAGACAACACTTATGTCGACTGACACGGCCTCTTCGCGGGCAAGCCTCGCTCCTACAGGGCGTGGATCAGTGCGTTCGGGCTACCGCAAACTCGCTCAACTCAACCAACGCATCGCGGTATTCGCTGGCGGGCAGGGCGTCGAGGCACTTGATCGCACGGGCCACGTAATCGCGGGCCAGTTGCGCGGTGTAATCCAGTGAACCGGAAGCTTCAACGGCTTCGCGAATGCTTTCCAGATCTTCGATGCCGCCTTTCTGGATCGCCCGACGAACCAGTGCGGCCTGCTCCGGAGTGCCTTCGCGCATGGTGTAGATCAGCGGCAGAGTCGGTTTACCTTCGGCCAGATCGTCGCCGACGTTCTTGCCCAGGGTTTCGGCGTCGCCACGATAATCCAGCAGGTCGTCGACCAATTGGAAAGCCACCCCCAGGTGATCGCCGAAGGTGCGCAGTGCTTCGCTCTGTTCCGGCGAGGCGCCGGCCAGGGCCGCGGCACTGTGGGTCGAGGCTTCGAAGAGCATCGCGGTTTTGCCGCGGATGACTTCCATGTAGGTTTCTTCGGTGGTGCTGGCGTCGCGGACCTTCGACAGTTGCAACACTTCGCCTTCAGCGATGATGCGCGTGGCTTGCGAAAGGATCTTCATCACCGGCATGGAGCCCAGTTCGACCATCATTTCGAAAGAACGCGAATACAGGAAGTCGCCCACCAGCACGCTCGGCGCGTTGCCCCACATGGCGTTGGCGGTCGAGCGGCCACGGCGCATGCCGGACATGTCGACGACGTCGTCGTGCAGCAGGGTGGCGGTGTGCAGGAACTCGATGGTCGCGGCCAACAGGCGCAGGTCGTCGCCTTCGCGGCCGAGTGCCTTGCCGCACAGCAGCACGAGCAACGGGCGCAGGCGTTTACCGCCAGCCGAGGTAATGTAGTCGCCGATTTTCGATACCAGCGGCACTCGGGAAGTCAGCTGTTTCTTGATGATGCCGTCGACGGCGCTAAAATCGTCCGCCACCGCGCGGTAGAAAGCTTGGGGTTGCATCAGCGACAGTTGCTCCAGAAGGGTTGCGCGGCATGCTAGGACCCACGTCCGGGCCTGTCAAGGCGCGATGGACAGCCTCTTGCATCGCCCCGGCAGCTTGCGTACAATCGCGCACCCTGAACTTCCTGGGCAGCACCTGCCTTACGCAATTGCAAACAGGCCTCCAGCCTTATGCAGCCATGCCAGCCAATACCTCTTCTTATAAAGAGCTGGGTGAGCAGGATTATCGGAGAAATACCATGTCTTATGCAGTAATCGTTACTGGTGGCAAGCAGTACAAAGTTGCTCCAGGTGAATACCTGAAGATCGAAAAACTGGAAATCGCTACCGGCGAATCCGTTACTTTTGATCGCGTTCTGTTGGTTGCCAATGGCGACGACGTGAATATCGGCGCTCCAGTTGTTCCTGGCGCTACCGTTGTGGCTGAAGTGATCTCCCAAGGTCGTCACGATAAAGTCCGCATCATCAAGTTCCGTCGTCGTAAGCACCACATGAAGCGTATGGGCCACCGCCAGTGGTACACCGAGATCAAAATCACCGGTATTCAGGCTTAATTTCAGCCTAATTCCTCACTAGGAGAATTGAACTCATGGCACACAAAAAAGCTGGTGGTAGTACCCGTAACGGTCGCGACTCAGAAGCCAAACGCCTTGGCGTGAAGATGTATGGCGGCCAGGTTATCATTCCGGGCAACATCATCGTGCGTCAGCGCGGCACCCAATTCCACGCTGGCTACGGCGTTGGCATGGGCAAAGATCACACTCTGTTCGCTAAAATCGACGGCGTGATCAAGTTCGAAGTAAAAGGCGCCTTCGGTCGTCGTTACGTAAGCATTGTCCCGAAGACTGACGTCGTCGCGGCATAATTACGTAGTTGCTGGAAAAGCCCTGTCTTGCGACGGGGCTTTTTCGTTTGTGGGGTGAGTCTCTTGCAAAGCTGTTTGTGATGGGCTCCAGCGCTGTATTGGCGGTCGTTGATTGAGGTCGCTGCGCTCATTTTTGCAAGAGTCTTATGTCTAGGTTTTTTCGGCTCGTCCGTATGGCGAGAGGCGTTTTGTTATGAAGTTTGTTGATGAAGTATCGATTCGAGTAAAGGCCGGCGACGGCGGCAACGGTTGCATGAGCTTCCGTCGCGAAAAATTCAT
The DNA here is from genome assembly GCF_000282375.1 of Pseudomonas sp. GM50. Taxonomy (GTDB): domain Bacteria; phylum Pseudomonadota; class Gammaproteobacteria; order Pseudomonadales; family Pseudomonadaceae; genus Aquipseudomonas. The sequence continues at coordinate 21,728 of NZ_AKJK01000047.1, forward strand.
TGAAAACGGCGGCCCGAACGGCGGTGATGGTGGTGATGGCGGCTCGGTCTACATGGTCGCCGACGAAAACCTCAACACCCTGGTGGACTACCGTTACACTCGGCACTTCGATGCCGAGCGTGGTTCCAACGGCGGCAGCACTGACTGCACCGGCAAGAAAGGTGAGGAGCTGGTGCTGCGCGTTCCAGTTGGCACTACCGTTATCGATTCCGCGACTCAGGAAGTGATCGGCGACTTGACCAAGGCCGGCCAGCGTCTGCTGGTGGCTCACGGCGGCTGGCACGGTCTGGGTAACACTCGTTTCAAATCCAGTACCAACCGGGCGCCGCGCCAGACCACGCCGGGCAAGCCGGGTGAGCAGCGCGACCTGAAGCTGGAAATGAAGGTGTTGGCGGACGTCGGTCTGCTCGGTTTGCCGAACGCCGGCAAAAGTACCTTCATTCGCTCGGTATCGGCCGCCAAGCCGAAGGTCGCCGACTATCCGTTCACCACTCTGGTGCCGAACCTGGGTGTGGTCAGCGTCGATCGCTGGAAGAGCTTCGTGGTGGCGGACATTCCGGGTCTGATCGAAGGTGCTTCCGACGGCGCGGGCCTGGGGATTCGTTTTCTCAAGCACTTGTCGCGTACCCGTCTGCTGCTGCATCTCGTCGACATGGCGCCGCTGGATGACACCAGTGCTCCGGATGCCGCTGAAGTAATCGTCAGCGAGCTGACCAAGTTCAGCCCGTCTCTGGCTGAGCGTGATCGCTGGCTGGTGTTGAACAAGTGCGACCAGATCCTTGAAGAAGAGCACGACGCTCGCGTCAAGGAAATCGTTGATCGTCTGGAGTGGACCGGTCCGGTCTACGTGATCTCCGCGATCGCCAAGCAAGGCACCGAGCGTCTTTGCCATGACATCATGCGTTACCTGGAAGATCGTGCCGATCGTCTGGCTAACGACCCGGCCTACAAGGAAGAGCTGGCCGAGCTCGATCAGCGCATCGAAGACGAAGCGCGCGCCCAGTTGCAGGCGCTGGACGATCAGCGTGCCCTGCGTCGCAGTGGCGTGAAGTCGGTCCATGACATCGGTGACGACGATTGGGACGAAGAAGATGTGGATGACGAAGACGGTCCGGAAATCATTTACGTGCGTGACTGATTCGTTGCGATAAACTTAAGCGCCGCTCACTAGAGCGGCGTTTTAGTATCTGGAAATCGGTAGTCACGAATAACGTTACGGACAGCGCTGGGTCGTGCTGTCCTCAAGCTAAGGTTGAAGATGATGCGGAGCAAGGTGACAGGTGCGCAGCGTTGGGTCGTGAAGATCGGCAGCGCTTTGCTGACGGCGGATGGCAAAGGCCTGGATCGCGCGGCAATGGGTGTCTGGGTCGAGCAGATGGTTGCCCTGCACGAGGCGGGTGTTGAGCTGGTGCTGGTGTCCTCCGGGGCCGTGGCGGCGGGTATGAGCCGTTTGGGCTGGACTGTACGACCCAGTGCAATGCACGAGTTGCAGGCCGCTGCCGCCATCGGTCAGATGGGGTTGGTGCAGGCCTGGGAGTCGAGCTTCGCCGAGCATGGCCGGCATACCGCGCAGATTCTCCTGACTCACGACGATTTGTCCGACCGCAAGCGCTACCTGAACGCTCGCAGTACGCTGCGCGCGCTGGTCGAGCTCAAGGTGATCCCGGTGATCAACGAGAACGACACCGTGGTCACTGACGAAATCCGTTTCGGCGACAACGACACGTTGGCGGCGTTGGTGGCGAACCTGGTCGAAGCCGATTTGCTGGTGATCCTCACCGATCGCGATGGCATGTTCGACGCCGATCCACGCAACAATCCCGACGCCAAGCTGATTTACGAGGCGCGTGCCGATGATCCGGCGCTGGATGCGGTGGCTGGTAGCACGGGCGGTGCTCTGGGGCGTGGCGGTATGCAGACCAAGTTGCGCGCTGCGCGTCTGGCGGCGCGCTCCGGTGCGCACACCATCATTGTCGGTGGGCGCATTGATCGGGTGCTGGATCGTCTCAAGGCTGGCGAGCGCATAGGTACCTTGTTGTCACCTGAGCGCGGCATGCTGGCGGCGCGCAAGCAGTGGCTGGCCGGGCATCTGCAAACCCGCGGCACGCTGGTGCTGGATGCGGGGGCGGTGACGGCGTTGTCCCAGGGCAATAAAAGTTTGCTGCCGGTGGGCGTCAAACTGGTCCAGGGCAGTTTCCGTCGCGGCGAAATGGTGGTCTGCGTGGCGCCGGACGGTCGTGAAATCGCCCGTGGCCTGGCCAACTACAGTGCTCTGGAAGCACAAAAAATCATCGGTCAGTCGTCTGAGGCGATTGTCGGTCTGTTGGGTTACATGGCGGAGCCGGAACTGGTTCACCGCGATAACCTGATTCTGGTCTGAAGGAATACCTGAATGCGTGTGGCAAAAGGATTATTGGGCTTGTTGTTGGCGATGCCGCTACTGGCCTCGGCCGAGGAAATTGGCCAGGTGTCGACGGTGTTCAAGTTCGTCGGCCCGAACGACCGTATCGTTGTCGAGGCGTTTGATGACCCGAAAGTGGATGGCGTGACCTGCTACCTGTCGCGCGCCAAGACTGGCGGGGTAAAGGGCGGGTTAGGTCTGGCCGAGGATCGCGCTGAAGCGTCTATTGCGTGCCGTCAGGTCGGGCCGATCAACTTCAAGGGTGAGCTCAAGGATGGCGAGGAGGTGTTCAAGGAGCGCACGTCTCTGGTGTTCAAGACCATGCAAGTGGTGCGATTCCTCGACAAGAAGCGCAATACGCTGGTGTATCTGGTTTATAGCGATCGTTTGATCGAGGGCAGCCCGCAGAATGCGGTGACGGCGATTCCGATTTTGCCGTGGGCGCACGCTCAATAATCTGACGCAAGACGAAGTGTGGGAGCGAGCCTGCTCGCGATAGCGGACTGACATTCAGCATCTATGCTGGCTGGGCATCCGCAATCGCGAGCAGGCTCGCTCCCACATTTTTTTGCGGTGTATCTGATAAATCGCAGGCAATAAAAAACCGACCCTGAGGTCGGTTTTTTAATGAGCGTGTCGCTTAGGCAGCAGCGGCAACGTTCAGGGCCTTTACGTGGCCATTCAGGCGGCTCTTATGACGAGCAGCTTTGTTCTTGTGGATGATGCCTTTATCGGCCATACGGTCGATAACTGGCACAGCCAGAACGTAAGCAGCTTGAGCTTTGGCAGCGTCTTTTGCGTCGATGGCTTTAACTACATTCTTGATGTAGGTACGAACCATGGAACGCAGGCTGGCGTTGTGGCTGCGACGCTTCTCAGCCTGTTTTGCACGTTTTTTGGCGGAAGGTGTGTTGGCCACCGTCGAGCTCCTCGAAAGACTTTTTAGGAAATAGCAAACAAAATAGGCCGCGAATCATGCCGATGAGTTGATGGCTTGTCAAGGGCGGGAGAGACGTTCCGCTAAGTGGCCGGTTCCGACCCCATGAAAACTACTGCGCTCGGCAATACAGCGTTGAAAGCAGACTCGAAATGCTCATTGACTAAAGTCAACTCCGCTATCTCGCCTGCTTTCGCCTTGTCTTGCCTTCGCTCGCTACGTTTTCAAGGGGGCGGTGAGCTGGATATTTCTTTCCGGCGTGCGACCTGTAAACTCGCGAGCTTTGGCTCTGTGCTGTTGCGGCGCGGAGTATCGCATAAGTGGGCGCGTTGTTCGCCTGCTGTTTATCGACAGGCAAAAACTCTTTCAATGAATCTGCTCAAATCGTTGGCCGCTGTCAGCTCTATCACGATGCTTTCCCGGGTGTTGGGGTTTGTTCGCGATACCCTTATCGCTCGTGCATTTGGTGCGGGAATGGCGACCGACGCCTTCTTTATCGCCTTCAAACTGCCCAATTTGCTGCGGCGGATCTTCGCCGAGGGAGCATTTTCCCAGGCCTTCGTGCCGATTCTCGCCGAATATAAAAGCCAGAAGGGCGAGGAGGCGACACGAACCTTCATTGCCTACGTCTCGGGCCTGCTGACGCTGGTACTGGCGCTGGTCACCGCGTTGGGCATGCTCGCCGCGCCTTGGGTTATCTGGGCCACGGCACCGGGTTTCGTCACTACCCCGGAAAAATTCGAGCTGACCACCGATCTGCTGCGGGTCACTTTTCCTTATATATTGCTGATCTCCCTGTCTTCATTGGCCGGCGCGATCCTCAATACCTGGAACCGCTTCTCGGTCCCGGCCTTCGTGCCGACCCTGCTCAATGTCAGCATGATCATCTTTGCGGTGTTCCTGACGCCGTATTTCGATCCGCCGGTAATGGCACTGGGCTGGGCCGTTCTGGTGGGCGGCCTGGCGCAATTGCTGTTTCAGCTGCCGCACCTGAAAAAAATCGGCATGCTGGTGCTGCCGCGCCTGAGTCTGCGCGATAGCGGTGTCTGGCGGGTCATGAAACAGATGCTGCCGGCGATCATCGGCGTTTCGGTGAGTCAGATTTCGCTGATCATCAACACCATATTTGCTTCGTTTCTGGTGGCGGGTTCCGTTTCCTGGATGTATTACGCCGATCGCCTGATGGAATTGCCATCTGGCGTGCTGGGTGTGGCACTGGGCACGATTCTGCTGCCGACCCTGGCCAGGACCTATGCCAGCCAGGATCGCCACGAATACTCGCGGATCCTCGATTGGGGGCTGCGCCTGTGCTTCATGCTGGTGTTGCCGTGCGCCCTGGCGCTGGGGATTCTGGCTGAGCCGCTGACGGTTTCGCTGTTCCAGTACGGTCAGTTCAGCGCTTTCGATGCGGCCATGACCCAGCGCGCGTTGATTGCTTATTCCGTCGGTTTGCTGGGAATTATCGTGATCAAAGTGTTGGCGCCGGGCTTTTATGCGCAACAAAACATCCGGACTCCAGTAAAAATCGCGATTTTCACCCTGATTGTCACCCAGCTGTTCAACCTGGTGCTGATCGGTCCGCTGGCTCATGCCGGTCTGGCCCTGGCCATCAGTGCGGGCGCCTGCATCAACGCCGGGCTGCTGTTCTATCAGCTGCGCAAGCAGCAGATGTATCAGCCGCAACCAGGCTGGGCGAAGTTCGGGCTCAAACTGCTGGTGGCGGTGGCGGTGATGTCCGCGGTATTGCTGGGTGCAATGCACTTCATGCCGGCCTGGGCGGAAGGGCATATGCTGGAGCGTTTGCTGCGTCTGGGCGCATTGGTGATCGCCGGCGTGGTGGTCTATTTCGGCATGTTGCTGTTGATGGGCTTCCGTTTGCGCGACTTCAATCGCAAAGCGCTGAGCTGAGGCTTTTGCCTCGATAAACACGGGCGGGCCGGCGGTTTTGTCGGCTCGATCACTTTGGGTTACGGTGTTGCCTGTCGTCGGCCGCCGGGTGTGGTTATAATCGACCACTTTATGAGCAAGAAGCGCGTTATGCAGCTGGTTCGAGGCCTCCACAACCTGCGCCCCCAGCATCGGGGCTGTGTCGCCACTATTGGCAACTTTGACGGTGTTCACCGTGGTCACCAGGCTATCCTGGCCCGGCTGCGTGAGCGTGCGCTCGAGTTGGGCGTGCCCAGCTGCGTGGTGATTTTTGAACCGCAGCCGCGAGAGTTCTTCGCCCCGGACACCGCCCCGGCCCGTCTGGCCCGCCTGCGGGACAAACTGCAGCTGCTGGCCCTGGAAGGTGTCGACCGGGTGCTGTGCCTGGCGTTCAATCAGCGCCTGAGCAAACTCAGTGCCAGCGAATTCGTCGATACTATTCTGGTGGACGGCCTCGGCGTGCAGCATCTGGAGGTCGGCGACGATTTCCGTTTCGGCTGCGACCGGCTAGGTGATTTCGATTTTCTGCAACAGGCTGGCGTCCTTCAGGGGTTTACCGTCGAAGCGGCGCAGACCGTCGAGCTGGACGGCATTCGTGTCAGCAGCACTCAGGTGCGTAACGCCCTGGCGGCTGCCGATTTTGCCTTGGCCGAGCGGCTGCTCGGTCGTCCGTACCGGATTGCCGGGCGGGTTCTGCATGGCCAGAAGCTGGCGCGCCAGCTCGGTACGCCGACCGCCAACATACAACTCAAGCGTCGTCGTGTGCCGCTGTCCGGGGTTTACCTGGTCAACGTCGACATCGACGGCAAGACCTGGCCAGGCGTCGCCAATATTGGCGTGCGGCCAACGGTCCAAGGGGATGGCAAAGCCCACCTCGAAGTACACCTTTTAGATTTTGCCGGCGATCTGTATGACCGGCGTTTGACGGTGGTTTTCCACCACAAGCTGCGTGAAGAGCAGCGTTTCGCCTCTCTGGAGGCGCTTAAGACGGCGATCAATGCGGATGTCGCCGCCGCCCGTGCCCTGTCGCACCTAGCGCCAATCGCTAATGAAGAGCCTTAAATGACCGACTATAAAGCCACGCTAAACCTTCCGGACACCGCCTTCCCAATGAAGGCCGGCCTGCCTCAGCGCGAACCGCAGATTCTGCAGCGCTGGGACAGCATTGGCCTGTACGGTAAGTTGCGCGAGATTGGCAAGGATCGTCCGAAGTTCGTACTTCACGACGGTCCTCCGTACGCCAACGGCACGATTCACATCGGTCATGCGCTGAACAAGATTCTCAAGGACATGATCATCCGCTCGAAAACCCTGTCGGGTTTCGACGCGCCTTATGTGCCGGGCTGGGACTGCCACGGTCTGCCGATCGAGCACAAAGTCGAAGTGACCCACGGCAAGAACCTGGGCGCGGACAAGACCCGCGAACTGTGCCGTGCCTACGCCACCGAGCAGATCGAAGGCCAGAAGTCCGAATTCATCCGTCTGGGCGTGTTGGGCGACTTCGCCAACCCGTACAAGACCATGGACTTCAAAAACGAGGCCGGTGAAATCCGCGCCCTGGCGGAAATCGTCAAGGGTGGTTTCGTGTTCAAGGGCCTGAAGCCTGTGAACTGGTGCTTTGACTGCGGTTCGGCCCTGGCTGAAGCGGAAGTCGAGTACGAGAACAAAAAGTCCGCGACCATCGACGTGGCGTTCCCGATCGCTGATGAAGCCAAACTGGCTGCCGCGTTCGGTCTGCCATCGCTGGGCAAACCTGCATCGATCGTGATCTGGACCACCACCCCATGGACCATCCCGGCCAACCAGGCGCTGAACGTTCACCCAGAGTTCAACTACGCCCTGGTCGACGTTGGCGACAAACTGCTGGTGCTGGCTGAAGAGCTGGTCGAGTCGTGCCTGGCCCGCTATAGCCTGGAAGGCTCGGTCATTGCGACCACCACCGGTAAAGAACTGGAACTGATCAACTTCCGTCACCCGTTCTACGATCGTCTATCGCCGGTTTACCTGGCTGAATACGTCGAACTGGGCGCGGGCACCGGCGTGGTTCACTCTTCGCCAGCCTACGGCGTAGACGACTTCGTGACCTGCAAAGCCTATGGCATGGTCAACGACGACATCCTCAATCCGGTGCAAAGCAACGGCGTATACGCCACGTCGCTGGAATTCTTCGGCGGCCAGTTCATCTGGAAGGCCAACCCGGCCATCGTCGACAAACTGTCGGAAGTCGGCGCGCTGCTGCACACCGAAACCATTGAACACAGCTACATGCACTGCTGGCGTCACAAGACCCCGTTGATCTACCGCGCCACCGCGCAGTGGTTCATCGGCATGGACAAAGAGCCTGCAACCGGCGAAACCCTGCGCAAGCGGGCGATCAAAGCCATCGAAGAGACCAAGTTCGTTCCGGCCTGGGGCCAGGCGCGTCTGCACTCGATGATCGCCAATCGTCCGGACTGGTGCATTTCCCGTCAGCGCAACTGGGGCGTGCCGATTCCGTTCTTCCTGAACAAGGAAAGCGGCGAGCTGCACCCACGCACTGTCGAACTGATGGAAATCGTCGCCCAACGCGTCGAAGTCGAAGGCATCGAAGCCTGGTTCAAGATGGACGCCGCCGAGTTGCTCGGTGAAGAAGCGCCGCAGTACGACAAGATCAGCGACACCCTGGACGTCTGGTTCGACTCGGGCACCACGCACTGGCACGTCCTGCGCGGCTCGCACTCGATGGGCCACGAAACCGGTCCACGCGCCGACCTGTACCTGGAAGGTTCGGACCAACACCGCGGCTGGTTCCACTCGTCGTTGCTGACCGGTTGCGCCATCGATGACCACGCGCCGTACCGCGAGCTGCTGACTCACGGCTTCACCGTCGATGAGTCCGGCCGCAAGATGTCCAAATCCCTGGGCAACGTGATCGCGCCGCAGAAGGTCAACGACACCCTGGGCGCCGACATCATGCGTCTGTGGGTCGCATCTACCGATTACTCGGGTGAAATGGCGGTTTCCGAGCAGATCCTGCAACGCAGTGCGGACGCCTACCGGCGCATCCGTAACACCGCGCGCTTCCTGCTTTCCAACCTGACCGGTTTCAACCCGGCCACCGACATCCTGCCGGCCGAAGAAATGCTGGCGCTGGACCGTTGGGCCGTGGATCGTACCCTGCTGCTGCAACGCGAGCTGCAAGAGCACTACGGCGAATACCGCTTCTGGAACGTCTACTCCAAGATCCACAACTTCTGCGTGCAGGAGCTGGGTGGTTTCTACCTCGACATTATCAAGGACCGTCAGTACACCACTGGCGCCAACAGCAAGGCCCGTCGTTCGGCGCAAACCGCGCTGTACCACATCAGCGAAGCGCTGGTGCGCTGGATCGCGCCGATCCTGGCGTTCACCGCCGACGAGCTGTGGCAGTACCTGCCGGGCGAGCGTAACGAGTCTGTGATGCTCAACACCTGGTACGAAGGCCTGACCGAATTGCCGGAAGGCTTCGAGCTGGACCGCGCCTACTGGGAGCGGATCATGGCGGTGAAGGTGGCGGTCAACAAGGAAATGGAGATCCAGCGCGCGGCCAAGGCCGTCGGTGGCAACCTGCAAGCCGAAGTGACGCTGTTCGCCGAAGACGCGCTGAGCGCCGATCTGGCCAAGCTGAGCAACGAATTGCGCTTCGTGTTGATCACCTCGACTGCCGCCGTTGCACCGTTCGTGCAGGCTCCGGCAGACGCGGTGGTCACCGAAGTCGGCGGCCTGAAGCTCAAAGTGGTCAAGTCGAGCCATGCCAAGTGCGCCCGTTGCTGGCACTGCCGTGAAGATGTCGGCGTGAACCCGGAGCATCCGGAAATCTGCGGTCGTTGCGTCGACAACATCAGCGGCGCTGGCGAGGTTCGTCACTATGCCTAATGCCGTTGGCCGTTTCGGACGGCTGAGCTGGCTCTGGTTGAGTTTGCTGGTCCTGGTCATCGACCAGGCCAGCAAGTTCTACTTCGAAGGCTCGCTGAGCATGTACCAGCAAATCGTGGTGATCCCCGATTACTTCAGCTGGACCCTGGCCTACAACACTGGCGCAGCGTTCAGTTTCCTGGCTGACAGCTCGGGCTGGCAGCGCTGGCTGTTCGCCCTGATCGCGGTGGTGGTCAGTGCGGTGCTGGTGGTCTGGCTCAAGCGCCTGGGGCGCAACGAAACCTGGCTGGCAGTCGCCTTGGCGCTGGTGCTGGGTGGCGCGCTGGGCAATTTATATGACCGCATTGCCTTGGGCCATGTGATCGATTTCATTCTGGTGCATTGGCAGAACCGCTGGTATTTCCCGGCGTTCAACTTTGCCGACAGCGCAATTACTGTCGGTGCCGTGATGCTTGCACTGGATATGTTCAAAAGTAAAAAGACCGGAGAAACCGTTCATGACTGAACAGGTATTGGCTGAGCAACGCATTGGCCAGAACACGGAAGTCACCTTGCATTTTGCATTGCGTCTGGAGAACGGCGACACCGTCGACAGTACCTTCGACAAAGCCCCGGCGACCTTCAAGGTTGGCGACGGCAGCCTGTTGCCAGGTTTCGAAGCAGCGCTGTTCGGCTTCAAGGCCGGCGACAAACGCACCCTGACCATCGAGCCGGAAAACGCCTTTGGTCAGCCGAACCCGCAAAACGTGCAGATCATCCCGCGCTCGCAGTTCAAGGATATGGAACTGTCGCCTGGCTTGCTGGTGATTTTCAACGATGCGGCCAATACTGAGCTGCCCGGTGTGGTGAAAGAATTCGATGACGCGCAAGTGACCATCGACTTCAACCATCCGCTGGCTGGCAAGACGCTGACCTTTGACGTCGAGATCATCAACGTCAAAGCGTTGTAAAACTGTGGGAGCGAGCCTGCTCGCGATGACGGTCTGACATTCAACATTGATGTCGACTGATACTCCGCCATCGCGAGCAGGCTCGCTCCCACATGGATTTCACTGTTCTCGGGCCTTGTGTTCGATCAACAGGCAGGCATTACTATTTCTTGCGCGCAAGACACGAGGCACAGCATGCAAATCAAACTCGCCAACCCCCGTGGCTTCTGCGCCGGTGTGGACCGGGCGATCGAAATCGTCAACCGCGCCCTGGAAGTCTTCGGGCCACCGATCTATGTGCGCCACGAAGTGGTCCACAACAAATTCGTCGTCGAAGACCTGCGCGCCCGTGGGGCGATCTTCGTCGAAGAACTGGATCAGGTACCGGACGACGTGATCGTGATCTTCAGCGCCCATGGCGTTTCCCAGGCCGTGCGCACCGAAGCCGCAGGCCGTGGCCTGAAGGTGTTCGATGCTACCTGCCCGCTGGTGACCAAGGTACACATCGAAGTCGCGCGCTACAGCCGCGACGGCCGTGAATGCATCCTCATCGGCCACGCCGGTCACCCAGAAGTCGAAGGCACCATGGGCCAGTACGATGGCAGCAATGGTGGCGCGATCTATCTGGTCGAGGACGAGAAAGACGTCGCCGCTTTGCAGGTGAACAACCCTGAAAGACTGGCCTTCGTCACCCAGACCACCCTGTCCATGGACGATACCAGTCGCGTGATCGACGCCCTGCGTACTCGGTTCCCGGCGATCGGCGGTCCACGCAAGGACGATATCTGCTACGCCACGCAAAACCGTCAGGACGCCGTCAAGCAGCTGGCAGACGAATGCGATGTGGTGCTGGTGGTCGGCAGCCCGAACAGCTCCAACTCCAATCGCCTGCGTGAACTGGCCGAACGCATGGCCACCCCGGCCTATCTGATCGACGGTGCCGAAGACCTGCAAAAGAGCTGGTTCGACGGTGTCGAGCGGATTGGCATCACTGCCGGTGCCTCCGCTCCGGAAGTACTGGTGCGTGGCGTGATCCAGCAATTGCAGGCCTGGGGCGCTACTGGCGCCGATGAACTGGCCGGCCGCGAGGAGAACATCACCTTCTCCATGCCTAAAGAGCTGCGCGTGCGCTCCTTGCTTTAACGTTTTTCCCCTGGACACAATGCCTGCTCAGCCTTATGGCTGCGCAGGCTGACGCGGCCGGTCCGGGCCAGCACCACCTGGAGCTGACTCACCGGCTCGTGGCTTGCGCATAGGTGCAATGTCCCCGCTTGAAAGGCCCGTCCGGGCATCAGCGGTTCGCCCAGACTGCTGAAACGCACGAAATGCTTGACCGCCCAATTGCCGACAATCGGCACCCGGGTGCTGCTCGCGTGCTCAATCAGCAGCGGATTGCTGCTGTCCTCCGGGCCTTTACCGCTGACATCCAGAATGATCCGCCAACCCTGACCCCAGTCGCCGTTGATGCCGTGTATCACAACACTTTGATTGCGTGTGATAGCAGCGGTTCTGGCATTACGCATACCACTGATAATCGACTGCGCTGCCTGCTCTCGATGGTTCGATTCTGTCAGTGCGGCGAATGCCGGGCTGACCAGCAGCAGAACAATCCCGACAATTGTCAGTCCCATGAGCAGTTCGATTAGGCTGAATCCTTGCTGATGCATGTCATTTCCCTCCCTGGAGTGCTGCGGCCCGCGCGATCCCTGCGCGAGTAATGGCAAAACAACCGTACATCTGCCGGTCGAATGTTCTAGCGTGTAGAAGCAGGTATAGCCGACGGCAACGGAGCGCACCGATGGATCATCGTACAAAAGGTTTCACGCTGATCGAACTGCTGATCACGCTCGCTGTGTTTCTGATCCTGATCAGCCTCGCCGTTCCGGCGTTTACCCGCTCGGTGCAAAGCACCAAGGCCGACACCGAGATCGGCGACCTGCAGCGCGCGCTCAATTACGCCCGGCTTGAGGCTATCGACCGGGGCATTACTACCCGGGTTCGCCCGACAGCAGGCGGGAGTGTCTGGACCGGCGATCTGACCGTTTATGACGGTACTGGCAATCCGGCCAATGTATTGCGGGTTGTTCCGGCGATGAGCAGTGGCGCCACTCTGACGCTAACCTCAGGAGTGACCGCAATTGATTTCAATAATCTGGGCGGTTTGTCGGCACCGTCCACGGCAGTCGTGATCAGTTATGTACTGGGGGCGCAGAGCCGGACGCTGAATGTGTGCTTGAACGGACGAATTCTATTGGGTGGAAGTTGCGGATGAGGGGTTGGAACAAGCGTGCACAGGAGGGCATGACGCTGATCGAGGTACTGGTCGCGTTGTTGGTTCTGGCCGTGGGGTTGTTGGGCGCGGCGGCGATTCAGCTCAATGCGCTGAAGTACACCGATAGCTCGCGGATGACCAGTCAGGCGAGTTTTATCGCCTACGACATGATGGACCGCATTCGCGCCAACTCCGGCGCCGATTACACCGTCACGCCACCGACCTCGGGCAACCTGAGCGTGGCCCGGGATCAGGACCTTTACGACTTCACCAGCAACATCGTCAATTTCGGCGGCGCCACGGCGACCGGCAGCATTGCCCGCAACCAGCGGGTATACACCATCACCATTACCTGGGACGACTCACGGGCGGCCAATACTGCCGACTCGCGCCGTAGCTTCGTCCTCACCAGTCGTGCCACCGTTGATCCGGCGACGACACCATGAACAGAACCAGCAGAGGTTTCGGCCTGATCGAGTTGCTGATCGCCCTGGCGTTGAGTCTGGTCGTGGTTCTTGGCGTGGCGCAGATCTTCATCGCCGCTAAAAATACCTACGTCAGCCAGAATACCGCCGCCGGCATGCAGGAAGATGCACGGTTCGTCCTGAGCAAGATGATTCAGGAAATCCGTATGGTCGGCATGTTTGGTTGCCTGGGTACGATTGTCGACGCCAGCTCGGCAGGGAATTTCAATGCCAGTCAAATCACGCCGATCAGTTGGGACAATGCCAACCTCAAATTAACGCTCGTCACCGCCGATGTCGGCGGCAGCGGCGGGGTGCCAACCTGGACGGTGGTTTCCGACTGCCGCAACACCGCGACGGCCTACACCGGTGCACGAACGCCAGCGTCGGGGCAGTTGGCATTTCCGATCCGGCGATTGGTCTACAGCTTCAGCAACAACCAACTGCTGATGGGCTCTGGGGCCGGCACACCGACGCAACAGGTGCTGGTGAACAATGTCAGTGCCTTCAATGTGAGCTTTGGCCTCGCCAGTTCAGCCACGGATACGGCTGCCTCCAGCTACAGCGGCAACCCATCCGATCCGGCACGAATCCGCAGTGTGCGCCTGACGCTGACCCTCTACGACCCGAACGATCGGGTACGCAATCAAACCTTCAACGTGGTTGCCGCCTTGCGCAACCGGTTGCAATGAGGGGAGGGCCGATGAGTATTGCTCCAATGACCCCTCACGCCCAGCGCGGTATGGCGCTGCTGGTCAGCCTGGTGTTTCTCCTGGTGCTGACGTTGATCGGGCTTTCATCAATGCAGAGCGCCACGTTGCAGGAAAAAATGGCCAGCAGCGTGATCCAGCGCAATCAGTCGTTCCAGGGCGCGGAAGCGGCGTTGCGCGTCGGCGAAAGCGCGGTGCAACTCAACACCTACTCATTGCCGGTCTGCAGCGGTACCAGCCAATGCGCGCCGCCGGCCGAAGCGTCGGTCATTACCGCCGTCGGGTTCAACTCCACCTCGGGGGTGACCTGGATTGCCTCCGGCAGCGGCTTTTACGGGGTGCAGAACATCGGCACCAGCCTGACGGCCGTGAACGTACCGAGCAACACGTCGGCAACGCTGTACCGGGTGACCGCCGTGGGCATCGCGGGCAATTCGCGCAGTGTGGTGGAGAGTATCTATGCGAAGTACTGAGGCCCGCACAGGCTGGCGTCGTTGGTTGTTGCAGTTGTTCTGCGGCGCGGCGTTGAGCCTTTATCTGGCAGCGCCGACTTACGCCTTCACGCCCTCGGATTCGCCGCTGTTGAACGCCGCCGCCGTGGCCCCCAATGTGATGCTGTTACTCGATGACTCAGGGAATATGAACAGCATTATCTGGGCGGCAGGTTTCGACCCGACGATCGCGCGCACTCAGGTGACCATTTGCCTCTCCAATGGCTCGTGCAACAAAGGCCGCGAGCTTGATATGAGCGATACCAATATTGCTTTGTCGAGTTTGACTCACGGGACCTGTTCGAAGGATGGATGGTACGGTTTTTATAAAAACAGCCTTCTCGGTCTGGATTCGCTTTGTCTGAAGCTTCCCGATCCGGTGGGGAGCGAAGACACGCTTTATACGGCGAATTACCTGTCCTATCTGATAAGCCTGGCCAACAATTCCGACCGGGATTTCACCGATGGCTCGATCCCCAATGATTACCGGATGAATGTGGCGCGCAACGTCTCCAAGGCGTTGGTGGCCAGCAACCGCTCCCTGCGTATCGGCCTGGCGACGTTCAATCTGGCTGTCGGCAACCATAAGAATGACGGCGGTTACATCGTCCGTTCGGTCAGTGATTTGTCGGCAGTCAGCGGCACCGTGACTCAGGCTCAGGCCGATACCAACTACAACGAGTTGATTGAAGGAATCGACGAACTGAGCGCGCAGGCCAATAGCCCCTTGGCTGAAGCCTATTACGAGATCACCCGCTATTTCCGTGGCATGGCGCCGTACAACAACTCGACTCCCACCACCTATACCAGCCCGATTCAGTATCGCTGCCAGAGAAATTACGGGGTGGTGATCACCGGTGGTCTGCCAACCTACGACCGAACCTTTCCGACCGACGATCCACTCGGTGGCAGCGCATTACCGAACTGGGACGGTATCAGCAGTAACGATGGCGCCAACCGTTTTGGCGACAACGAGGGCGACACCCTGTTCCTAGATGACATCGCCAAGTTCGCCTTCGACATCGACATGCGCTCCACGGGGGCAGATGCTACGGGTAAAAGCTGGAATGCCCTGGATTTTCCCCGGCAAAACATGAATACCTACACCGTGGGTTTCACCGCGGCAAACCAGATGTTGGCGGACGCTGCGACCTACGGACAGGGAAGGTACTACCAGGCGACCGATGGCACGGGACTGAACAGTGCACTTTCTTCGGCTTTGAGCGACATCACCTCCAAGGCCGGATCAGGTGGCAGCGGCGTTACCAGCGGCACGACCCTGACCAGCAACTCAGCCTACTTCCAGACCACCTACGACCCCAAGGACTGGCGCGGCACCATCAAGTCTTTTGGCTTTACCTCGGCGGGCGCGGTGAACACGGCCGCGGTGTTGTGGACGACCGATACCACCATCGTGCCCGGTGCTACCGCGCCGACCTACCAGTCCTGGAATACCCTGACCAACGCCGTCGTTACCCTGGCCTACAGCAATTTTTCCCCAACTCAGCAGACCTCCCTCAGCCAGAGCCTGCCCACTGGTATCACCGGCAGCGATCTGGTGGAGTGGAGCAAGGGCACCAACAAAACCGGGTTGAGAACGCGCAGTGTGTTGCTCGGCGATATCATCAATTCGCCTCTCGTACTGGCCGCGCCCACGGACCAGACCGCATCCGATCTAGTGGGTGATACCACCTACAGCACCTACCTCGCCACCAAAGCCGCCAACATGAACTCCAGCCTGGTGGTGAACGCCAACGACGGTTTTGTAAACGTCATCAATTCGACCAATGGTGTCAGACGCTACGGCTATATGCCCTCCAGTGTGCTGCCGTCATTGCGCTATATCTCTGACCCCACTTACATCAATGGTGTGAGCCACAAATATCTGGTCGACGGTCAAGTCGGCGTGTTCGATGCCCAACTCAACAGCGCCTGGAAAACCCTGGCGATTGGTGGAACAGGGGCGGGCGGCAAAACCTTCTATGCGCTGCAACTGTTCGACGCCTCGGCCGGTAACGTGATTAACGCGTTGTGGGAAATCAGTGCGCCGACCACAGCCAGTACGGCGAACGTTTTCAATGATCTGGGTTATGCCTATGCGCGCCCAGAAGTGGCACGCTTGGCCGATGGTCGCTGGGCCGCGTTTATCTCCAACGGTTATGGCAGCAACTCCGGGGTGGCAGCACTGTATGTGGTGGATATCCGCGACGGCTCGCTGATCAAGAAAATCGTGGTCGACAGTACGGAAACCACCAACGGCCTGTCGTCGGTGAAGCTCAGGGTCAACTCGCAGAATGTGGTGCAGGCCGCCTATGGGGGCGACCTGAAAGGGCGGTTGTGGAAGTTCGATTTGAGTGGCGCCACCACCGATACCTGGGGTGTGGCGTTTTCCGGCAAGCCGTTGTTCACCACAGCGGGCGGCGCGACTCAGCCGATCACGGTACAACCGCTGCTCGCCGATCATACCTCGGGCGGCAAGCAAGTGTTTTTCGGCACCGGCAAACTCAATGAGAGCGCCGACAAGACCAACAAGGATCTACAGGCGTTCTATGCGGTATGGGATGCGGAGGGTGGCGCGGGGCAAATCACCACTTCCAGCTTGCAGGCGCAGGCGGTGACCGGCGTGTTCTCTGGCAGCAGCGGGCAATTCATCACCACCAGCCAGAATGAGGTGACCTACCCGGCAAAGAAAGGCTGGTACTTGCCGCTGGTCTACAACAACGTACTGGCGGGGGAGCGGGTGATCAATCAGGCCAGTCTCGTGGCAGGGCGAATCGTTTTTACCACGGCCAGTATGGATACCGTTGACCCCTGTGCCGGCTTCGGCTCCGGCAAATTGGTCGAACTCGATGCGTTCAGCGGTAAGATGCTCAACTATGCGGTGCTCGACACCAATGCTGACGGGGTGGTCGACAGCACTGACACGATTTCCAGCGGGGTGATCTTCACCGGTGGGATCCCGACCCTGAATGCGGTCGTCAATGACGCATCCCGCAAAATTGTGAACGACTCCGGTGGTGGCGTGACCACTCTGGTGGAAAAATCCGGTGGCGGCAGCGGCCGCCGCATCATGTGGCGACAAATACAGTAAGTGAGAGTTGAGGCATGCGCAGATCCAACCGAGGTTTTACCCTGATCGAAATCATGATCGTGATTGCGATCATCGGGATCGTCATCACCATTGGCTATCCGAGCCTCACCGAGTATGTAAAAAAGGGCCGCCGTACTGAAGTGGCGGGTCTGCTTTCCGAGCAGGCACAGATCCTGGAACGCTTCTATTCGAAGAATAATGTGTACACCAATGCCACCGGCCTGAGTGCCGGCAATGATTTCTATACCATCACCCCGACCCTGACCGATCAGACCTTCCTGCTGACGGCAACACGCAAGGCCGGTTCGACCATGGCGAGCGACAAGTGCGGTAATTTCACACTGACCAATACTGGCGTTCGGGGCATGGTCAATGCAACGTCCGGCCTGACCACCAAGGATTGCTGGGGTCGCTGAGTTTATTTTTCAGGCGCCCTTTGCGCCTTCTGTCTATTGAACGGTTGGATCAGAACATGAGCAGGCAACAGCAAGTGGTGATTGTCGGCGGCGGGGTGATTGGCCTGCTGACGGCGTTCAATCTCGCGTCCGAAGTGCAGAGCGTCGTGTTGCTGGATCGCTCGAATGTCGGTCAGGAATCGTCCTGGGCCGGTGGCGGGATCGTTTCGCCACTCTACCCGTGGCGCTACAGCCCGGCGGTCACCGCGTTGGCTCATTGGTCCCAGGATTTTTATCCACAGCTGGCGGAACGCCTGTTCACCGCCACGGGTGTCGATCCTGAAGTGCACACCACCGGGTTGTACTGGCTGGACCTGGATGACGAAGCCGAAGCGCTCGACTGGGCAAAACGGGAAAATCGTCCACTGCGGGCTGTGGATATTTCTGCGGCACACGATGCGGTGCCGGTATTGGGCGCCGGTTTTTCGCGGGCGATCTATATGGCCGATGTGGCCAATGTGCGTAATCCACGGCTGGTGAAGTCCCTCAAGGCCGCGTTGCTGGCGCTGCCGAACGTGACGATTCATGAGCAATGCGAAGTCAGCGGGTTTATCCGTGAAGGGGCTGCGGTGGTCGGGGTACAGACCTCGATGGGGGCCATTGCAGGTGATCAGGTGGTTTTGACGGCCGGGGCCTGGAGCGGCGACTTGCTGAAAAGCCTGGGCCTGGAACTGCCGGTCGAGCCGGTCAAAGGTCAGATGATTCTCTACAAGTGCGCGGCGGACTTCCTTCCAAGCATGGTCCTGGCCAAGGGGCGTTATGCCATTCCTCGGCGCGACGGACACATTCTGATCGGCAGTACGCTGGAGCATGAAGGCTTCGACAAGACACCGACCGACACTGCGCTGGAAAGCCTGAAGGCCTCGGCGGTGGAGTTGATTCCGGCGCTGGCGGAAGCCGAGGTGGTGGGGCATTGGGCCGGGCTGCGGCCTGGGTCGCCGGAAGGGATCCCCTATATTGGCCGGGTGCCGGGGTTTGACGGGCTCTGGCTCAACTGCGGGCATTACCGCAATGGGTTGGTGCTGGCGCCGGCCTCGTGTCAATTGTTTGCGGATGTGATGTTGGGACGGGCGCCGATTATTGACCCGGCACCGTATGCACCGGTTGGGCGTATTTGACCGCATGATTTTTGTTGTCGGTCAGATCGCCTTCGCGGGCAAGCCTCGCTCCTACAGTT
The DNA here is from genome assembly GCF_000282375.1 of Pseudomonas sp. GM50. Classification (GTDB taxonomy): domain Bacteria; phylum Pseudomonadota; class Gammaproteobacteria; order Pseudomonadales; family Pseudomonadaceae; genus Aquipseudomonas. The sequence goes on from NZ_AKJK01000047.1 coordinate 40,475, forward strand.
TGAGTCGATCAATAAGTTTGCGAACGACATCAATCTGTAGGAGCGAAGCTTGCCCGCGAAGAGGCCCTCAATCCAACCCCAACTTCTTTAGCCTGTAACGCATCGACCGAAACGACAGATTCAACCGCTGAGCCGCCGCTGTGCGGTTCCAGCGGGTTTCTTCCAGGGCCTGGAGGATGAGTTTGCGTTCGACGTTTTCCAGATAGGCTTCCAGATTGTCGATTTGCGTGAGGTCCGGCACGTCGCCGTCCGGGTTACAGTTACCTTCAGCCAGGCGCAGATCGCTGGCTTCGATCTGTTTGTTCTCGCACAAGGTGTGCGCTCGCTCAAGCATGTTCTCCAATTCCCGCACGTTTCCTGGAAAACGATAGCTTTTCAGTGCATCGAGGGCTTGCGGGTGGAGTTTTGCAGCGGGTTGGCCAGTGCCGGTCGCCAGTCGCTTGAGCATATTGTTGGCCAGAAGCTCAATGTCGTCGCGGCGTTCGCGCAAGGGCGGCACCCGCAGCTCGATCACGTTCAGACGGTAGTACAAGTCCTGGCGAAAGCGTTCGGCGGCGACTTCGGTATCGAGGTCTTTGTGGGTGGCGCAGAGTATGCGCACATCGACCACGGTTTCCTGCTGCCCACCAATGCTGCGAACGGCTTTCTCCTGAATGGCCCGCAAAAGTTTGACCTGCATCGCCAGCGGCAGGTCTGCCACCTCATCGAGGAACAAAGTGCCGCCCTGGGCAGCCTGGAACAGCCCGGGTTTGTCTTCGATGGCGCCGCTGAAACTGCCTTTGCGATGGCCGAAAAATTCGCTTTCCATCAATTCAGACGGAATCGCCCCACAGTTCACCGGCACGAATGGGCGGGTGGCGCGCGGGCCTTGATCGTGGATCAGTCGAGCGACCAGCTCCTTGCCGCTGCCGGACTCGCCGCTGATGTACACCGGAGCCTGGCTGCGGGCCAGTTTGTCGATTTGTTTGCGCAGGCTGCGCATTGGCAGTGAGTCGCCCAGCAGGCGACGGTCGATGGTACTGCTGGCGTCGCCTGGCGCAGGCAAACTCAGCGCGCTGGTGACCAGTTCGCGCAGGCGGGTGAGGTCGACCGGTTTGGTCAGGAAATCGAAGGCGCCAGCCTTGAGGGCGTTGATTGCCGTCTCCAGGCTGCCGTAGGCGGTGATCATCGCCACCGGCACTTGCGCATAGCGCTGCTGGATGTGCTGCACCAGCGCCAGACCGGTGCCGTCGGGCAGGCGCATGTCGGTCAGGCACAGGTCGAATGTCTCCCGTGCCAGCAGTGCTTGCGCTTCGGCGAGATTGCGCGCACTGAAAGTGTCGAGTTTCATCCGTCCCAGGGTAATTTCCAGGAGTTCGCGGATATCCGGCTCGTCGTCGACGATCAGGATTTTTTGCCGGGGGCTCATGTTCAACTTTGTTTCCGTCCGTGAGCAAAAGTGATGCGAAAGCAGCCGCCGCCTTGGCGTGGTTTGAAGTCTAGGCGGGCCTGATTGCTTTCGCACAGCTCACGGGACAGATAAAGCCCCAGGCCAGTACCCTGGCTGCTGGTGGTGAAAAACGGTTCGAACAAGTGCGAGCGCTGGTCCGGCGCCACGCCGGGGCCATCGTCCAGGACTTCAAGAGTCGGTAACTGGCTCTCCGGGTCGAGGTACAACGCAAGCCAGGCTTGGGCCTGAGCGTGCTTCAGCGCGCTATGGCGCCAGGCGTTGCGCAGCAGATTGTCGAGAATCTGGGTCAGCTGATTCGGATCCATCAGGGTTTTGAAGTTCCCCGAACCGATGCTCAGGTGAATTTGCTGACGTTCGGTCGCCCCTTCGCGCGTTTCAGCGACAAAGTGCTCCAGCCACGGCCGTAGATCCAGCCGTTGCGGAACGGTTTGCTGGCGACGGGACAGTTGCAGGACGTTTTCGATTACCCGATTCATTCGCTGAGAGTGGTCTTGAATAATCTGTGTCAGACGCCGATCCGCGCCGTTCAGTTCCTCGGATTCCTGCAGTAACTGGGCGGCATGACTAATGGCACCCAGTGGATTACGGATCTCATGGGCAATACCGGCAGTCAGGCGACCGAGGGCGGCGAGTTTGAGTTGCTGGGCCTGTTGGGCGATTTGGGCGAGGTCTTCGAGAAAAACCAGCGTCTGGTGGTGCGGGCTTTGGTCCAGGGCAATAAAGCTTGGTTGCAGCTCCAACCCATTGCTGGCGATTTTCAAGCTTTGCGGGCGCAAAGTCGGATTGTTGAGCCACAGTTGGAGCCTTTCGACCAATGGTATCGAATAGTCGTCGATCAACTGGCCATCCAGTTTTTCCTGCCCCAGCAAGGTCAAGGCGCTGTGATTGGCCAGTTGCACACGCCGTTGGTCGTCGAGCACCAGAATGCCCGTGCGCATGCGTTGCAGGATCAGTGCGTTGAGGGCTTCGAGGCCGAGCACTTCGCTGGCCCTTTGCTCGGCCAGGGTTTCGCTGACCTCCAGCCTTCGGATCAAGCCTTGCACCAACAATGCTGCGGCAAAACACAGGGCGCCGAGCGTGCCGATTTGCAGGTAATCGTTGGGGCTGGTGGGGTGGCTGAAGCTCAGAAGGAAGCTCAAACCCACGATGCCGAGGGCGCCAACGGCTGCAATCAGCAGGCCGATGCGCCCGCGCAGCAGGGTGTTGCTGATGACCACTGACACGATCAACAGATTGCCGATGGCGCTAGGCATGCCGCCAGCGGCATAGAACAGGCCGCATAGCAGCAGGACATCGACCAGCGCCAGACTGAATAACTGTGCCGGGCGACGGGTGTTCCCCTGAAAGACCACCAGCAGGATATTCAGCACCAGGTACAACCAGCTGCCGTTACGCAGCAAGTCGTCATTGGCGAACGTCAGCAACTGGTTGTCCATGTTGCTGGAGATCAACAGCACCAAGGTGATGCCGATGCTTAAACGGTAGAGGTGATAGAGGCGCAGCAATCGCTGGGCCTGTTTGTTGCCGGGACTGGAGGCCTCAGCGACCACTGGAGCCCGGGCCTTGCTCAAGGTGAGCCTGGCTGCAATACCACTGTTGTTGAAGGCTCAGTGCACGGTCGCGGGGCAGGTGTACGCCGCAATGAGCACAGCGGACCATGGGCGGAGCATCTTGCTCGCGCGGCGTGTTGGCGCCCGGAGCCGGGGCCTTGAACTTGCGCCAGAGCCATACCGCAGCGGCAATCAGGGCGATCCAGAACAATAAACGAAGCATGGTGAGCTGCTTTTTGACTAGTGAATTGGCAGTTTAGCCAAGGACGGGTCAGGCGCACAGCGCAATACGCCCGCCCCTGAAATCCGGTAATAAAAAAGGCGCCTCGAAAGGCGCCTTCTCGGCATAACACCCCAGCGTCAGTCGAACACGCCGAAGGTCATGTAGCTGAACCACGAGCGGTCGGCGTTGTTGGCTTCAGACTCGTGCTGCTCTTCTTCGATCACATCGCCGTTTTCATCTTTAGGCTTGAGCTCGTTCGGAATCGCGTCCTTGGCATCCTGGAACTGCTTCTGCACGTCCTGGTTGGCGCGGGTTTCACCCGGCGGCAGCGGCGGACGGGATTCGATCAGGCCCAGGGTGGCCTTGCTCAGCCACGAACGGTTGTCGGCTTCGTCCTTCGAGGGCACGAACTGACCGTCCACCAGGCTTGGGTGGTTCGGGTAGTTGAGCTTCAGGGTTTCGAGGCTGGTTGCGGCCAGTTCGTCCAGGTGCAGACGCTGGTAGGCTTCAGTCATCACCGCCAGGCCGTCACCGACCGAAGGGGTTTCCTGGAAGTTTTCCACCACGTAACGACCACGGTTCGCGGCGGCGACATAGGCCTGACGGGTCAGGTAATAGTCGGCAACGTGAATCTCGTAGGCCGCCAGCAGATTGCGCAGGTAGATCATGCGCTGCTTGGCGTCCGGCGAGTAGCGGCTGTTCGGGAAGCGGCTGGTCAGCTGCGCGAACTCGTTGTAGGAGTCGCGAGCGGCGCCCGGGTCACGCTTGGTCATGTCCAACGGCAGAAAACGCGACAACAGGCCGACGTCCTGGTCGAAAGAGGTCAGACCCTTGAGGTAGTAGGCGTAATCCACGTTCGGGTGCTGCGGGTGCAGACGAATGAAACGCTCGGCGGCGGATTTCGCAGCCTCAGGCTCGGTGTTCTTGTAGTTGGCGTAGATGAGCTCGAGTTGAGCCTGATCGGCGTAGCGACCGAACGGATAACGCGACTCCAGCGCCTTCAGCTTGGCTGTGGCGGCGGTGTAGCTATTGTTGTCCAGATCGTGCTGAGCCTGCTGGTACAGCTCGACTTCGCTCAGGTTTTCGTCTACGACTTCCTTCGATGAGCAAGCAGCGGTCAATGCGAGGATGGCGATCAGCAGCAGGTGTTTCACTTGCATGGCGGCTTGCGTCCCTATGACGGCCGCTGTCTTGGGCGGGGCCGTCCTGTTATGATGAGTGCCCCGTTGAAAAGCCTCGGGGCAAAAGACGCCGTATTTAACCACAAGCGCGCAGCCGAAACCAAAGGCTGTGCCGACGCCTAGTCTGAGCATGTCCGATAAAATTGAACTTCGCGCAGAGGTGCCGTCCGAATTGGGCGGCCAACGCCTCGATCAAGTCGCCGCACAATTATTCGCTGAGCACTCGCGCTCGCGCCTTTCCGCCTGGATCAAAGACGGCCGCCTGACTGTGGATGGGGCGGTTATCCGCCCGCGAGACATCGTTCACGGTGGCGCCATTCTTGAGCTGACTGCCGAGCAGGAAGCTCAGGGCGAATGGATCGCTCAAGACATCGAGCTGGACATCGTCTATGAAGATGACGACATCCTGGTGATCAACAAGCCTGCGGGCCTGGTGGTGCATCCGGCTGCCGGTCACGCTGACGGCACCTTGCTCAACGCCTTGCTGCACCACGTGCCGGACATTATCAATGTGCCCCGCGCCGGTATCGTGCATCGCCTGGACAAGGACACCACCGGTTTGATGGTGGTGGCCAAGACCATTCAGGCGCAGACACAGCTTGTCACGCAATTGCAGAGCCGCAGCGTAAGCCGGATCTACGAGTGCATCGTGATTGGTGTCGTGACAGCCGGCGGCAAGATCAACGCGCCGATCGGTCGTCATGGCCAGCAACGCCAGCGCATGGCCGTGATGGAAGGTGGCAAGCAAGCCGTCAGCCATTACCGCGTGCTCGAGCGTTTCCGCTCCCACACTCACGTGCGGGTGAAGCTGGAAACCGGTCGTACGCACCAGATTCGCGTGCACATGGCGCACATCAACTACCCGTTGGTCGGAGATCCTGCCTATGGCGGTCGTTTCCGAATTCCGCCGGCCGCCAGTGTGACCATGGTCGAATCCCTGAAGAACTTCCCGCGTCAGGCGCTGCATGCGCGCTTCCTGGAGCTGGATCATCCGACCACCGGCAAACGCATGAGCTGGGAATCGCCACTGCCGGATGACTTCGTCTGGTTGCTGTCGCTGCTCAAGCAAGACCGCGAGGCGTTCATCGGATGAGTGACTGGCTGATTCCCGACTGGCCTGCGCCTGCCGGGGTGAAAGCCTGCGTTACCACCCGTGCGGGCGGCGTCAGTCTGGCGCCGTTCGACAGCCTCAACCTGGGCGATCATGTCGATGACAGCCCCGAAGCTGTCGCCGAGAACCGCCGTCGCCTCACCAATCATTTCTCTATTCAGCCAGCCTGGTTAAAGCAGGTTCACGGCATTGTCGTGGCCCAAGCGGATCCAGGCCTGGTAGCCACCGCTGACGCCAGCTGGACGGCGACACCCGGTATCGCTTGCACCGCGATGACCGCCGACTGCCTTCCGGCGCTGTTTTGCGACCGTGCCGGCACCCGCGTCGCTGCCGCCCATGCCGGTTGGCGCGGGTTGGCGGCGGGTGTGCTGGAAGCGACACTCGACAGTCTGGCCGTGCCGCCTGAAGACGTGCTGGTCTGGCTTGGCCCGGCCATTGGCCCACAAGCCTTTGAAGTCGGCCCGGAAGTGCGCGAAACCTTCGTCGAGCAATTGCCCGAAGCCGCCAAAGCTTTTGTGCCGAGCCAGAATGCCGGCAAGTTCATGGCCGACATCTATGAGCTGGCGCGTTTACGTCTGGCCGCTCGCGGGGTTACCGCTGTTTATGGTGGCGGTTTCTGCACCGTGACCGATCCTCGCTTCTTTTCTTACCGCCGTAGTCCACGCACCGGCCGGTTTGCCTCCTTGGTCTGGCTTGAACGCTAGACTTCTCTGATCTGCATCAACATCACGACGCTTGAATCTCCCAGAATCGACCGCATCTATAGCGGTATCTGGCAGGTTTCTTCATTCAGGATGTTTATAGGTCCGGCCTGCTCAAAAGGAAGGTGACCCATGCGTATAGACCGTTTAACCAGCAAGTTGCAGTTAGCCTTGTCCGACGCCCAATCCCTGGCCGTCGGCCTCGATCATCCGGCCATTGAGCCGGCGCATTTGATGCAGGCCATGCTTGAACAGCAGGGTGGTTCGATCAAACCCCTGCTGATGCAGGTGGGTTTTGACGTCAACAGCTTGCGTAAAGAGCTGACTAAAGCCCTCGATCAGCTGCCAAAAATCCAGAATCCGACTGGCGATGTGAACATGTCGCAAGATCTGGCGCGTCTGCTGAATCAGGCTGATCGCCTGGCCCAGCAGAAGGGCGACCAATTCATCTCCAGCGAACTGGTGCTGCTCGCCGCCATGGACGAGAACAGCAAGCTCGGCAAATTGTTGCTGGGCCAGGGCGTGAGCAAGAAAGCCCTGGAAAATGCAATCAACAACCTGCGCGGCGGTGAGGCAGTCAATGATGCCAACCACGAAGAATCACGTCAGGCGCTCGACAAGTACACCATCGACCTGACCAAGCGCGCCGAAGAGGGCAAGCTCGATCCGGTGATCGGCCGTGACGACGAAATTCGTCGCACCATTCAGGTCCTGCAACGCCGCACCAAGAACAACCCGGTACTGATCGGTGAGCCTGGCGTGGGTAAAACCGCCATCGCCGAAGGCCTGGCCCAGCGCATCATCAACGGTGAAGTGCCGGATGGCCTGAGAGGCAAGCGTCTGTTGTCTCTGGACATGGGGGCTCTGATTGCCGGTGCCAAATACCGCGGCGAGTTCGAAGAACGCCTCAAATCCCTGCTTAATGAACTGTCGAAGCAGGAAGGGCAGATCATTCTGTTCATCGACGAACTGCACACCATGGTCGGCGCCGGCAAGGGCGAAGGCTCGATGGACGCCGGCAACATGCTCAAACCGGCATTGGCTCGCGGTGAACTGCACTGCGTCGGCGCGACCACGCTCAACGAGTACCGCCAATATATAGAGAAGGACGCGGCCCTCGAGCGGCGCTTCCAGAAAGTATTGGTGGATGAGCCGAGCGAAGAAGACACCATTGCCATCCTGCGTGGCCTGAAAGAGCGCTACGAGGTTCACCACAAGGTGGCGATCACTGACGGCGCGATCATCGCCGCGGCCAAGCTCAGTCATCGCTACATCACTGATCGTCAGCTGCCGGACAAAGCCATCGACCTGATCGACGAAGCCGCCAGCCGCATCCGTATGGAGATCGATTCCAAGCCGGAAGTGCTGGACCGTCTGGAACGTCGTCTGATTCAGCTGAAGGTGGAATCCCAGGCGCTGAAGAAAGAGAGCGACGACGCGGCGAAGAAACGTCTGGAAAAGCTACAGGAAGAAATCGTTCGTCACGAGCGTGAATACTCGGACCTCGAAGAAATCTGGAACTCGGAAAAAGCCGAAGTCCAGGGTTCGGCGCAGATCCAGCAGAAGATCGAACAGTCCCGTCAGGAGCTGGAAGCCGCGCGCCGTAAGGGCGACTTGAATCGCATGGCCGAGTTGCAATACGGGGTGATCCCGGACCTGGAGCGCAGCCTGCAAATGGTCGATCAGCACGGCAAAAGCGAAAACCAGTTGCTGCGCAGCAAGGTGACCGAAGAAGAGATCGCCGAAGTCGTGTCGAAGTGGACCGGCATCCCCGTGGCGAAAATGCTCGAGGGCGAGCGCGAAAAACTGATGAAGATGGAAAGCCTGTTGCACCAGCGTGTAATCGGTCAGGACGAAGCGGTGATCGCCGTTTCCAACGCGGTGCGGCGTTCCCGCGCCGGGTTGTCCGACCCGAATCGCCCGAGCGGTTCGTTCATGTTCCTCGGCCCGACCGGTGTCGGCAAAACCGAGCTGTGCAAGGCGCTGGCCGAGTTCCTGTTCGATACCGAAGAGGCGATGGTGCGGATCGACATGTCCGAGTTCATGGAGAAACATTCCGTGGCTCGACTGATCGGCGCGCCACCGGGCTACGTGGGCTATGAAGAGGGCGGTTACCTGACCGAGGCGGTGCGTCGCAAACCTTATTCGGTGATCCTGCTGGACGAGGTCGAGAAGGCCCATCCGGACGTGTTCAACATCTTGCTGCAAGTGCTTGAAGATGGCCGTTTGACCGATAGCCATGGCCGCACGGTGGATTTCAAGAATACTGTGATCGTCATGACCTCCAACCTTGGTTCGGTGCAGATCCAGGAGCTGGTAGGGGATCGCGAAGCGCAGCGCGCGGCAGTGATGGATGCGATTTCCACGCACTTCCGGCCGGAGTTCATCAACCGGGTCGACGAAGTGGTGATTTTCGAGCCGCTGGCTCGGGATCAGATCGCCGGCATTACCGAGATCCAGTTGGGTCGCCTGCGTAGCCGCCTGACCGAGCGCGAGCTGAAGCTTGAGCTGAGTCCCGAAGCGATGGATAAGCTGATTGCTGTCGGTTACGACCCGGTGTATGGCGCACGACCGCTCAAACGAGCGATCCAGCGCTGGATCGAGAACCCGCTGGCACAGCTGATTCTGTCGGGTCGATTCATGCCCGGCGATACCGCCAAAGGTGTCGTGGAAAACGACGAGATCGTTTTCGTCTGACGCTCGGCGGCAGTGCAATAACAGAAGGCCTCGCATTGCGAGGCCTTTTTTTCGCCAGGCTGTTGAACTCAAAGGAAAAGGCTTGTAAAGTGCGCCCCGCAGTAAGTCACCCCGAGGGGTTTCTGCTCCCCAAGCAGGAATCTGAAATAAGTTGCAAATCATTAACTTGAAAGCAATTTAGGGGGTTGACAGAGGTGCTTAAGATTGTAGAATAGCGCGCCTCAGACACACGAACGCAGCGATGCGAACGGGTCGAAGAGGTGAAGCAAGCTTCACAGTTGTAATTGAAATATGTAGTTCCGTGATAGCTCAGTCGGTAGAGCAAATGACTGTTAATCATTGGGTCCCAGGTTCGAGTCCTGGTCACGGAGCCAATTTCAAGCCGGGGTATAGCGCAGTCCGGTAGCGCGCCTGCTTTGGGAGCAGGATGTCAGGAGTTCGAATCCCCTTACCCCGACCATTTTTGGGTCGTTAGCTCAGTTGGTAGAGCAGTTGGCTTTTAACCAATTGGTCGTAGGTTCGAATCCCACACGACCCACCATTTTTGAAACCAGTTAACGCTGGAATCGAATCTTAAGATCAGACGCCAAAAGCTCTGTTCGCAGAAGGCGCCTTTCAAAGGTGCCTTTTTTTTACCGGGGTATAGCGCAGTCCGGTAGCGCGCCTGCTTTGGGAGCAGGATGTCAGGAGTTCGAATCCCCTTACCCCGACCATATTAGAAATCCTCGTATCGAAAGATACGGGGATTTTTTTTGTCTTCGATTTTTTGTCGTCGAGAAATAACACTTCAGTCATCGTACGACTTGCCGATAACGAGGCGACGGGGTACTGCCGAAACAACGCCCCTTATCCAAGCCACTACAAGAAAAGGGCGTTCGTTATGGTGCTTCGACAGTTAAATATCGCTCCTCGGGCAGCCTTGGGGTTTGCCCTGATCGCCGTATTGGTCGCTTTGCTCGGGATTTTTGCCCTGGGGCAGATGTCGAGCATTCGTGACAGCGAGTTGGCGGTGGAGAAACAATGGTTGCCGAGCATTCGCGGCGGTGACGAGATCCGCGAAATCATGCTGCGCATCCGTACCATTTCCTTGCGCATGGCCCTGGATCAGGATCCGAAGAACATCCCTGTCTACCGCGGCCAGATGGACACTCGCGACAAAGAGTTGAGCGAGAAGATTGCGGCGTATGACAGGTTGGTCAACACAGTCGAAGGCAAAGCCTTGTATGACCAGTTCAAAACCACCTTCGCGGCTTATCGTTCCGGTATTGCTCAATCGTTCTCCCTGGCCGAACAGGGACGCCGCGACGAATTGACCAAATTGCTGTTGATAGACATGAAAACCGTGGTCGATGGCTCGGGTAAACAGCTCAATGACCTGGCGGATCTGTTCGCCAAACAAGTCGCCGCCGAGAGCCAGAAATCTGCAGCGCATTACGAAACATCGAGGATGATCGTCAGCCTGTTTATCGCATTGGCGGCATTGGCCACCGTCGGCCTGGCCATGCTGCTGACCCGCAGCATCGTCAAACCTTTGAGCGAAGCGTTGCATGCCGCAGAAAACGTGGCACGAGGCGATCTGACTCGCCCCATCGAAACCCATGGCAACGATGAAGTGAGCCGCTTGCTCAAGGCGCTGGCGACCATGCAACACAACCTGCGTGAAACTTTGCAGGGCATCAGCGGTTCGGCGACGCAACTGGCGACGGCGGCCGATGAATTGAACGCAGTCACCCTCGACAGTACGCAGAACCTGCAACAGCAGAACAACGAGATTGAGCAAGCCGCGACGGCCGTCACCGAAATGACCACGGCGGTGGAGGAGGTTGCACGCAACGCAGTGTCTACTTCCGACGCCACGCGCCAATCCAGTGAGTCGGCGCACGTCGGTCAAGCGCGGGTCAGCGAAACTGTCAGTGCCATCAGCGCCCTCGCCAGCGACGTGCAGACGACGGGCGGGTTGGTGCAATCGCTGGCCAACCAGTCGCAGGACATTGGCAAGGTGCTGGATGTGATTCGGGCCATTGCTGAACAGACCAACTTGCTGGCCCTCAACGCCGCCATCGAAGCGGCCCGGGCCGGCGAAAGCGGTCGAGGTTTCGCGGTGGTCGCCGACGAAGTGCGTGCCTTGGCTTACCGCACGCAGCAATCGACCCAGGAAATCGAGCAAATGGTTCAGGGCATGCGCACCGGTTCAACCCAGGCGCTGGATTCCATGCAAGCCAGTTCCTCGCGCGCGGCCAGTACATTGGCCTTGGCGGAGCGAGCGGGGGAGGCGTTGCAGACCATCACCGAGTCGGTCCACCAGATTCACGAGCGCAATCTGGTGATTGCCAGCGCCGCTGAAGAGCAGGCACAAGTGGCGCGTGAGGTCGATCGCAACCTGGTGAATATTCGCGATTTGTCGGTGCGCTCCGCCGCCGGCGCCGATCAGACCAGTGCCTCAAGCCATGAGCTTTCACAGCTGGCCAATTCGTTGCGAACCATGGTGCAGCGCTTCCAGGTGTAAATCCGCCAGACGAAAAAAAACCGCGCTTCCCGAAGGAAAAGCGCGGTTTGGTTCTCGCAAGCTTAGGCGCCGTCTTGGTCTTTCAAGTGCTCGAACAGACCTTTTGGCATTTTCTTGCCATTGGCTTCGAAGTTGGCTTTTACGTTGTCGTAAGCCTCTTGCTCGTCGATGAAGCCGTCATGGTTGGTGTCGATCTTGTCAAAATTGGACTTCGGCGCGACTTTCAGGAATTCGGCACGGGATACTTTGCCGTCGCTATCCGAATCGGTTTTCGCCATCGAGGCATCGCCGCACTTGCCTTCGCCACATTTGCCTTCGGGCGTCTTCACGACCTGTTCCGCCGAGGCCAGCAGGTAGCCTTGAGTCAGCGGCTGCGAAGCGAACACGGAACCGGACAACATCATGCCGCCGGCCAGGACAGCGCCGAGCAGGCCAACGGTGTTTTTGTTGAGAGTACGGGACATTACAAATCTCCTGGGTTGCACGACACAACCGCTCGATAAAGGACGCCACGTGAGTGCGGCGATGACCGAAGCAGGCAGTGCCTTGCTCGGGTGTGGCCATTTAGCGGGCGTGGTGTATCGCTACTGTGTCGCGCAAGGGGGGGCTTTGTAAGCGAAGGGATGGAATCACGGGGGAGATACAGTGAGACACAGATCTTCGGGTTGATGAAGAACAAATGTGGGAGTGAGCCTGCTCGCGATGGCGGTGTGTCAGGCGACATTGATGTCGACTGTTCAGACGCTATCGCGAGCAGGCTCGCTCCCACAGTGGATTGTGTTTTGTTAATGCAGCTTCAGCCGCGGCTCAGTCCCGCGCCCAATCTTGCTGCCGAGCATCAACATCGCCGTGCGGAACGCGCCATACAACGCCATCTGGTGCATGCGATACAGCGACACGTAAAACATCCGCGCCAGCCAGCCCTCGAGCATCACGCTGCCGGTCAGGTTGCCCATCAAGTTACCCACAGCCGAGAAACGCGACAGCGAAATCAGCGAACCGTAATCGGTGTATTTGTATTCCGGCAGGGCTTTGCCTTCGATCCGCAGTTTCAGCGATTTGGCCAGCAACGAAGCCTGCTGGTGCGCGGCCTGGGCGCGCGGCGGCACATTGCGATCCGTGCCCGGTTGTGGGCAGGCCGCGCAGTCACCGAAGGCGAAGATGTTCTCGTCGCGGGTGGTTTGCAGGGTCGGCAACACTTGCAGCTGGTTGATGCGGTTGGTTTCCAGGCCATCGATGTCCTTGAGGAAACCCGGCGCACGAATCCCGGCGGCCCAGACTTTGAGGCTGGCGTTGATCACTTGGCCATCGGCGGTAATCAGGCTGTCTGCCGTCACTTCGCTGACTGCCGCATTGGTCATGACATTGACCCCGAGTTTCTCCAGGGTTTTATGCACAGGGCCGCCGATTCGTTCCGGCAGCGCAGGGAGCACCCGCGGTCCGGCTTCGATCAGGGTGATGTGCATGTTTTCCGGTTTGATCCGGTCCAGGCCGTAGGCCGCGAGTTCATGGGCGGCGTTGTGCAGTTCCGCGGCCAGTTCGACCCCGGTGGCACCGGCGCCGACGATGGCCACGCTGATCTGTTGCACCGCGTCGGTTTGCCCGGCGTGGGCGCGCAGGTAGTGATTGAGCAGTTGCTGATGGAAGCGCTCGGCCTGTTTGCGGGTGTCGAGGAACAGACAGTGCTGCGCCGCGCCTTGAGTGCCGAAGTCGTTGGTGGTGCTGCCGACGGCAATCACCAGCGAGTCGTAAGGCACTTCGCGCGCCGGCACCAGCTCCAGACCGGCCTCGTCGTAGGTGGCGGCCAGCTGGATTTTCTTCTGTGCGCGATCGAGCCCGCTCATGCGCCCCAGCTGGAACTCGAAGTGGTTCCATTTTGCCTGGGCAACATAGTTGAGTTCGTCTTCGGAAGAGTTCAGGGAACCTGCCGCCACTTCGTGCAACAGCGGTTTCCAGATGTGGGTCAGGTTCGCGTCGACCAGCATCACACTGGCCGTGCCGCGCTTGCCCAGAGTCTTACCCAGACGGGTAGCCAACTCCAGACCGCCGGCGCCGCCGCCAACGATGACAATACGATGAGTCATGGGGATATCTCGCAAGGCTAAAAGAAATCGGTGCAGTCAACCGAGCGAGCGCGATGCAGCTCATAGCGTCAGGTAACTGATAAGTCGGCTCAACAGGCCTAAACCCATGGTCACTGCCAACACCAGCACCAGGAGCATCCACGGCCGGAAAGGCCGGCGCTCGACTTGGTGCTGGGACAGGTTCAGGTACTCTTCGACATGCTTCTGGTCGTCGGGGTTCAGGCGGCTGGTCATAAAGGCCTCGTCAGGTAGACGTTGCTGAATGTGTAGACGCTACAGCGCGCAGCGATGTTGCGACCTGTTCGGTGTGGAACTGAGCATAGTTGCTGGCGGGAATGGCGAATGATTCCACTTTGTAACACTCGGCGACCAACTCCTGCAACGGACTCACAGGCTGATCCCGACGTCGAAGACGATGCTGCGACCCAGGTTGCTGCGCAGGAAATCCGGGGCCTCGGGGTGTGCGAACAACACTCGGGCAAAGGTCGGGCCGACCAGCGACAACGAGCGCCAGCCTTGACGCAGGTATTCGGTGGGGGGCGGAAAGTGGCTGTTGAGGTCCAGCACTTCCCGCTTGAGGCTGGCGAAGGCGATGATGTCCAGCTCCCCCAGGTCCATGCCACGCTCTTTGTAGTTGTGGGCTTTTTTGCGCAAGGTCGGCGCCAGTCTCAGCAGAAATTCATTGGCCGGGATGCGCCGGGGCTTGGCCTCGCGGCGCACTAGCTGGCTCAGGGAAAACGCGCTGCGCCGACGTTGCAACTCGTCGCGCCATTCGTCGTTGAGGCGCCGGCCTTCGTCGAGCACGAAAAACACCTCGAAATTCGCGTCGCGGAACAACACGTCCGGCGGCTCCCCGGCGGGGGCAAATTCGTCGGCGCGATAGGGAATGTTCAGGCCTTGCAGCAGGCGCTGGCATACCCAACGCTCACGCTCCCATTTGCGGGCATTGGAGAGGAACGTGTTGGCTTGCTCGGCCGCGATGGTCAGCAGGCGTAAATAATCTGAATCATCCATAGGCCCAAGCTTAGCGTTCAAATGTGATCTGAATAATAAGTCTGTCGCGATTTCTTCAGACAGAGTCTTACCCGTTTTTTCTGGCATGCCTATGGGTGTTCACGCTTTAGCCTCTCCATGTTGTGCTTTATGACCTCCATCACTGCAGCGGTCATCACCGAGGTGGAGACACCAAACATCAGGATTCCGTTGGCTGCCTCCAATGGGCCAAGCAGACGCCAGCGTGAGGACATGATGATGTCGCCGTAGCCTAGCGTGGCGAAGTTGACCGCCGAGTGATACAGCGCGGTGGCGAATTCGTCGAACTCATCGAGCAGCATGAACAGCGTGGCCCAGATGACGATCTGCACGAAATTACTCAGCAACATCAGCAGCATCACCATCGACAACAACAGGATATTCAGCCATTGCGATTCAGCGGGTTGGGCATGCCTGAAATGCACGTAATGACGCAGGCATATAGTCACGAAAATGGCTTGCATCAGCAGGCAGAACAACATCACGGGAAGGCCGGCCAGTAGATTCAACAGCATGGGAATATCCTCTGCCGCCGTGTCAGGTCTGTTCCTGGTTGTCTGGCCCGGGTTCTTGTACTTGATCCACCCATTCCCAGAACAGCTGATAGCCGACCGCGAGTATCACAGGGCCGATAAACAGGCCGAGGATACCGCCCGTGACCATGCCGCCCAAGGCACCGATCAGCACCACAGGCATCGGTACATCGACACCACGACCCAGCAGCAGCGGTTTGAGGACGTTATCGACCAATCCTGCGATGAAGACATAAATGGCAAACACAATGGTCGCGGTACTGGCTCCTTCGCTCATGAAAACAAAGACGATGACCGGCAGGGTAATCAGGGTGGCCGGTAATTGCATGATGCCAAGCAGCAGCACCGCCAAGGCGAGAAGGCCGGCGCCTGGGACGCCCATGAACACAAAGCCGATGCCCACCAACAGCATCTGGATGAAGGCGATACCGACCACCCCCAACGCCACTGCCCGGATGGTCGCGGTGCACAGATCGGCGATTTTCGGCCCGTTGATCGGACCGCTGAAGCGCGAAACGATTTGCACCGCGCTGCTGTGGCCGCTCTCGCCATACGCTAAAAAAATACCGGCAATAATCAGGGCGACGATGAATAAAAGGAGCCCCATGCCGACACCCGCAAGCTTGCTCAGCAGGGAGAGGCTGACACCTTTGATCTGCGGCATGAACTTGTGTGCCAGATCGGGCAGGTCAGTGGTGGCTTGCGCCCACAAGTTATAAAGAGGTTCGCCCACCAGTGGCCAGCTGGCTATCGCATCGGACGGTGGCGGAATATGGAAACTGTCGGTTTTGACCATGGTCATGACCCTCTCCACGGAATCCGCAATCGAGGCTCCCAACAAGTAAATAGGCACCATAAGAATACTGATGACGATCAATACGATCAGCGTCGCGGTGATCCCGTCTCTGTTCCCCAGCTTGCTTTTGAACCTGACTTGCAAGGGGTAGAGGGTGATTGCCAGGATCACCGACCACAGCATCAGGTCGAGGAATGGGCTGAATATCTGAAAGCAGAACATCACCAGGACGGCAATCACTCCGGCACGAATCAGTACATCGAGCAGGTCTCGGGAAAAAACCTTTTCGAGCATGGGCGTGGGAACCATTGATTGCCTCCTGTAGAGAGTGGCAAAGGCAGATAACATTGATGAAGACCGTCGCTGAGTGTTTCCGGTGCCACTCAGCGATCCTCGTCTTCCCAATCCACCGGATGAATCATCAGATAGCTGTCGACTGCCGTGCCTATTGTTGGAAAGAACGCCGTTTCGCCAAGCCGCGCGAATAGCCCGAATCGCTTCAGCTTGTCCTTGACCGGGTCCTTCATCTCGGCCACGCACAACTTGATGCCCGCCGTGTGCAGGGTTTCGTCCAGCTCCGCCAACATGTCGGCAGAGGTCACGTCCACGCTGGTGACAGGTTCCGCCGCAACGACCAACCAGCGCACGGGGGTAGGCGATGCAGCCACTGCGTCGAGCACTCGGTCGTGGAACAACTCGGCGTTGGCGAAAAACAACGGCGCATCCCAGCGAAACAGTACCAGGCCGGGGACAAGGCGTGCGTCGGGATAGCGCTTGATGTCGTGATAACCCTTGACCCCTTCCGCGCGCCCCAGCACTGCGGAGTAAGGGCGCCAGCCATCCCACAGGAATTCGATGACGGCGATCACGATGGCCAGGCCGATGCCTTCAATCGCGCCCAGCACGGCCACGCCGACGGTGCAGACGATCGACAGCCAGAACTCCCAACGCTGGATTCGATAAATTCGTCGCAGGTCGGTGACCTCGATCAGGCCGATGGCGGAGGCGATCACCACCGCAGCCAGTGCGCTGGTGGGTAAATCCTTCAACAGATCCGGCGCCACCACCAGCAGTAAGGCAACCGCAAGTGCGCCGATGACTCCAGTCAGCTGGGTTTTGGCACCTGCGGCCTCGGCCACGGGCGTACGTGACGAACTGCTGCTGATTGGAAAACCCTGAAAAAATCCGGCGGCCAGGTTGGCGACGCCGAGGCCCACCATTTCCTGGTTCGGGTCCACATAGGTACGGGTCCGTGCCGCATAGACACGCGAGAGCACGCTGGTATCGGCGAACGAAACCAGGGCAACGGCGCAACCGCCGATCAGGACAGGGACGATATCGGCGCTAGTGATCCAGGGGATGGCGAACGCAGGCAAGCCTTGTGGAAGGGAGCCGAGGACCGATATGCCAGTGCGCGCGGCAAGGTCCAGCACAGCCACGGCGACGGTCGCTCCCGCCACGGCGATCAGAATGCCCGGCACGCGCTTGTTGCCCTTGAGCAGCAAAATCACGACCAAGGTGGCTGCGCCGACCATGAAGGCGGTCCAGTTGGTTTTCCCCTCCATTATCGCCGTAGCGATCGCCCACAGGTTTCTCAGCGGGCCGTCGGATTCAATCGAAAAACCGAAAAACTTGGGCAGTTGGCTGATCAATACTGTCAGCGCGATCCCGTTCATGTACCCGTAGCGGATCGGTTTGGAAAGCAGCTCCGTGACAAAGCCCAGGCGCGCTATGCCGGCCAGGATGCACACCGCCCCCGACACGATCGCCATCATGCCCGCAAGGGCGATTGCACGATGCGGATCACCGCCGGACAGTGGCAGGACGACGGCGAGGATGACGGCAGCCAGCGAGGAATCCGGCCCCAGCACCAGAATCCGGCTGGGGCCGAACAGCGCATACGCAAGCAGCGGAACGATGGTCGCGTAAAGACCATAGATGCCGGGTACGCCCGATGCCACTGCGTAGGCGATGCCGACAGGCACCAGCATCGTGGTCAGCACCAGTCCGGCCACGAGGTCGTGCCTCAACCAGGCTATCTTGTATCCGCGTAGCGTGCGCAGTCCCGGCAGCCAGCGACTCCAACCGGTGTTGCCGCCGGTATCCCGATGGGCAATCCGCCCCGGTTCAGGGGCGGGAGGCGAAGCATCCGAATGGCTCATAGGACTGTGGCCCTTTGGTGTACAGCGCAGATCCGCTTGAACGTGCCGTCAGAATTTTTCCGGAATTCGCCGCAACGGATAATCCGGTTCACGATAGCCGCCGGATTTCTGCCGCTTGGGCAAAATCACTTTCTCACGCGGTACATTCTTGTACGGAATACGGCTGAGCAAATCAGAGATGATGTTGAGGCGGGCCCGCTTCTTGTCGTTCGAGTTGGCCACAAGCCAGGGAGCATGATCGGTGTCGGTCGCCTTGAACATGTCGTCACGTGCGCGTGAGTAGTCATACCAGCGGCTGTATGACTTGAGATCCATGGGCGTCAGTTTCCAGGTTTTGCGGCCATCCTTGATCCGTGCCCCGAGCCGGCGGGTCTGCTCCTCTTCGCTGACTTCCAGCCAATACTTGAACAGCATGACGCCGGAGTCGACCATCATGCGTTCCATCAAGGGGGCCAGGGCCAGGAAACGGGTCACCTGCTCATCGGTACAAAATCCCATCACACGCTCGACCCCTGCGCGGTTGTACCAACTGCGATCGAAGATCACCACTTCGCCAGCCGCGGGCATGTGCGCCAGGTAGCGCTGTATATACATCTGGCTCTTCTCGCGATCGGTCGGTGCAGGTAGTGCCACTACCCGAAAGACACGCGGGCTCACCCTCTCGGTGAGCGCCTTGATCGTCCCACCCTTGCCGGCGCCATCCCGCCCTTCGAAGACGATACAGATCTTGATGCCCTTTTCTTTCACCCATTCCTGCAACTTGACCAGCTCGACATGCAGTCGGCGTAACTGCTCAAGATAGTCTTTGTTCTTCAGTTTCAAGGGTTCAGCGGAGTTGCTTTTAACAGGGGTTTTCTTCTTGTCCTTTGCCATGACCCAAGCCTCACCTATGCCAGTCGCTGACTGCCGATAGATAGACCCTGCAGGTGCAGCTATCAGCTTGCAGATCGCGCATTGCTTCGAGCAAACCTGGCGTCAGTCGTGGACGGCCCCTCTGCTCTTGACGTTCAACTCCATCACCAACCGAGTGAGTCTAGTCCATGAATCAACCCTCTACAGGGTTGCTACAGGGCATTGCACAAAACGGATAGCGATCTGCGCAAAGCGGCTATTGCCCCGTGCCCGGCGTCTCTACCCTCGGCTGTACGGACGTTAGCCGCGTTACCGACTCTTAGTTACCGACTCTAAAAAAACAACAACAAGAGATAGATGCCATGCGCAAGATCAACGTACATGAGGTTATCGACAACGCTCGATTCAACCGCTTTCACTGGATGGTGCTGTTCTGGTGCGCCCTGATCATCATCTTCGACGGATACGATTTGGTGATCTACGGCGTGGTGTTGCCGATGTTGATGAAAGAGTGGGGGCTCAGTCCCCTGCAAGCCGGCGCGCTGGGAAGTTATGCACTGTTCGGGATGATGTTCGGCGCGCTGTTTTTCGGCCCGCTGTCGGACAAGATCGGCCGCAAAAAAGCCATCACCCTGTGCGTGATGCTCTTCAGCGGTTTTACCGTGCTCAATGGATTTGCCCGTAACCCCACCGAGTTTGGCCTCTGCCGGTTCGTTGCCGGGCTGGGCATTGGCGGGGTGATGCCCAACGTCGTGGCGCTGATGAACGAGTACGCGCCGAAGAAAATCCGCAGCACGCTGGTGGCGATCATGTTCAGCGGCTACTCGGTGGGCGGCATGCTCTCGGCGGGGCTCGGCATCGTGCTGATTCCCAGTTTCGGCTGGCAGTCAGTGTTTTACGTGGCGGTGCTGCCGTTGCTGTTGTTGCCGTTGATCATGTACTTCCTGCCCGAGTCGGTGGGTTTCATGCTGCGTCAGGGACGCGATGAAGAGGCGCGCAACATCCTGGAACGGGTTGACCCGGCTTACGTCGCACACGCCGGCGATCAATTGCACATGAGCGAAGCGAAGGGCACTGGCACCCCGGTGTTGCAACTGTTCCGCGAGGGCCGTGCGCTGCGCACGCTGATGCTGTGGCTGGCATTTTTCTGCTGCTTGCTGATGGTCTACGCCTTGAGTTCCTGGTTGCCGAAACTGATGGCCAATGCCGGTTACAGCCTGGGCTCGAGTCTGTCGTTCCTGCTGGTGCTCAACTTCGGCGCCATTTTTGGCGCGGTCGGCGGTGGCGTACTCGGCGACAAGCTCAACTTGCCGCGCGTGTTGGCGGTGTTCTTCGTTATTGCTGCGGTATCGATCACCTTGCTCGGCTTCAACAGTCCGATGCCGGTGTTGTACCTGCTGATCGCCCTTGCCGGCGCCACCACCATAGGCTCGCAGATTCTGTTGTACGCCTGCGCCGCGCAGTTCTACTCCATGACCATCCGCTCCACTGGTTTGGGCTGGGCGTCGGGCATCGGCCGCAACGGCGCCATCGTCGGTCCGCTGCTGGGCGGTGCCTTGTTGGGGATCAGCCTGCCGCTGCAACTGAACTTCATGGCGTTTGCCTTGCCCGGTGCGGTGGCCGCCCTCGCCATGACCGTGTTCGCCATCTGCAGTCAGCGCAGCGCCAAAGGTGCCACCCAGACGCTGGCGCCGACCAGCGCCTGAACCCGGCAGTGGCGGCACGGCGTCATGCCGTGTCGCCTTGCCTGGTCACCCACACGATTTTTTCCGAACAAGAGCGGCCGGGCCCTGTGCCACGTATCGCCTGACGAGTCTTGCGGCGAGGTTTCATGAAAGCGTTATTCCAGGACTTTTCCCTGTCTGCTGCCGTCGCTGGATTTATCGCCACGGTGATTTCCTACGCAGGCCCCTTGGTGATCATCTTTCAGGCCGCCGAGACCGCGCACCTCTCGCGGGAAGTGTTGTCGTCCTGGGTCTGGGCGATTTCCATCGGCAGCGCCGTGCTCGGCATCGGTTTGAGCCTGCGTTATCGCGTTCCGGTGATCATCGCGTGGTCGGCACCGGGCTCGGCGTTGCTGGTGGCCCTGTTGCCGGGAATATCCATGCCGGAGGCGGTGGGCGCGTATCTGGTCAGCAGCCTGATTATCTTTCTGGTCGGGGTGTCGGGGGCGTTTGACCGGATCATCGGCAAACTGCCCGCGGCGATTGCGGCGGCGATGCTGGCGGGGATTCT
The DNA here is from genome assembly GCF_000282375.1 of Pseudomonas sp. GM50. Taxonomy (GTDB): domain Bacteria; phylum Pseudomonadota; class Gammaproteobacteria; order Pseudomonadales; family Pseudomonadaceae; genus Aquipseudomonas. The sequence goes on from NZ_AKJK01000047.1 coordinate 61,588, forward strand.
GTTCAGCTTCGGCACCGGGTTGTTCGTCTCGTTGCAAGGTAAGCCGCTGCTGGTGCTGGCGATGTTTGCCATATACCTGATCTGCAAGCGGGTGATGCCGCGCTATGCAGTGTTGATGGTGCTGCTGGTGGGCTGTTCGATTGCGTTTCTCACCGGTGATTTGCACCGCGAAGCGCTGGTGATTGGTTTGGCCACGCCCATGTGGATCACCCCCGCGTTCAGCCTGAGTGCGACGCTGAATGTCGCCTTGCCGCTGGTGATGGTGGCGCTGACCGGCCAGTTTGTTCCCGGCATGGCGGTGCTGCGCGCCAGCGGTTACCCAACGCCGGCCGGCCCGATTATCGCCAGCAGTGCGTTGGGCACTGCGCTGTTGGCACCGTTCGGTTGCCACGGGTTGAATCTGGCGGCGATTACCGCCGCCATTTGTACCGGTCGCGAGGCCCATGAAGATCCGCGCAAACGCTATGTGGCCGGGGTCGTGGGCGGGCTGTGTTACCTGGTGCTGGGGATCTTCGGTGCCACGCTGGTTTCGTTGTTTTCGGCGTTCCCCAAGGAACTGATCGCGGCCCTGGCCGGGCTGGCGCTGTTCGCCGCGATAGCCGGGGCGCTGGCCGGCGCAATGGCCGTGCCGGGTGATCGCGAAGCCGCGCTGGTGACCTTTCTCACCACCGCCTCGGGCATGTCGTTGTTTGGTTTGTCCGCCGCTTTTTGGGGGCTGATTTTCGGCATGGTCACGCACGTGCTGTTGAGTGCCCGGCGTTCCGCGCCGGCGACTCAAGCGGCCCCTGCGCAGGAGGTGGCGCGCTGATCGAGTAAGTAACCGCAACCCTGATCCTTATCCGTTTTCACCATCCCTCGCGGCGAATCCGCCACGGGTGGAGCGCTTCAACCTGTCGATCAATAACAATAAGAGAACAGCGATGAAACAGATTTTTCCAGCAACCGGTTCAGTGTTGTCCCTGGCGCTCGTCTCGGGTTTTTCCAGTGGCGTGATGGCCGCCGAGGGCGGCTTTATCGAAGACACCACGGCCACCTTGCAGGCGCGTAATTACTACTTCAGTCGGGACTTCTCGGACATCGTCGGGGCCAATCAACAGTCGAAGGCCGAAGAGTGGGCGCAGGGTTTCATCCTCAACGTCAAATCCGGTTATACCCAGGGCCCGGTCGGTTTTGGCGTGGATGTTATCGGCCTGCTCGGCCTCAAGCTCGACAGCAGCCCGGACCGGGTCAATACCGGTTTGCTGCCGGTGCACGATGACGGGCGCGCGGCAAATGATTACAGCCGTCTGGAAGGTGCGCTGAAGATGCGTTACTCCAAGACCGAGCTGAAAGTGGGTGAGTTGCAACCCAACCTGCCGGTGCTGGCCTTCAGCGATATCCGTCTGCTGCCGCCCAGCTATCAGGGCGCAAGCATCAGCTCCAGTGAAATCGATGGCCTGACCTTGCAAGGCGGCCACTTGAACTCGACCAGCCTGCGCAACGAGGCCGGCGACGAAAAGATGCAAGCCATGCTCGGTCATGTTCCGCAGCGTCAGGTCAGCAGCGATGGTTTCAACTTTGCCGGCGCCGACTACGCCTTCAATGACAAACGCAGTTCGGTCAGTGCCTGGTTCGGGCAACTGGAAGATATCTACAACCAGCGCTTTCTCGGCCTCAAACACAGCCAGCCGATGGGCGACTGGACCCTGGGTGCCAACCTCGGCTACTACGATTCGCTCGAAGACGGCAAAAAATTGCTGGGCAATATCGACAACCAGGCGTTCTTCTCCTTGCTGTCGGCCAAACGCGGCGGCCACACGTTTTATGTCGGCTATCAGGGCATGTTCGGCGACAGCGCCTTCCCACGAGTCTTTGCCAACATCTCACCGCTGGGCAACGAGGTGCCGACCTACGAGTTCGCGTACACCGACGAACGCTCCTGGCAGGCACGTTACGACTACGACTTCGCGGCCCTCGGCATGCCCGGCCTGACCAGTACCGTGCGCTACATCACCGGCAATAACGTCGACACCGGCAAGGGCTTTGAAGGCAAGGACCGCGAGCGCGATCTGGATATCGGCTATGTGCTGCAGAGCGGCAGTCTCAAAGGCCTCGGCATCCGTGTTCGCAATGTGATGGCGCGTTCCAACTACCGCAGTGATATCGACGAAAACCGCCTGATCCTCAGCTACACGTGGAAGCTGTTATGAGCCCCGCGGTCACAGGTTGCTGGTGCAGTCACCCATGACTTCGTATGTCACGCGATGGGTCTGGCCCTGATGATCGACATATTCCATGGTCGCAGGCACAACCCCGCAGGCGGTTGCGGTGTTCGTCACTGAAACCACCTCGGCGATGTCCAGCGGCTGCGCCGGGTTGTACGAGGTGGCGGCTGGCTCGTTGCCGGCGGCCAGGGCCGAGGTGGCGGCGAGGGTCAGAAACAGGCTGATCAAGGTTTTCATTTTCCGTACTCCGTGTTGATTCCGATGTCTCAATTCTAGGCTTTGTCCGTGGGTGATAAAGGGGGCTGGGTCTGATTCAGCTTTGCAGGAAATGTAACAATCGCTGGTTCTTTTTGATCGGGTACATATCCGTTTCTGCGGTAGCGGCGGCTGGCGGTTTCGCTCTTACAGCGAGTCACTTTGGAAAAGCCCCAAAGTAACCAAAGGGCTCTTGCCCCTTTCGTTCGGTGCCTCGCCTAGGCTCGGCATGCCCTTGCTCCGGTCCTGCTCCGTGGGCCCGCCGCGATCGGCCATCCATGGCCGTGCGCGGCTAACCCGGCATCCATGCCGGGTTGCCCACTGCGCAGAACCTCCGCTCGGCCTCTCGAGGGGGCGTGCACCGCAAAAGCAAAAGCGAGGCGGCCTACCGGCCGGCCTGACTTCAAGTGAACGCATTTCCCTGTAGGAGCTGTCGAGCGAAGCGAGGCTGCGATCTTTTGATCTTGCCGTGGCTCTGCTTTGGTTTTTGATCTTGATCTGCCTGCCCCTTTCCCAGAGGCCGAACGCAGGCATTGCGTAGGGGGCACCGCGGCAAGGATGCCGCGGTAGCCGCCCCCGGCCATGGATGGCCGATGGCGGCGG